>JAVBPQ010000040.1:0-13265 GCA_031549525.1 Clostridiaceae bacterium | reverse complement strand
TTAAGAAAGTATAGAGGTGTGAAAATATCAAAAGGAAGAAGAAGTATTAGAAAACAAAGATACTTTTATCAACCAAATGACTTAGTTAAATATGACGGAAAAATATACACAGTAAGAGGTACTCAAAATAAGGGTGCATATATAGCTTTAAAGGAAATTAAAAAAGTTATTAGAGTTGAAAATTTATTGTCTTATAGATTTAGGCAAGGATTTGTTATTGTATAATTTTTATAGTTTGCTAGCGCAAAAGGCAATTCATCTCACTACCTATAGAGATAGGAGTTTTATTGCCACATAATGATAAAAACAAATTTAAAGATGTACACAATAATTTAAAATATGTTAATAAGACATTATTATGATGTTTTAGGAAATACTGATAATAAAATCAAAAATTAGGGAATTTATTAAAGCAATTTGCAAAAAAGTTACCTAAAATTTAACATTTTTACCTAATTTTAAAATTGAATAATTTTAAAAGAAAAATTATAATATAACTAGAAATCTAAATTTGTCTTTTAGATATTTTATTTTGGTACATACTATTTATCATAGAGGTGAAAGTATGGATATTAAGAAACTAAAGTTGCTTCTTAATAAAGAAGAAGGGACAAAGCTTGATTTTAAGCTGAAACTTGATCTTAATATTGAATCAGGAAGAAAAGAATTTGCAAAAGATGTATCTGCTATTGCAAATTCAAAAAAAGGAAGAGGGTATATATTAATTGGAATTGAAGATAAAACAAAAAAAATAATAGGAATAAATGATAATGAAATAGAGGAAGAACAGCTTCAGCAAATTGTTTTAAGCAGAATAGATCCCCCTGTTCCGATTTCTTATGAAGTATGTGAAATAGAAAATGTTAAAATTGGCATTGTTACAATTTTTACTGGAGAAAATGCACCATATCAAATGAGAGAAAATGGGATTTTTTATATAAGAAGAGGATCTACTACAGATTATATGAGAAAATTTGAGCTTGTTAGTTTTTTTGAAGAAGGAAATATCTTGGATGTTGAAAAAACACCAGTTTTAAATAGTTATATAGAGATGTTAAATCAGGAGATGTTAAAAGAATATTTTTTAAAACAAAGGATCTTATTTACTGAAGAAAACAAATTGTTTTTGTTAAATACATCAGGAATAATTACTCGAATTCATGCTGATAATAAATACTATTTAACATTAGGTGGGGCACTTGTTTTTGGAGATTATAACAGATTATTATTTCCATATAATTGTATTAAGATTTCTCACAATGATGATACGTTTAGAGTTTATGGGAATCTAATAGGTATGTTTAAGGAAGTAAATTCTATTTTAAAAGATATCATAAAGATAAAATATCCTTTAGAAGCAATTCTTAATTCTTTGGAAAATGCAATTTTATATAGAGATTACGGCATGTATAATAAAGAAATCAGCATTGTTTTGTCAAATAGAAACATAATAATAGAAAGTCCAGGACTATTAATAAAAGATGACTCACATACTAAAGGATATTATTTTAATAAGAATTTATGGATATATGAAAAATTTAAAACTTTAATGGGGGATGAAAGCATTTATAAAGAATTTCATGGTTTTATTAGAATAAAAAATGCATTTAAATATAATGTAAAGGTAAAATTTGTAAATGATAATACAAATAAAGTTTTTAAAGTGATTTTACCTGGGTTAAAATATGTTTATTGAAATTTGAAATGAAAGGGGAATTTTGGTGAAAAGAAGAATCATATTAATAGTTTTAGCTATAATCATTATTGCAGCAGCAGCAGCAATTTATATAAAGAGTAGGCAAGATCAATTATATCAGAAGAGTTTATTTAAAATGGTGAGTGTTAAAAAATCAGATATTAGTGACAAAGTGTCCACTACTGGGACTTTAATGGCACAAAATAGTTTTTCGCAATATTTTGAAACTGGGAAAGTTACTAAATTACAAAAAAAACTTGGCGATGAGGTAAAAAAAGAGGATGAATTGTGTGAAGTTGAAGTCACTTCTGCTATTACAGGTACTACAACTAAGATTATAAAATCAGAGGCAGATGGAACTATAACTCAGCTTAATATTAAAGAAGGTCAGGCTTATAATGGTATGACTCCAGCATTTGTAATAGATGATTTAAACCTTCAAAAAGTTCAATTAAGATTGTCAAAGAATGATTCATATAAGATAAAGGTCGGCCAAAGCGCAATTGTCAAGGTAAATGATGATGAGCACAAGGGGACTGTGAGCGAAATTTCACCAGTTGCTGTTCAATTTCAAACTGTGCAAGGACAAGAGTCCAGCTTAGTTGTGGATGTAAAACTTGATAGTAAGATACCTGATGTGAAAATTGGATTTGATGTGGATTGTGATATACTTCTTGAGGAATTAAAGGATGTGTTTGTTTTGCCACTTCAATGTATTATAGCAAACAGTGATGCATCAACACATATATTCTTAAATGATGATGGTATAGCAAAGAAAAAAGAGGTAAAACTTGGCCTTGTTTCGGGATCAGATGTTCAAATTTTAGAAGGTGTATCAGATGGGGATAAAATTATTTTAAACCCTAATAATGATTTAAAAGATGGAGATAAAGTTGTAGATGAAGATAAGAAATAATACTTAAACTGCTGGAGTTTAAGTATTAAGATGAACAAGGAGACAAGCATATGATAACTTTACAAAATGTATCTAAAACATATAACACAGGAAAAATTAAATTTACAGCTCTAAAAGGAGTAAGCCTTAATATACAAAAGGGTGAATTTACATGTATAATGGGTCCTTCAGGATCTGGTAAATCTACTCTTATGAATATAATTGGGTGTTTAGATGAAATAACAAGTGGAAAATATATTTTAAACAATCATGAGATTACTCATTTAAGAGGTAATGATTTAGCAAGAATTAGAAATAGGGAAATTGGCTTTGTGTTTCAATCCTTTAATCTCCTTCCAAAACTTAATATACTTGAGAATGTTGAATTACCAATGCAATATGCAGGATTATATGCAGGAAAGAGGAGGAGGATTGCAAAGAGAGCTTTAGAAAGGGTTGGGCTTTTAAATTGGATTCATCATAATCCAAATGAAATCTCTGGTGGACAAAGACAGAGGGTAGCTATTGCAAGGGCTTTAGTTAATAATCCATCTATATTGGTTGCTGATGAGCCAACTGGAAACCTTGACTCCAAATCTTCAGTGGAAATTATGAGGATATTTCAACAATTAAATGATATAGGCACTACTGTTATAATGGTTACACATGAGCCTGAGATAGCGCAGCATGGCAAGAGGATAGTTACTGTGAGAGATGGCGTTATAAATGACGATTATATGGTAAAAAATAGAATTGTTTTATAAGGAGTGTTTATATGAATTTTATTGATTGTTTAAAGTCTTCTTTTAAAAATATATTTCACAATAAAATGAGATCTTTTTTAACTATGCTTGGAATAATTGTTGGCATATCATCGGTTATCTTGATTGTAGCTTTAGGACGAGGAAGTACTGAACAAATTACAGGGCAATTTGATAAGATGGGAGCTAAAACGTTAAATATTTCAGCTAATCTAGAGAATGCCTTTAATTCAGATTTATTGACTCATGATGATTTAAAAGCTGTGTTAGATAGCAGTAAGGAGATTGTAGCAGTTTCTCCTCAGGATCAGGTGGCTGGAACAGTACAATTAAATGATGACACTAATAATAGGAGAACTGCTTATTTATTCTTTGTAAATCATGAGTTTTATAATATAGGTGGTATCGATCTTTTAAATGGGAGATTTTTTACAAATAGTGAATACCAGGACGGAAAGTTATATACAGTCATCGATTCACTAACTTGCGAAAAATTATTTAAAACAAAAGAAGTAATAGGAAAAAATATAAAAGTAAACTATGGAGGAGCAGGAAAAACTTTAACTATCATTGGTGTCTTTGACATAGATCCTTTCTTTGCAGGAGTTGGTACTAATGTTGCAGATACAGTTGGAGTTCCTGCTTTTGTATTTATTCCACATACTTTAGAGCCGCTCTTTGGAATGCAAACTAAGACTATAAATAAGATTTCTGCAATATTAAAAGATGATTCTAAAACTAATGACATTGCAGACAATATAGTTAAGATTTTGGCTATAAGGCATAACAACTTAGGAAGGCAAGTGTATAAGATTGAACGTGCTAGTACTCAAATAAATAAATATGATAATGTTATTAATATAGTTACTGCCCTCATTGTATCAGTAGCAGGTATTTCTCTCCTTGTAGGGGGAATCGGGGTTATGAATATCATGCTGGTATCTGTTACAGAAAGGACAAGAGAGATAGGCACAAGAAAAGCTTTAGGTGCATCTACTGTAGATATTATGAGTCAATTTTTAGTAGAATCTATTATCATCTGTTTAACTGGCGGTATCGTCGGCGTTTCTATTGGGGTTATTATTTCACTTCTTGTTTCTAAATTAACTGGATTAAAATCTTCGCCAAACTTAAATGTCATCTTTATATCTTTATTATTCTCCTCATTAATTGGAATGTTCTTTGGAATATATCCTGCAAAAAAAGCTGCAACGCTAAATCCCATTGATGCTTTGAGATTTGATTAATAATTAAAAAATAAGAGAGATCTTGGTTTTAAGATCTCTTTTTTGTATATATTGTTTTAATATAATAAAATATGTTATAATTATATTAATTTATTTAATAAAAATAAAATATAATGATAAATATACTATGTATTGATTGGAGGTTTGAGGGTGCTTAGATACGTTAGTGTGAAACAGAATGACTTATCTGATTGTGGTGCAGCATGTGTTGCAACTATTTGTAAATATTATAAAAAAGATGTGTCCATTGCAAAGTTAAAGGAGATAACTAAAACCGACACAAATGGAACAACCTTTGCAGGTCTAATCAGAGCTCTTACAGATCTTGGCTTTGAAAGCAAGGCGGTTAAGATAACAAGAGAAGGGTTTATGTCGAAATTTTCTCTTCCATGTATTGCTCAACTTGCATTTGAGGATGGATATCTTCATTTTGTTGTTATATACAAAATAACAAAGAATCATGTTATAATATCTGATCCGCAAAGAGGTATAGTAACTTATACGATAAGTGATTTTATGAAAGTATTTACTAGAGTGCTGCTTCTTTTAGTTCCAAATGTTCAATTTGAAAAGACTAAGGAAGATGAATCTGCTATTTTTAAATATTTAAAAATGATGGTAAAACATAAAAAATTATTTATATATGCATTTATAACCTCTGCAATATTGACCATTTTTGGTTTTGTGTCTTCATTTACAATGAAGTATTTAATTGATGAGATTTTAACAAATCAGTTAAATGATACCTTAAATATATTTTTTATAGGTATGTTGGTTTTTAATATATTTCAAATTTTAGTTTCATTTTCAAGAAGTCATTTGCTTTTATATTTATCTCAAAAACTTGATATAGAATTGTTGTCATCATATTATAGGCATATTTTAAAGCTTCCTATTAAATTTTTTCAGTCGAGGAAGATTGGTGAGATAGTAACAAGATTTCAAGATGCTATGACTATAAAGGATATAATATCAGGGACTTTATTATCCCTA
Organism: Clostridiaceae bacterium; assembly: GCA_031549525.1. GTDB lineage: Bacteria > Bacillota > Clostridia > Clostridiales > Clostridiaceae > WQUF01. The sequence continues at coordinate 7,673 of JAVBPQ010000040.1, read as the reverse complement.
ATAATAGATGTAATCATGGTTATAATCGTTGGATTTGGTTTATTTATGATAAATCACACTTTATTTTTAGTAATACTTTTAATAGTAATGGTAAATACCGTATCCATATTTATATTTAAAAATCCCTATAAAAAATTTAATGAAAAATCTATGGAACAAAATGCTAAGATGAGTTCTACTATCATAGAATCGCTGTCAGGTATTGAAACTATAAAAATTTCAAAAGCAAGGGAGAAACAAGAATCTAAGATAAATTCGGATTTTGCAAAGCTCCTCAATACATCATTTAGTGTAGGCATTTTTAAAAATATACATACGAGTATAAATTCTTTTTTAAATTCAGCAGGTAATTTAATTCTATTATTTATAGGTGCTCGTTTAATAATGGCAGGAAAATTAACTCTTGGAGATCTTATGGCATTTAATGCTTTATCCTCTATGTTCTTAGGACCAATATCCAATTTAATTGGACTTCAGATGAGCTTTCAAGAGGTGTCAGTTGCTGCAAGAAGATTGATGGAAATAATGAGTGCTGAAACTGAAGAGGAGAGGGACGAAAATAAATTATATGTAAATAAATTAGAAGGCAACATCTTTATAAAAGATGTGCATTTAAATTATGGTTATAGGGAAGATGTTTTAAAGGGAATATCAGTAAGTATAAAGCGAGGAGAGATGGTAGGGATTGTAGGAGAGACAGGATCAGGTAAAACTTCAGTTGCAAAACTTATAATGGGTTTTGAGAACCCTGATAAAGGAAGTATAACCTTTGATGATCTATCTATAGATTCCATAAAGCTTGAGAGCTTAAGGGAGAGAATTGCATATATACCTCAAACGAACCATTTATTTAGCGGCAAGATAATGGATAATCTTAAATTAGGCAATCCAAATATGAGTGAAATTGAGATAATTGATTTTTGTAAGGTAATAGGAGTTCATAATTTTATTGAAAAACTTCCAAATCAGTATAATACATTAGTATCAGAACAGGCTACTAATCTATCGGGGGGGCAAAAACAAAGGCTTGCTATAGCAAGGGCTTTATTAAAAGATTTTGATATATTAATACTGGATGAAGCTACAAGTCAATTGGATGTAAATACAGAAAAATCTTTAAAAGAGGTATTTCTCAAATTGTATGGAGGAAAAACTCAGATTATAATAGCACATAGGCTCTCTACAGTGAGAAATTGTGATAAGATATTAGTTTTAGAGAATGGAAATATAGTTGAACAAGGTACTCATGATGAACTCATGTATAGACGAGGTTATTATTTTAAAATGAATGAATCACAAAAAGAGGCTTTGGAGGAGAGGGTGTATGAATTTAGAATATGATTTTGATGAAATAAAAGAATATAGCATGATTTATGAAAGAAATCCAACTGTGATAATTCCTTTTTTTATTGGCACAATTTTATTATTTATAGTTATTTTTTTAGTTATGACATTTTCAATGGATAAGGAATATGTGATTACAACTCAGGGAAATGTACAAAGTGAAGATGTCATAAATATATCTTTTCCTACATCAGGAAAAGTGAGCAAAATAAATTATAAAGAAGGGGATGCAATTAAAAAGGATGATGTTTTGTGTGAAATAGATGATTCTTATTATAAGGCTCAGATAGAGGAGTTAAAGTTAAATAATGAGCTTGATAATACTAAAGAGAAACTTCTATTGAAGCAAAAAGATTGTGTAAGCCTTCAAAAAAATGATTTTGATAAAAATAATAAAGATGAAGCTACATTTTATTATAAGATGGAAGTATATTTGCAAAATATAAATAACCTCAATAACTCTAAATCAAATGTGAATGTAGAAGCTCAGCAGAGCGTTCTAAGAAATAATGCATTGTCAGAAGCATCTAGTGAAATGGATGCTGCAAATAGTGAGTTGAAAAATATAAAAAATGAGATAAGTAAAATTGATAGACAGATATCAGAAACACAAGATGCTTCAACTAGTGCTCAGTTAAATGAACAGAGACAAACCTTTATAACTCAAGGAAGCCAAAAAGAGAGGCAGATAGAATTAATACAGATGAGGCAAAAGAGTATAGAGCAGTATAAGAATCTGTTTGATAAAAACAAAGAGGATGAGAGGAGCAATTATTATAAGATTGAAGCTTACTTTAATAGCATAAGTGATATTGAGAATCGAAAAACAGGTCAAAATTCTGAATTAAATATAGATAGTCAAAAAGAAAATTTAAAGAATGATATGCTTTTAGAAATAAATAATCAACTTAGCGATATAAAAGACAGGAAAGAAGCATTTAATATAAAACTTTCAAATCTTGAAAAGGAAGCCAGCAATTTAAAAATTACAGCACCACAGAATGGATATATTCACTATTTAATACCTGTAGCAGAAGGGATGTCTGTGGACTCTTCAAAGCCATATATTAAATTAAACGGTCTTGTAAGTCAAAATGCAAATATGGTTACTATGATCCCTGCATCTTATATTAAAAATATAAATGTTGGTCATAATGTCAAGGTTTCCTTCGATCTTCAAAGCGGATATAGTAAAAAATATATGAAAGGAAGTATAATAAGCATAGATTCTGATATAACATCTGATGAGTTTGGTGGACAAGGTTATTATAAAGCATACATAAAAACAGATGAAAGCATAAATAATCCAAGAGCAAATATGCCTGCAGAAGTAAAGATAATTTATGATAAACAAAAATGGATAGACTTTATTTTAGAAATGCTAAGTTTTAAAAAAATAGCTTAAGTAAAAATCCTTCAAAGTGGAAAATATACACTTTGAAGGATTTTTTTATAAAAGATTTGTCAATATGTAGTCTAATAAATATTATCTTAAACTATATTAGAAAGATTATACAGCATCATTGCTAATATCTTCTGCAACTTCAATAACAGCATCTAAAGGTAAAGAACTTGAAGCATATGGACTGTACATACTTCTTAGCCTCAAGTTGACAGCATCTACAGGATCGAAAATTGCATATCCAATAGATGTAACTATTCTATTCATAAACATGATGAGCATATTTGAAAAAGCGTCATTTGATTGTATTCCACCTTCAATATTTTTAATTTGAGTTTCTGTTAATGAAACTGAATTTTTTGGTAAAATTATTTTCTTCATTAGTTTAACTCCCTTCAATATGATAAATTAATATGATAAATTGTATGTTAATATTTTATATTTTATCATAATTCTGCTTAATTTTCAATTTAATAAGCTCATCATATGGAATTTTTTATCAGCACAAAAATATAAGTCGCTCAATTGAGCGACTTATAAATCTAAATTAAGCTATTCTTACTATATTCATATAAGCATTTACTTCTGGAGCTAGTTCAATTTTATTTCTAGAAACTCTTAACTCTAAAACATCATTAGTTAGTGCAAATAATAGTACATCTCCTGAAATTTCACCTATATTTGTCATAGATTGAATTGCGCTGCCTGTTACTGTTATTCCATTTTGTGCAACCTCTACTACTGAAGATGGTGATAAGGAAGTATTTACTCCATAATTAATTTTATAAATACCGCTTAATTGTATAGTAATTGATGATGTTACAGGTGTAAAGGTTAGATTTAATACATTTGTTGAATCATCAAATATGATGGAATCACCTACTTGTACATCTCTCACTACATTTGAAAAAAAGTAACCAAATGAAGTTATTGGAGATATGCCTATAGGTCCTTGAAGTCCTTGCGGCCCAGTTGGTCCAGTTGGTCCTTGCGGTCCAGTTGGTCCTTGGAGTCCTTGAAGTCCCTGAGGACCAATTGGTCCTTGAGGTCCTGCTACGCCTTGAGCACCTTGAGGTCCTTGTAGTCCTGCTATTCCCTGAGGTCCTTGTGGTCCTTGAGAACCAGCTATTCCTTGAGGACCAGCTGGTCCCTGAGATCCCTGAGGTCCAGTTGGTCCTTGCGGTCCAATTAGCCCTTGAGGTCCAGTTGGCCCTTCAGGTCCAATTAGCCCTTGAGGCCCAGTGGGACCTTCAGGTCCAGTTACTCCTTGAGGTCCAGTGGGACCTTCAGGTCCAGTTGGTCCTACACAACAACAATTATTGTAATTGGAGTAAGTTGAATTTTTTAAAATATTTTGTATTAAATAAACTAAATTACTTAATTCTTCTTCAGAGTACATATTATACATCAATTTTTTATCATGAGTATTCACATTTTTTCACCTCAAAAATATATTGAAGTAGACATTGTCTACACTACTATATTAAGGAGAAAAAGTGAAAATGTTCTAAATAATATGCAATTAAGTAAACTTATTGCTACTTTATTTTAAAGTATGTTTATCAATAATCCTGATCTTAGGAATTTCAAACCAAAATATATTGTTGTCATCTACATAATCTATGCCATAGCTCATATTGTGAGCATCTAATATAGTTTTCACAATTGAAAGACCAAGACCTGTTCCTTGTTTTCTTCCAGATTGATGCTGCGCTCTATAGTATCTTTCCCAAATTATAAGCCTGTCTTCTTCTGGAATAGGCTCTCCCTTATTACAGATCTGAATCCTTATGTCATCTTCTATAAAATCAGAAATGATTTTTATTTTTTCTCCGTCTTTGCTATGATTTATTGCATTATTTAAAAGGTTTCTAAATACTTGGTGAATCTTTATATCATCTACACATACGTTTATATCAGGAGTATTATTTATCACTATAACTTCTAATGAGAACTTTTCTGCTTGTTTTTTAGCTTCAAATGCAGAATCATTTATTATATAATCTAATTCCTTAACAGTTGTATTTAAATTTAAATATCCAGACTGAATTTGAGAATAATCTAAAATATCGTTCACCATAACGCTCATTCTTTGAGCTTCATCTATTATAATATTTAAATTTTCATTTCTCTCTTTTTCATCTTTCCAAGATATTTCACGAACAAGCTCTGCATATCCTCTTATCAAAGAAAGAGGTGATTTTAACTCATGTGAAACATTTGCTATGAGCTCTTTTCTTAAGACTTCAACTTTTTTTAAGGATTTTGCAAGATTATCCACTGAATGGGATAGTTCACCAAGTTCATCATTTTGAGTTACATCTGCAGATGCTGCTAGATCTCCTTGTGCTAATCGATTTACGGTTTTATTTATAGCTAAAATTGGCCTTGTAAAAATTCTTGCAATAAATAAACTTAAAATAAAAGATGCTACTATTAAAACTAGGCTTAATATAAATAATTGATTTTTTAAAACATGTTGTATGGATGTGGTATTGCTTATCATCTGATATATTATTACAGCACAATTTGACCCATCTTGAAAATATATAGGAATAGCTATAAGCAATACGTTTTCAAGAGGGGAAACTGGTATATAATCTTCAAAAGACTTACCTTTAAGAGCATTTTCTATGATATCTAGCAGTATTTTAATAGATTCTATATTAGCAAGTTTCATCTGCTTTACTGCATTAGTACTGATGAATTTTGATTGGGTAGAATATATATATGCTCCTTGCATTTGATAAATATTTGATTTAATGACTTCTGAAAGTTCTTCATAGTTTTTAGCATATTTTGATATTTCGTTAAATTTTGATTTAATTTCATTTTTTGATAGACTGGTATAATAGGGTTCAAGGAGCACAGTTTGCACAACCCATAGGAAGCTTAATGCAATAAGTATTAATATCATCATGCTTATCCATAGTTTAAGAGTTAATTTACTCATTTTATTTTGCTTTCTCCTTATATTCGAAGCGATATCCTACTCCCCATACAGTTATTATTGTATCTCTATATTTTTTTATTCTGTCTCTTAGTGATTTAATATGGGTGTCAACAGTTCTTGCATCTCCAAAAAAATCATATCCCCATATGTTATTTAAGAGCTGTTCTCTTGAAAGTACTTGGTTTGGATGCTTTGCAAGATATAATAATAACTCATATTCCTTTGGAGTTAAATTTATTTTTTCTGAATCGATTTTTACAGTTCTTGAAAGTTCATTTATTATTAAAGTTCCAAATTTTAGCTCTTTATTTTCATTTTCGCTTATTTTGCTTCTCTTTAAGAGAGCTTTTACCCTTGCAAGGAGTTCAAGGCAGCTAAAAGGCTTTGGCACAAAATCATCAGCTCCAAGTCCAAAACCAAATAGCTTATCATATTCTTCCGATCGTGCTGTGAGAAGTATTACTGGAATATTATTAGTCTCTCTTATTTTTGACAATGTTGCCCATCCGTCCATAACAGGCATCATAACATCTAAAATTACAACATCAAAGTTTGAAGAGGAGAGTTTCTCAATTCCAATAGCTCCATTTTCTGCTTCAATACAAGTGTATTTTTCATTTTCTGCAAAGGTTTTTATCAGCTTTCTTATTTGAGGGTCGTCATCGATTAATAAAAGTTTTGCCATAATAATCCACCTTTTAATTAAAATTTGAATAAAAAGATGTTGAGTTTGGGAAAAATAACATATGTATATTTATTATCATATACATTTTATTAAATATCTACAGTTTTGTATAAATCCTCAATATTCTTTAACAATTTTATCACAATTAACGCAAAAATATTTAACAAAAGGAGATAAGAATAGGAATGGATAAAAAACTTAAGAAAACTTTAATAAGAGGTGTTATCATCCTTATGATGATGCCATATATTTTTTCAACTTCAGTTTTAGCAAAAGGTCAATTTAGTCAAGTTTCTGTTTTTCATAAAAAAGATCATAGAAATGGGCATTCAAAGCAAAAATATATTTCTATTGCATCTAAGCTATTAGGAACTAGTAAAGATGATTTAAAAAAGCAGCTAGATAGTGGAAAATCTTTATATGATTTGCTAAATGAAAAGGGTAAAGTTGAGGAATTTAAAGAAGAAGTTTTAAAAGAGATGAAGAAACACTTAGATGATGAGATAAAAAGTGGGAAGCTTACAAAAGAAAAAGCTGATGAGATTTATGTTAAAAAACAATCAAAGATATCTTCTTGGGACGGAAAAGAACCTTTAGGTTTTAATAAAGAAAAATTTTTCCATGAAGAAGAGTTTGCTAAAATAGCTTCTGATGTTTTAGGAATGAGTGAAGAAGAGTTAAAAAATAAAATAAACTCTGGTAAAAAGATAGGAGATATATTAAAAGAAGCTGGAAAATTAGAAGAGTTTAAGACTAAAGCTATTGAAGCATTTAAAAAAGAGCTTGATGAAAAAGTTAAGGATAAAAAGCTTGAAAAAGATAAAGCTGATAAGATATTTAATAAATTTAAGGAAAAGATGAAAGATTGGAATGGAGAGTATTAATTGATTTAACTCATTATTGAATATAGTAATATTATAATAAAAAAGCTTTTATTTGAATAAATTAGTTCTTACTTTAGTTAATAGGATATTTAAATTAGGATTTACTTAGAGGAAAGCATAGCTTTGCTTTTGTCTGAAATTCTTAACTTTATTTTACCAATTTTAAGTAAAGCGAAAAATTCTTATAAAAGCTTTTTTGTTGTTTTTATCATTTTTTAAAATTTTTAGAATATACATATAAAAACAAGTATATCTAAAAAAGGAGAAATATATATTATGGAAATGATGAATTTATTTGAATCTTATGGCTTTAATGTTAAAACTATTGTTGGAACAAATTTTGAACCTAAAAAGAGAGCTTCTTGTGACCCTCTAAAGCCTGAAACCATATGCCTTCATAATAAT
>JAVBPQ010000183.1:0-15066 GCA_031549525.1 Clostridiaceae bacterium | reverse complement strand
TTAAGAAAGTATAGAGGTGTGAAAATATCAAAAGGAAGAAGAAGTATTAGAAAACAAAGATACTTTTATCAACCAAATGACTTAGTTAAATATGACGGAAAAATATACACAGTAAGAGGTACTCAAAATAAGGGTGCATATGTAGCTTTAAAGGAAATTAAAAAAGTTATTAGAGTTGAAAATTTATTGCCTTATAGATTTAGGCAAGGATTTGTTATTGTATAATTTTTATAGTTTGCTAGCGCAAAAGGCAATTCATCTCACTACCTATAGAGGTAGGAGTCTTCTTGCCACATAATGATAAAAATAAATAGTAGATAGGGGGATTTATTAATAAATGGCTAAATTATTTTATGATAAAGATGGAGATTTAGATCTATTTAAGGGAAAGACTGTTGGAATCATCGGATATGGAAGTCAAGGACATGCACATGCATTAAATTTATTTGAAAATGGAGTTAATGTTGTTGTAGGGCTTAGAGAAGATAGTAAATCTAAAGAAAAGGCTGAGAGAGAGGGTTTAAAAGTTCTAACTGTTGAAGAAGCTGCAAAGGTATCTGATTTAATTATGATACTTGCTCCTGATGAAAAACAAGCAAAGATATATAAAGATTCTATAGAAAAAAATTTAACCTCTGGAAAAGCTCTTTTGTTTGCCCACGGATTTAATATTCATTTTGGGCAAATCATACCACCAAAGGATATTGATGTATTTATGATTGCACCAAAAGGACCTGGGCATTTAGTTAGAAGGGAATTCAAAAAAGGAGCAGGAGTTCCATGCCTTGTTGCAGTTTATCAAGATGCCACAGGTTTAGCAAAGGATTTAGCCTTAGCTTATGCTAAGGGAATTGGTGGAACAAGGGCTGGAGTCCTTGAAACGACCTTTAAAGAAGAGACAGAAACGGATCTCTTTGGAGAGCAAGCAGTTCTATGCGGAGGGGTTACAGAGCTTATAAAAACTGGTTTTGAAACCCTTGTCGAGGGAGGATATCAACCTGAGAGTGCATATTTTGAGTGTTTACATGAGATGAAGCTTATAGTAGATTTACTATATGAAGGTGGATTATCCCTTATGAGATATTCTATATCAGATACAGCAGAATATGGGGATTATTCTGTTGGAAAGAGAATAATCACAAAAGAGACCAAAGAAGAGATGAAAAAGGTCCTCTTTGAAATACAAGATGGAACTTTTGCAAAAGATTGGCTCCTTGAAAATAGCGTAGGAAGACCAAAGTTTAACGCTAAAAGAAGAATGGAAAGTGAACATTTAATTGAAAAGGTTGGAGAAGAACTTAGAGGTATGATGCCTTGGATTTCAAAAAATAAAATAGAAAAAAATTAGGAGGAAGAATCATGAGTTATGTTTATTTTGATAATAAAATTCTAGATGAAAATGATGTAAATATTAGTTTAAGATGTGTAGCATTACAATATGGGCTAGGGTGCTTTGAAGGTATTAGGGCTTATTATGATAAGGAAAATGACAAGATGTATGGGTTTTTATTTAAAGAACATTATGAGAGGTTATTAAACTCATGCAAGGTACTGAATTTAAAGATAAACCATACTGTAGAAGAGCTTTGCAATGTTACCTCAGAACTTATACTAAAGAATAATTTAAAATGCAATACTTACATAAGACCAATAGCTTTTAAAGGCAAAAACACATTAAAGATTGAGCTTAAAGGAAATGATGAAGATAAATTTGGCATCTTCTTAACTCCTATGGATAAATTTGTAGATGAGGATAAGCTCAATGTATGTGTATCCTCCTTTAGAAGATTAAGTGATAATGCTATTCCAACTAGAATAAAGGCAACAGGTTCTTACATAAACTCTGCCCTTGCAACCCTTGAAGCTATCGAGAATGGGTTTGATGAAGCTATATTTTTAAAAGAAGATGGCTATGTATCAGAGGGTCCTGGAGAGAACATATTTTTAGTAAAGGGCAATAAATTGATAACCCCTGCACCTTCTGAGAATATACTTGAAGGCTTAACAAGAAATCTTGTCATGAGGATTGCAAAGGAAGAGCTTAATATGGAAATTTGTGAAAGAAGCATAGCAAGGAGCGAATTATATTCTGCTGATGAAGTATTCTTTAGCGGAACTGCAATGCAAGTTAGCTGTGTTGTTTCAATAGATAAGCGCATGATTGGAAATGGAGATCATGGAAAAATTTATAATAAGATAAACAGCTTATTTAGTGATATAACCTTGTGTAAAAATGAAAAATATAAAGATTGCTGTATGGAAATTAAATAAATATAGCCTTGAATTAGATAAAATACTAATTCAAGGCTATATTTATTTTATGTAGTAACTCCTAAGTTCGAAGTATTATAAATTTTTTACTCTAATTATACTATTTTACAAATTTATATTAAATTTTTAATTTTATTTTAATTTTTCGTAAAAAAATAGCATTATGTATTAAAAAAATATATAATAGATATACGATATTTAAAAAAGTTAATTTTAAAGGAGAAAATAAATATGGATAAAACTAGAGAAGATATGATTTCATCGATTAGAAGTTATCTTTTTGAAAGCTTTTTGCTTGGATTTTCCAGTGATGATTTTCCTGATGATAGATCGTTTTATGAAGCAGGCGTTTTAGATTCTATAGGCGTTATAGAAATTGTATCATATATTGAACAAAATTTTGATATAACATTTGATAATAATGAGATTGTCCCTGAAAATGTAAGTACTATAAATCAAATTGCTGATTTCATAACTCAAAAGAAATCACCTATAGGAGCTTAAACTAAATTTATAGAAAGGAAGTGATGGCATGTATCAAGAGAGTAATGATATTATTCCTTATAAAAGGAAAATGGAAGCTATAGAAAGCTATATTATACCTATACCAGATGCTATAGCTGGCATTTGTGTTCAAGTTAAGGGAAATGTTGATAAAAATAAATTTTTAGATGCTGTAAAAAAATTGAGAAATATATATCCTATTTTAAATTCAAGGGTAATTTTAGATGAAAAAAATGAGGCTTGGTTTGAAGAGATTAATAGAGAATTTTTTACAGTTATCATAAATAGAGAATCAGATGATACATGGAGAAATGTCATAAACAGCGAATGGAAAAAACCTTTCTATTTAGATAAAGGTCCTCTTACAAGATTTATTTTAGTGCATTCAGATACCTTTTCAGAGATAATTTTCGTAGGTCATCATGTGGTGGTGGATGGATTTGGAGTTAATAAGATAGTGAATTTGCTCTTGCAATTTATGGAAGATCTTAAAGCTAAGTTTGAAACTGTTAAAAAGGAACCTTTGCCTTCTAGAGAGAACTTAAAGAAGTTTAGACCAAAATTAACTCCTTCAGAATTTTTAAAAAGAGCAAACGATTCATTTATTTTAAATTTTGTAAAAAATCAATGGAGAATTAGCAAATTGCGTCTATCAGGTAAAGATTTCATGTACAGCCACGATTCATTTTTTAAAAATTACAATTATATATGGAAAGATGAAATACTTACAGAAAAGGAGACTTTTGAGCTTTTTAAAATATGCAGGGAGAAAAATGTCACTATAAATTCAGTGATGACTGTTGCATTTTTAGCTTGTAAACAAGAAATAGATAAGGAACACGAAAATAATAAGCAGAGAATATGTGTGGATTTAAGGAGGCATTTAGATAAGGATGCTCAAAAATCTTTAAGCTGTTATGCTTCTTCAATCGATACTAATTTTTCATATGATAATTCTAATTCTTTTTGGCAGAATGTTTTAAATTATCACAAAGATTTTATAGATAAAATGAATGAATATCAGGATGTTGAAAAGGTATTTCAATTGTCTAAATTACCACTTGACTTTTTAAAGGCTGTAACTCTCTCTCAGAGGATGAACAGTGTTCCTGAGGATTATAAGGAAGAAAAAAGTTTTAAGAAGCTTGGTAATAAGAGTTATCATATAGCTGCTATAGTAGCTAGAAATACGATGAAAGCAAGTCCATCAATTACAATCACAAATATGGGTGTAGGAAGATATGCAAAATCCTATGGAGATTTAACAGTTGAAAATTGTATACTCCTTCCATCTGCAGCCCCTATTCCATTAGGAGTTATAGTAGCTTCTATTGTCATAAATAAACAGCTTGTATATACATTTAATTCTTCTAGGTATACAGGGGATGGCATTAAGGATTTTGATATAAAGTTTAATATGTTAAGAGAAAGATTTAAGGAATTTTTAACTACAGATATATTTAAATAGGGAATGAGACAAGGTTTGAATTAGCCTTGTCTCAAAAAGTTATATATTCTTTTAAAAGATCCTTAAATATCGAGTAAATATTCTTTGTAGAATTCAACATGAGTTATCATATTATTATTAGAATATCGCATTTGAAAAGTACAATTAGGATATTTTTCAATTATTTTACGAACAGTATTTAATCCTATGCCTTCATGCCCTGTTTTCGTTGATAATCCTATAGAAAACATCTTTTCATCATTTGGAGGTATCAACGAGGTATTTGTTATACTCATTAAATAGAGCTCATCTTGAGTTTGTGTAATTGAAAATGATACAAGCTTTTGCTTAGTATAGCTCGCTGCTTCAATAGCGTTATCGAGCAAACAGGACACTAAACGACATAAATCTAAAGTATCAATCATGAGTCCTGTAATTGAACATTCAAGGTCACATTCCATATTTACATTCATATGTTTGGCATATCCTTTTTTGCTTAAAAGAAGAGCAATAAAGGCAGGACTTTCATTTATATGTTCGCTTATATCGAGTGAATCACCAGCGTCAGTTGTTAATTCTACAACTGAAGCATGATATTTTTTAAACGCTTCAATATCACCAATTTCAAGATAACCGTTATATGTTTGCAATATATTATAAAAATCATGTTTTATAGCACGGAATTCGTTCAAGCTACTTGCCAATGATTGGATATGGCTTTCTTTGTCCTTGACAACTGCTTTAATTGTTCTATTGTTGTTTAGTGCAATTATTAGCGCAAAGAACAGTGCCAATATTGTTAAAGTGATTATATTTCCAATCATTGTTTTAGAAATAAGGATTGGTATCAAAATTAAACATAAAGAGATGAAACATAGTTGGAAGATAGTAAACCCAATACCTTTTGTATACTTTATATATAATTTATTTTTTGGAATAAATAAATTTGGTTTGTGGTTAATAAAATATAAAATTATTCTTAAAATGATTAAAGAAATAAAGAAATTTAATAAATACATTTTAATATACATAAAAAGGTCATTTTGAGTTGGGTTTGAGGTAAAAATCAATGAATCAATAAATCTTACTGTGCTATTTAGGATCTGATAGATGAGATAAATGTAGATTGTAATCTCGGACGACCACATGGGATGCATTCTCAACACTTTGATACAAAAAAAATCATATATAATTGTAACTAATATACTCGATATAGTAGTAATAACATTACTTACATTTCCAGTTGGAGCGAAATTAAATATCCCCATATTATAAATATCAGTAACAAATAATATACTTCCGCATAAAAAAGCGTATATCACTTTTTCTTTGATGATGACAGTTTTTCCACAAATACGAAAAAGTATATTTGACTTAATGTACATAAGGAGAGTATGGTATATGAAAACAAGTAAAACTAATCCACACCGCATAAACTTAGCATATGTAAATTTAAACATAAGACATGACCTCATTTTCTTATCAATTAGTTATGATACAATTATAATGATCATGAAACTTAAAATCTAATTGGTATTATTATACTTGTTGTCCTATTTTAGGTCAATACGCAATGTATTCTACTTTTTTAAAGAATACATTAATCTAAAATAAAGAGTCAGATTTTTAATCCTGACTCTTTAAATTTGTGTTAAAAGCGATGTACTATTTTTTAGTGTGTTTTTAAATATTTATTTTTTTAGAAAACTAAGTAATTCAAGTAAAAGTTCTATTAAAGTTTGTTTTCTTTCTTTATTATCTGTTGGTTTACATGTTTTATTGGTTGTATTTGATGTCTTACTAGTTGTATTACATGTTTTACTGGTTGTGTTTGATGTCTTGCTAGTTGTATTACATGTTTTACTAGTTGTGTTTGCTGTAGTATTTGATGTTGTATCATGAGTAGTATTTGATGTTGAGTCATCTGTAGTGTTTGATGTTGTATCATGAGTAGTGTTTGATGTTGAGTCATCTGTAGTGTTTGATGTTGAGTCATCTGTAGTGTCTGATGTTGTATCATGAGTAGTGTTTGATGTTGAGTCATTGGTAGTGTTTGATGTTGTATCATGAGTAGTATCTGATGTTGTATCATGAGTAGTGTTTGATGTTGAGTCATTTGTAGTGTTTGATGTTGTATCATGAGTAGTATCTGATGTTGTATCATGAGTAGTATCTGATGTTGAGTCATCTGTAGTGTTTGATGTTACATCATCAGTAGTATTTGATGTTGAGTCATCTGTAGTGTTTGATGTTGTATTCATTGTAGTATCATAACTGCATACCCATGTTCCATCTGTATAATTTGTTTTATTAGTCTTATTTGTTTTATTAGTCTTGTCTGTCTTATTTGTTTTATTAGTCTTGTCTGTCTTATTAGTCTTATTGGTCTTGTCTGTCTTATTCGTTTTATTAGTCTTATCTGTTTTATTTGTTTTATTAGTCTTGTCTGTCTTATTTGTTTTATCAGTCTTATTGGTTTTATTAGTCTTGTTTGTTGTATTTGAAGTTGTATTATTACATCCTTTTTCTAGAGCAAAATCTTTAATTTCTATTCCTGATTCTGGCATTGTAACTTCGGATGTTTCTGATTTATATCCTTGTGCACTTGCAATTATTTCATGCTTTCCTGGCTCTAAATCTGTTATTACATAATTTCCAAAGCTATCAACCATTGCAGTTATTCCTTCTGAAACTACCTTTGCATCTAATATTGGCTTACCTGTTTCTTTATCTGTTACTTTTCCAATTATGGCTCCTTTTGTTCCACATGTTAATATGATTACTAAATCTTTATGTGGATTTGAAACACTTATGCTCCCTTGAGCTGCCCCTGTATTATATCCTTCTTTTGAAGCAACTGCATTATAAGTTCCAAATTCTAAATCATTATATGTAACCTGACCATTAATGTCAGTAATTTTTTCTACACCATTTAATATTACTTTTGATTGAGGTAATACTTTTGTACTATCTTTTACTGTTACTGTTATTGAACCTTTAGTAGGATCAACTGGAGGTTCTGGTTTTAAGTTGTTTTTAACAGTAAGTTCTGTAGCTTTTGTTCCGTTTTGAACTTCAAAAGCTATAGGATCTTTTAAAATTTCATATCCTGTTGGTGCGACTTTTTCAACTAGAGTATAATTTCCAGCTGGTAAATCATTTACTATTATAACTCCTTCAGCGTTTGTTTCAACAGTTTGAACTACTTTATCATTTTTATCTTTAACATCAAATATAGCTCCTGATAATTTTTTATTTGTATCCTCAGAATCAACTTTATTAATTTTCAAATTATAACAAGCTGTTGGTTGAACATATTTATCATCATTTAATTTTGTAAGATTATGAGATCCTGCTGATGTTACAATTTTGCCTCCATCATCAATTACTGTTATAGATCCACTGTTCATACGATTATTTGATTCGACAGTAAATTGAACTTTATATGACCCTGGTAATAAAGCATCAAGAGCCCAGTTAAGTGAATTATCATTTCCAATAGTTGGTTTTTCATGAGGATAAGGAACTTGTACTACATTTCCTTCATTATCTAAAACTTTTGCACTACCTTCTACATAGCTAAAATTAGAATTTATCATTTCTTTTACTGAAGCATCTTCTTGAATTGTTGTTGCTATAACGCTTTTTATGGCATTAGTATAATCAGTTATAGTTGTGCTATCGCTTTGGAAATCGACATAAAACCCATTATCGCTTACAAGAGGAGAAATAGCATTTTTAAAATATGAATTAAAAGTATCAAATTGGCTTTGTCCCAAATCTTTTAATAAATAATCCATATCTTTCCAAAGAGCGCAAGCAAATTTAAAATTTTCATTTTTGATTTTATTTATGGCAATCACTGTATCATCAATACATTTAGTATTTGGCTTTTTATTTACAGTTTTACCATTTATATCATATGTAGGAAATCCATCTGTAACTAGCATAAATAAAACGTCTTTATTTGTTTCGAGTTTGCCGCCTGCATTTTTATACATCTCTAAAGCTTTGTTAAGACCCATTGCAGTTGCAGTACCACCTTGTGATGTCAATTTATCTATAGCGCTTTTTATTGCATCTTTATCATTTGTAAGAGGAGTTGCTTGTGAAGTCTGTATAATTTCGTCATAAGGTACCAGCATAGCTTTATCTAAATTTGCATTAAGCATATCTATAGATTGTTTAAGAGCATTCTTTACAGTAGATAATGTGCCTTTCATAGAAATGGATTCGTCAAATACAAGTACTAAGTCAAATTTTTTAGTTCTGTTTGGTTTTATAACATTGTCTACTACATCATATTGTATTGAACATTTATCAGTTATTTCTGGATTTTTAATCAGCTGATGTTCCCCTGCTGCTTGTACATTTACCATTTGTGATAATGACATTATAGAGGCTAAGACAGTAGATAAAAAACCAATTTTTTTCTTTCGTTTAAACATATTATAATCATCTTTCCTTTCATTAATTTAAGGTTAAAATAAGATTATTGCACCTTAAATAAATTTATTAATTTTAAATCTAAATATTGGGATTTCTCTTTATAATTAATCAAAGCCTAATATTTTCGATCTATTATTACTTATTTTACTATATTTAGTCATAATTTGCAATAACTATTAAAGGAATATTAAAATATGTTTTTTTATATAATTTTAGTTTAATAATATTTAATTAAAGGATGAATTAGCTTAATATATTTCAACTAAAAATTTGGATCATCATTAAATTTGGAATTTTTTATAATATAAAGGAATATATTTTTTAAATAGGTTAATACTAACAGTGAACTTAAAGCAAATGAAGTATATTTGAACCCATATTAATTTGACATATTTTAAAGTTTAGTCTTGCTAAATCAAAATATCCACTTGGTTTTAAACAAAGTGGATATTTTTTATATATTTAATAAAAATTCCTACACATATAAGGATTAAGCCAAATGCAAAGAGCCAATATTTTTCATAAAAACTCTTTAATTCCATAGAAAAGAGGTAAAACATTTTTACATATTTATCTTTAGTAAACATGTTGATCATATAATACAAAAATGGAATCATATAAGCTATTGTTACATTATTAAAGAGAGCATAGCTTAGTATCCCTATAGATCCTATAAAAAGACCGCTTGAGAAGGTGCCAAAGGAATATTTTATAAGATCAATGCTGCAGTTTTTGTTTATCATGATATATATAAAAAGAAAGATAAATATGCTATAAAAAACCATTGCTATGATTATCCTTATAAAGTAAATCGTAGTTGAAGATATATATTTTGTAAAAATCGTCTCAGATATTTCTTTTCCTTGTTCTGGTAAAAATACTGGAGTAAATAAAACTATTCCTATAAGCGAAATAAACCTCTCTAAAATAAAGGCAGAATGAATAGCATCTAAATTTTTTATGCTAAAAATAAAGGGAGCTATTATTAAAAACAAAGAAGAAGCTGCTAAATGAGGAAGGCAATTATGCTTTAGATTTAACTTTGTTAAATTTAAAAATATCTCTGATTTTAATATTAACATTTAATACACCCCTTCTTTTAAGCTCCAAAACATATGATGATAAAAGAACAATTACAAGAGCTAAACTTATATAAAATAGTCTATTTACTGCAAGGATCTTAAAATTTTCTTTATATATATTTAAGTTTCCTACCATGTTATGGCGTATAGCTAATCTTTTACCGTAACCGCCTTCTATAATAGAAACGCCATAATTTATATCAATAAACCACCATATAAATTGAATTATTATAGCTATAGGACTTTTAGTAAGTTCAGTAAAAAACACACCAATTGCACAGGATATCATCAAGGTTGGAAGGAGCCATAAGGAATACACTTTGATATAAGCAAAAACATCTATTTCAATATTAGAAATACTAGAAAAATTTATAAATTGAAATGTAGGAAATATGCTTAGTAAAAGGACTGGTATAAACATCATAATTGTTAATGCTATATATCGTATGAAGGTAATAGTTAGAGAAGATATATTTCTATAGTAGATGATTTCTTCCATATGAGCCCTTTTATCCCTTAAAATAAAAGATGTAGCAACAAATACAGGAAAAATAGCGAGCACGATTCCTATATAATCTGCAGAATACCTTGCATAAGCATTTGCAATTTTATCTTTATATACAAGCTCTTCATATTGCAAGAGCCTCTCTTCATAAGTCATTTGTCTTACTCCTAAATCTGATAGGTTATTATATTCATAAAAAGAATTTCCTCCAATTAAGCCATCAACTTCTACCATCAATGATTTAAAATAATCATATTCTATTGCAATTGGGATGGGAGGTTTCCCTATTTTATCTGCTATTTCATCTATTGAAAGTCCCGTTATCTCATTAAGGAAGGATTTTATTTTATCTTGATCTTTATCATTTAAGGATATAGATTTATAAAATGGATTCCAAGCATCATATTTATTGTCCTTGTAATTTAAAAATAAATTTCTTGTTGCAATTTGCATGATTTGTTCTGGTATTTCTTCTCGTATAGTTCCATAGAAATCTTGACCAGGTTCTGGTTTAATAAGTTCATTGTTATTTTCTCTTTTAAGGGATTTATCTTGGGAAATCTTTATGGAATTTCCTACGAGATCTCCAACTTGTGAGATATAAAATAATACTAAAACACCAATGAATATAAAGTAAATCAAGCTCTTAAAAATATATTTGCATTCTTTAAAAAATAATCTAAGCAATTAAATATCACCTCCAACTAAGAGCATATAAGAATCTTCAATTGTAGGGGCAGATAAATTTGAATCGATATCTGGTTTTGTATCTGAGATAAGCCTAATATATACCTTATTCCCTGATGATAGTATACCTGTCACTATATGTTTTTCTTTTAACTCTTCAAGTTTATCTTTAGAAACTTCAGACTCATATACTTTGCCTTTTGCTTTTTGCATTAATTCCTTAGATGTACCAGAATAAATAAGATTGCCTGTATCTAAGATTGCAATGCTTTCACAAGTTGATTCAATATCCTCTACAATATGAGTTGAGAGGATAACAATTTTATCTTCTGAAATTTCACATAATAGATTTCTAAATCTTATTCTCTCCTCAATATCAAGACCTGCTGTAGGTTCATCTACAATTAAAACCTTTGGATTGTGCAAAATTGCTTGGGCAATTCCAAGGCGCCTCTTCATACCTCCTGATAAAGCTTTAATTTTAATCTTATAAAAGTCTCCTAAATTTACCTTATTTAATACAAAAGGTATTCTCTCTTTTCTTTCTTTTTTGCTTAATCCAGATAAAAGACCCAGATAATCCATAGCTTCATAGATAGACATGGTGGGATACATGGAAAAATCCTGGGGAAGATATCCTATTATCTTTCTTATTTCTTTTCTATTAGAAATAGGTATATTGCAAATTTTAACATCACCCTCTGATTTTTCAATGAGGCTTGCGAGAATTCGCATGAGGGTGGTCTTTCCAGCTCCATTTCTTCCTAAGAGTCCAAACATTCCAGTTTGTATTGTGAAAGAAATGCCCTTTAAAGCAATATTTTTCCCATAATTTTTTCTCAAATTTTTAATATTTATTTCCATTTAAATTCTCCTCTTTTTGTGAATTATTTAAATTATTGTTCAAAATGTATCCAAAAGTTAAGATTATAAATAACACTAAATAAACATGATCTTTTAAAATAAACCTTTGGAATACTAAGAGAATAAAAAATAAAATCATAACTAAGCTATATATGATAAATTGTCTTATCATCAATTGCTTATTTCTATAAAAGATCATCTTTTTTTCCATCTCATATTGTCTTTTAATTTCAATCTTTTGCCATACACCTTTTAAAAAATCTTCATCAGATTTCATTAGAAAACCTCCTTACATGATTTTTTTAATTTTTTTCTTGCTCTATAGATATATATTTTTACTTGAGCAATAGTTTTTTTCGTTATCTTTGCAATCTCTTTGTGGCTTAAACCTTCGATAGAAAATAAATACAATGAAGTTTTAAGATCATTTGGCAAATCTCTTAAAGCTTTTATAACGCACTTTATCTTTTCAGTTTCTTCAATTTTAGAATGAACATCAAAATAAGATTTAACATCTTCTTCAATAAAGCCTGTGTTTTTATTTTTTCTAATTTCATCAATGCATAAATTTCTTATTATGGTATACAAATAGGTTCTAAAGGAGAATGAACCTTTATAATTTTCTTTGTTTATATAGACTTTTGCAAAAGCTTCTTGCACTATATCTTCAGACAAATATATATCCATTAGATAACTATAAGCAAAGTGCATAGCCCTGATTCTATGCTTTAACACTAAAGCTTCAAAGGATAAATCATCACCTTGTTTAGTTTTTTCCATAAGTTCATTATCATCATGCAAAAATGCTTCACCTTCTTTTGGTTTTATATATTACACGTTTTATATATAAAAAAGTTACATAAGTTTATTAAAAAAGATCCTCATTATAGAAGATCTATTTTAATAGCTTTGCCTTATTTATTATTTTATTATAGAGATAAACATCATTTTCACTAAAGTTATCTTCAGTAAAGTCTTCAACATTAAACCACTTAACTCCGCCTGTTTCATCTTTATTTATTTTTAAAGTCTCATCTTCACTGCATATTAAAACGTAGGATATGGAAAGATGAAGATGAGAGCTTATATATTTTCCTTTTTTCATATGGCCAAATACAGGGAGTATATCTATAGAAATGATATCATCTGAAAGAGGAAAAGGATTTATGATGCCAGTTTCTTCCTTTGCTTCTTTAATGGCAACATGCAAAAGATCAGAATCCCCATCAGCATGCCCTCCTGTCCATGCCCATGTTTTTCTGATATTGTGATGGATCATAAGAGCTTTGTTTAAATCTTTGTTCATTATAAAACCAGAGCTTGTTATGTGAGCAATTTCATTTTCTCTCTTTAAAACATTGTATTTATATTTTGATATAAATTCTAATATCAATTTCTTATCATTTATTTCTTGAAGAGAAATTGGAGAGAATTTTATGATTTTTTCAATGTAATCCAAAAAAAACACATCCTAGGATTTATTTTAATTTATTATAGCATGTTGATGATAAAATTTTATTGCTATAGTTAAATTTTAAGTAGTAATATTTTTTGATTAATACATAAACTTTATAGAATAAACCTATTTTTAGGAGGATAATATGGAAATTTTAAGCGTTCATAATCTACTTAAGGTATATAAAAAAGGCAGTACAAAGATTAAAGCACTAGATAACGTGAGTTTTTCTGTTAAAGTAGGAGAATTTATAGCCATATTAGGTCCTACTGGTGCAGGAAAATCTACTTTATTTCACGTATTAAATGGTTTTAGTAAGCCTAATGGTGGGTTTGTTGTGATAAAGGAAACTGATATATTTAAGCTTAGTGAAAAAAATATGGCGATTTTTAGAAGAAGGAATATAGGACAAATATATCAGACTTATAATCTCTTTCCTGAATTAAACGTAGAAGAGAATATAACCCTTCCTTTGACTATGGACGGTGGAAAGAAAGCTTGTAAAGATCTATTAGATGAAATTTTAGATATGCTAGGATTAAATCATTTAAGGAAAGAGAGATTAGAAAATCTCTCTGGTGTAGAGCAGCAAAAAGTATCCATTGGGAGGGCTATGATAAATAAGCCTGGTCTTATTTTAGCAGATGAACCAACAGGAAATTTAGATGAGAAAAACAGCAATGAAGTATTTGAATTTTTAAAATTTTTCAACGAAAAGTATAATCAAACTTTTGTAGTAAGCACAAGGGACGAAAAGATTGCAATAAAGGCTGATAGAATAATATTTATTGAAGATGGACTTATTATGCAGGATGCTGCAATTTGATACTTATTCACATAAAAAATAATAGCTCTCTGAAAAAAATGCTCTATTCTATTACTTTTAAAAAATAGAATAAAGAAACAAAATTTAAAAGAGAGCAATTTTTAATGTAACTAATTAGATACAGTAACTTTTTTAGGTGATTTTAATTTTAAAGTCTGTCTTATGGCTGCTGTTAAGCTAAGAGCTGATATAATAAGCGCAGCTATTATGATGATTAGAATATAATTAAAGCTATGTGTTTTATCATATATAAACCCATATAGCGAAACTGAGATAGCTCCTATAAACATGGATATAGAAGTAATATAGGAATAAATTAAAGTATAATCTAACATTCCAAATACTTTCTTTACAAGTAGGGGAGGAGCTAAAGTTGCAAGAGCAGTAGCTATGCCCATAAAACCAGTGCTTATAAATAATATAATATACGAATTGCTATTAAATAAAAAACCTAAAGCTCCAAGTACACCAAGAGTTACCGCAATCCATACACATCCTGTAAGTCCTATTTTATCATTTAAATATCCTAATAAAATTTTACCAATTGTTATACCCAGCATAAACATAGAGACTGAAAAGGCTGCTGTAGTTGTAATAAATCCTCTGCTTTCAGTCATATTGTGTATATGAGTGCTTATATTTGCTACCATCATGGTTAAAGCTGCAAAGGTAGCACATAGATAAAAAGAAATGGACTTTAATGCATCTTTAGTTAAAGTACCATTTGATTTGTCAGATTGAATATGCTCTCTTAAAGAGTCACCATCGTGGCTCCCATATGGTAGAAGTCCTATGTCTTCTGGTTTTGAATAAACAATAAAGGCTGTAAATGGGATTGCAAGAGCTCCTGCTATTAAACCCATGGTTAATTGTGCACTGCGCCAGCCAAAAGTCTGAACAAGTTTAGAAGCAAGTGGAACAAATACTGCACCACCTACACCTGAAAATGCCAGGGCTATTCCAAGCATGGTGCCC
>JAVBPQ010000169.1:0-9476 GCA_031549525.1 Clostridiaceae bacterium | reverse complement strand
CCCACAGCCGTTTGCAGAGCCTTCTTTAAGTTAAGCTACAATGAGCGCCATATGATGCAGTATGTAAATCGAGGACTTGCTGATCAAAATGTTTTAGATAAATTAAAAGCAAAGAAGTTTGATGATGTAATAGCACAGATAGTGAGATAATTAACACAACTTAATATTGGATTTTTAAACAAAGCAAAATCCAACAATATAGATCCCTTTTTTGAAAATAAAAAGAGTTTAGGAGAACATGCCCATTTTTCTGCAAAAAAGATAGAAAATACAAAAATAATATCAAAATAAATATAAATATGCTAATATTAATTTAACTTGATTAAATGATTTTGATTACTCCTTAATTCAAATTTACACTTACAATGATTAGCCTTTTTAGTTTTTTTAATTTTTTTCTAAAATAAATAAGGACAATACAACCTTATACTTATAAGGGTTTAGTATTATCCTACTTATTCTTAAACTAAGCTTCTTTAAAAAATGCTTTAAAAGCTCTATATGTCTCAAAAAGATCTACTTTAGATATTACTTCTCCTGGAGCATGCATATTTAATACAGGAACGCCTGCATCCATAACCTGCATATTTTTAGAAGCTAGGATGTAAGCTATGGTACCTCCACCACCTTGATCTACTTTTCCAAGTTCACTAGTTTGAAAAGATACACTATTATCATCCATTATCCTTCTTACTTTAGCTATAAACTCAGCATTTGCATCATTAGAGCCGCCTTTTCCTTTGACACCAGTATATTTTACAAGGGCAATCCCTCTTCCGCAATATGCTGTATTGTTCTTTTCATATGCACTTGGAAATGTTGGATCAAATGCAGCAGCTACATCTGCTGAAAGCATCTGAGAATTTGCTAAAGCCCTTCTTAATTTAATGTCATTGTAATACTCTTCCATATTATTTATTATCTCAGCCACAGCATTCTCAAAGAATGTTGAATTCATGCCAGTAGCTCCTACGCTTCCTATCTCTTCTTTATCCACCATCAAATTTACTAAAGTTTTCTTTGGTTTTTGTGAATCCAATATAGCTTTAAAACCAGTGAAAGCACATACCCTATCATCATGACCATATCCTATTATAAGACTAGAATCTAATCCTAAATCCCTTGCACACCCTGCAGGAACAACCTCAAATTCTGAAGATATAAAATCATCTTCATCAATATCATATTTTTCTTTTATAAGCTTAAGGATTTTATCCTTTACGCTAAATTTACCATCACCTTTTCTTAAAGGAATGCTTCCAACTAAAAGATTTAAATCTTCTCCTTCTATGACTTCATTTGCCTTTTTAGTCATTTGATTTGCTGAGAGGTGGATTAAAAGATCAGTAAAGCAGAAAACTGGATCATTTTCATCTTCTCCAATCACTACATTTATCTTTCTTCCATCCTTTTTACACACTACTCCATGAAGTGCAAGAGGAATTGTAACCCATTGATATTTTTTAATTCCACCATAATAATGAGTCTTAAACAATGCAAAATCTCCATCTTCATAAAGAGGATTTTGCTTTAAGTCAGACCTTGGGCAATCTATATGAGAACCTACAATATTCATTCCATTTACAACAGGCTCTTCTCCAATTACAAACATAGCAACAGCTTTTCCCATATTATTAACATATAATTTATCCCCAGGTCTTATCTTTTTACCTTCATTTAACGCTTTGTATAAATCCACATATCCTTTATCTTCTGCTTCTTTAAGCATAACATCTGTGCATTCCCTTTCGGTTTTGCAAATAGATATAAAATTCTTATAACCTTTAGAAAATTCATTCACTTGATTAAATTCATTAAAATTATACTCATCATATTTAAGCCATGCATTTTTACTTGTTTTATCTTCCATTAATACACCTCCAAAATATTTATAGAAGAAATTATATCATAATTTGTTAACTCAATCACAATAATATTTTCTAAGAACATTTATTATTTCCTCTACTCTGTGGTCAGAAATAGTATAAGTTATATTAAGACCAGATTTTTTATAGTCCAAAATTCCATGAGCCTTTAGGAGTGAAAGATGTTGTGATAATGCTGATTGAGTGATGTTTGGTATTTTTTTTGCAATTTCACTTACTGTGAGGGGTCCTTCCATGAGGGTACAAAATATCATCAAACGATTTTCATTAGCGAGTACCTTTAAAAGTTCTGCGATTTTTTTTGCTCTTTCTTTCATAAAAATTGACTGCATAATTATACACTTATACATTAATGTATAACCATAGACAGCTCTCGCCTCCCTTTCTTTAGATAATTTTTAAAATTAATTTTAGTTGCAATATGGTGAATCTTACTTCAATATTATATGAAAAACCAATAATTAGAATTAAACATGTTGTTAATTTTATTCAAGATTTTGTTTATTTAAGCAAATTCTAATATAGTTATGTTATAATAACTATATTAGGATTTGTCAAGATTATTTTAATAAACTTAAGTAAAATTTTACTTAAAGTTTATTGACTTTACCATAAAATTCATTTACTATTTAAGTAATTGCTAATATACTTATGGAGGGATTTAGCTTATGAAAATTTTGATTGTAGGTGGCGTTGCAGGAGGCGCGTCGTGTGCTGCAAGGCTTAGGCGTTTAGATGAAAGTTTAGAAATCGTAATCTTTGAAAGAGGAGAATATATATCCTTTGCAAATTGCGGATTACCTTATTATATAGGTGAAGAAATTAAAGATAAAGAAGATCTGTTACTGCAAACTCCTGAGAGTTTTAATGCAAGGTTTAAGGTGGATGTGCGAGTTTTAAGTGAAGTTACTAAAATAGATAGAGATTCTAAAAAAATTAAGGTTAAAAATATAAAAACTTCTGAAGAGTATTTTGAAAGTTATGATAAATTAGTATTGTCCATGGGAGCAAAACCGATAATTCCAAATATAGAAGGTATAAATTCAGATAGAATATTTACTCTAAGGAGTATTCCTGATACTTATAAAATAAAAGATCATGTAATGCAAAATTCACCTAAAAGTGCCATTGTAATAGGTGGCGGCTTTATAGGAATTGAAATGGCAGAAAATCTTAAAAACTTAAATCTTGATGTAACTGTAATTGAAATGGCAGATCAAGTCATTTCACCTATTGATTATGATATGGCTTGTATAGTTCATAACTATATTGAAGATAAGGGTATTAATCTCGTTTTAAGTAATGGTGTAAAAAGAATTAAAGATGAACAAGATTCATTATTTGTTGAATTAAATAATGGGAATATATCAGCAGATATGCTGATCTTAGCAATAGGTGTCACCCCAGAAAGCGCTATTGCAAAAGAAGCTGATATTTTGGTAAATGGCCGTGGCAGCATAATCGTAGATGAACACATGAAAACAAGTGATGAGGATATCTATGCAGTGGGTGATGCTGTGGAAGTTACAGATTTTATAACAGGCCAAAAAGGCTTTATACCTCTTGCAGGTCCTGCAAATAAACAAGGCAGAATTGTTGCAGATAATATCTGTGGTATTACTAGTGTATATACAGGTACTCAAGGTTCTGCCATAATAAAAGTATTTGATATGGCTGTTGCCACAACTGGAATAAATGAAAAGACTTGTAAAAAATTAAATATTGAATATGATAAATTATTTACTTACTCCCAAAGCCATGCAGGGTATTATCCAGGAGCTACTAATATGTCCATAAAGACCATATTTGAAAAATCCACAGGGAAGATTTTAGGGACTCAAATCGTAGGATTTGATGGTGTAGATAAGAGGTGCGATGTATTTGCTACAGCAATCCGTGCTAAGATGACAGCTTATGATTTAACTAAGCTTGAGCTTTGTTACGCTCCTCCCTACTCTTCTGCAAAGGACCCTGTAAACATGGCAGGTTTTGCTATAGAAAATGTATTAACAGGTAAAGTCAAAAGCTTTCATTGGCATGATGTAAAAGATGTTATGGAAAATAAAGATGCCATACTGCTCGACACCAGAACCTCCTTAGAATATGAAAATGGACACATTGAAGGATTTATAAACATCCCACTACATGATTTAAGAGCTAGAATAAGTGAACTAGATAAAAACAAAAAAATCTATGTAACTTGCCAAGTAGGCTTAAGGGGGTATATAGCCTGCAGAATTTTATCTCAAAATGGTTTTGACTGCTATAATTTAAGCGGTGGATATTATCTGTATAATGTAATTTTTAATAAAAAAAAACCTTAAAAACTCCTGATAGATCAAGTCCTAAATCTTATAAAAATATACCAGAGAATATAATAAAGGTAAATGCATGTGGTCTTCAATGTCCAGGTCCTATTGTCAAGCTATCTGATGCTGTAAAGAATGCTAAGGAAGGAGATATTATAGAGATTTCCACTACAGACCCTGCCTTTGCAAGCGATATTGAAGGGTTTTGCAGAAGAACTGGGAATATATTTATAGATATGACAAGCAATAAAAGCACTCTTATTGCTAAAATACAAAAATCAGATGGAAGCGAAAAAGCTTGTAATCCTCCTACAGGCAATAATAAAAACATCATAGTGTTTTCAGGAGATCTTGATAAAGCCATTGCATCATTTATAATTGCAAATGCATCAGCTGCTATGGGAAGAAAAGTCAGCATGTTCTTTACATTTTGGGGACTAAATATCTTAAGAAAGTCTGAAAAGGTAAAGACTAAAAAGGATATTATATCTAGGATGTTTGGCTTTATGATGCCAAGAGGATCTAAAAAACTTTCCTTATCTAAGATGAACATGGGGGGAATGGGCGCTAAGATGATAAGGCATGTTATGAAAAATAAAAATGTAGAAAGCCTTGAGGATTTAATAAAATTATCCCAAGAAAATGGTGTAGACCTTTTAGCATGTTCCATGAGCATGGACGTTATGGGCATAAAACAAGAGGAGCTTTTAGATGGAGTAAAGCTTGCAGGTGCTGCAGCTATGCTTGCAAATGCTGAAGAATCAGATATGTCGTTATTTGTATAAAGCGGAGCCTCCCTTTTTCCATTAAATTCATACTTAATTAGAATTTTAGAGTCAGTTGTGTATACAAAAACCTGCTAAGAAAAATCAAGACTTTTTTTAGCAGGTTTTCAAAATAATTTTAACCTTAATATTCAATTGGGATTTAATAATTCTTACAAATTATCTTCAATCCAATCAAATAGCATCTCTGCTGCTGTAGCATATCCCCCCATTTGAGTGTGTGTCTGCGCTGTTGTTTCTTCATCAAAGAGCATATAATGCTTGGGACAATTCAGTACATTATAGAATTCTTTAGCCGCCTTCGGAAGAATTTCTGCGCTGCCATCCATGACTAAAACCTTGCATGTAATTTTATCTAAGATATCACTGTTATTATATTTGCCAAGTTCTTCAATTACAGTATCTAAATCATTTTTTACACCATGCTTCCACGCATAATCCTTAACCATTCCAGTAACAGCCACAGGTCTCAACATAGCCGGAAGTTTTTTGACCATTTTAAATGCTGACACAATTGATTCTCCCCAGCTTATATTTCCTGGATCAACAATACATAATTTCACCCTTTTATCAAAAGCAACAGCTCTTGGAACTAAATAACCACCAAAGCTTAACCCCATGACAGCAATTCTGTCCATATCAATTTCTGGAATTGTTTCTGCATAATTTATAACAGGGGTAATTACATTTTCCCAATCGTTTCTAAACTTTATATTCTGGAGTCTAAGTGCTAATCCCTGCCCTGGTCCTTCGTAAACAATACAATGGATTCCACGCTTGATTGCTGAATCATATATCCATATTGTATCCTCTGCCCAAGTATCTCTTCCTGGAGTAATAATCAAGAGCGGTGCCTTTTCATTAGCAACAGGCGAGCGGTAAAAATGACCTGGTAAATAGGTATCTTCATAGGGTATTTTTATAGATTCTCCTGGATAATCAGATAATTCTAAATAACGCTCATAACACAAAGAGCAGTTCTTTGAATATTCAACTATTAAAGAATCTTCTGCATCACTGAAATACATCAAAGCAATTCTCCAGTATGAAGATGCTCTTAGGTAAGCTGATGCTGCGGATACTTTTTTGCCATTATTATCCGCTTTTTTTGCTCTCGTTTGTACTTTTTTTGCAGTGTTTCCCCAAGCTATAGCCCAGTCCTTTTCACTTCCACTTTTCATCTGTCCTAGTGTTTCCATGACTTCTCCCGTATCTGTCATTCCAAACTTAGATAATCCTAAAATATGCTTTACAAGAGCATCCTGCATCATGTGATCAAAAAATTTTAGTTCTGACCAGTGTTTACCAGAATGAATGTAGCTCTTCATATCCAATTTTAACCTCATTTGTTCCATTGGATTTGCTTGTTTTTCCACTATTATATTACCTCCTAATAATTTTCTATTATTTTATTCACAAATTCCTGAGCATTTTTTATATCATTCTCATTTGGGTGATCTTTGGCTATACCACCAATTTTTTCAAAAGCACCAAATGTGTCAAACCCTCGGCACTGAAAACTTCCCAATACCTGAACACCTTTGGCTGAAAGCATCTTTTTTGCTTCTTTAGTATAATCACGATATGCAATTCCGCAGGTTGTAATTAAAAATACTTTTTGTTTTCCTGCAAATGTTGTCTTTTGAATAAATTTATTCATTTGCTCGTGGAGACCATGATAAAATACGCCCGATGCCAAGCCAATCAAGTCATATTTATCCAGATTAATTTCTTTATACTTGCATATATCATATAAATCAACCTTTATTTCCTTCGCAATTCCTTCAACAACTTTTTTGGTATTACCATGATGAACGGATGTGTATAAAATAACTACATTCATTGAAGACCCTCCTTTATACCTTGTTCTTTAATACTATTGCGGGTTTTCTGCATCGTTTTTTCTGTTTCGGCTAATGTGTTAGCACAATCCAAAGCATCTTTGAATATTGCGTCATATAGTTATTGCAACAAACAAAACACCTCATCCGCTTTTTTGTGAATGTTAAGCGATGCTATTCCATCAAACTGTGTTTGTTTCGGATTTATTTGTACCACCTTTGCTCGAGGATTGATTTGATTAAAATAACTGCCGTAATTGCCTTTTGTTCCGGCTACAATAATCAATTCTGCCCGAGAAACCCACTTGGCAGCCTTTTGATAATCTTCATTTGATAACCCGATATGCGTATAAACGGGAAATGATAAAATCACTCCATTACATTTTTGACATCGTGGGGCTTTTCCTTGATTCCATATCTGAACATCATCATAGTGCTGTCCACAATCCATACATTTGTTAATTCCATAACTCCCTTGAATTTCAGCAATATTCTCGGATCCTGCAAGCGTGTGCAGGCAATCAATGTTAGTGGTAATAACACCCTGAACCAAACCACGTTTTTCAAAATCCGCTAATTTCTTATGGGTAATGCTCGGTCCTGTGACAAACATAGCGTTCAAGAAAGATTTTTTCAAAAGCTTATAACTGTGTTCAGGACGTAACCGCACCATCGCCTCCAAGCTGGTTTGCATCACCCCTAAAACATTCATGTGTTCCATATCCATTATTCCAGAGGCCATTGAAATTCCAGCTCCTGTAATCCCAATTGTAAAATTACTTGTATCAATCAGTTCTTGTAACAGTGAGATTTGTTTGTCCATGGTAAGCTCCCTCCTAACGATTATTTCTGTTCTAATTCGCTATTGAGCGTATTGGTTATCTCTATCATACGATTTACAATTGTTATCATCTGTTTAACATCATCTTCTCCAAGACGGTCAATAATTTTTTCAAGCCTGTCACTAAATTCATTATATTGTCGCTCTAAAGCCTGACGTCCTTCGGGTGTAAGTGTGACTATGAGGTTTCGGCGGTTGCTCCTATCGATGTCACGGTTTATAAAACCTTTCTTCTCAAGGGAACCAAGCATTTGCGAAACTGCCGCTTTGGATATTGAAAGATACCCTCGAACATCAGACAGTCCTACGTTGTTTTCCGAATCGGCTGTGTTGCCCATGACTGCGTTCATTAATATGAGCTCTGTCATATTAAGAGTGCCTTTATTCTCCAACGCATCCATTCCCAGCCCTGAACCCACTAAACTTTTAAATTTAAAAATTGAATGCATGAGATGATTTGCCAAATTATGATCCATTGAGTATCTTCCTTTCAAATAATTAATTTATTAATAGTTAATAAATTAACCGTTATATTATTTACAATTTAACATCTTATTATTTAAATGTCAATATGAAATTGAAAAAAATATAAATTAATTGAAAAAAGGATATAAAAAACTCCATTGTCAAATCAAATAAACCGACCATCAAAGATGCTCATAATAGAAACATATGGCAATAAAAACAGCCACCATCTCAAATCGGTGGCTGTTTATATAAACAAAGTAGAAAACTTTGATTTTCTTAAATCGATCCCTACACTCCCACAAATTCCTCACATCTTAAATTTAAAAATTCTAAAGTTTTGTGTATGCGTTTTTCATAAATTTCAAATCCTTTTACAGCTTCAAGACATTCTTTATATAATGATCCATTATTCATTCAAAATTTCCTTGCTGCGGGATACCACTGTCTTTAGATATGTGGAGGAACGCAGCGATTCCCTTCTATTGGTTTTCTTCTATTAATATTGTTTTTCTTTTTTCGAGTAATCTCAGTTTTTTATAGCTAATGCCAGCTGATAGTTTTACACCAGTCAAGGTTCTGATGTCAAAGCTACCACTTGAACGTCTACCAAATATAAATCCTTGGAGTTTACTTAAAAGTATTTCTACTTTGTCAAATAGTTGAAATCCAAACACATACTTAGGCGATTGATTTAATTTTCTATACCCACCTTTTGCAATAGTCGCTTTGTGGATTTGACGATTGTGTCTTCTCACCGCTTTTTGTGTATAACAAACATCCGATAGAATAGCCATGGGATTTCCACTAATACATCTTGCATCGATGACATGAGTTTTCTCTAAATTGTTTATTATTCTTGTGTTTTTTGTAATATATCCATAGGTCAATGAAACGCTTGGATACATTTCTTTCAAGCGATTATAAAATGTCCATCGCATTATACCCATAAAAGCGGCATCTCTAAACGATTCTCCACGCTTTAAATTTAATTTAAGAAAACCCTTGTGATAAGCATCATGGCAGTCTTCGCATAAAGTGATAAGATTAGACGGACTATTGCCACCGGTTTTTCTAGATTCTATGTGATGAACATTTAGTATTTTATTTTTGCAGTTTTTCTTTCCATGGCATTTATGACCGTCTCTAAACAGTACATATTCACGCACGTTCCAAAATCCTAATTGATCGCCGTTTTGATAGTCTTCTCCTTGAATATCCGGATTTTTGATTTTTTGGATATCAAAGCTTGCAACTTCAACGATGATATTAGAAATCGGAAGTATTTTGTGAAGTTTCTCTACCACGCTCAGATGTGTTTGTATTTTATTCTCTATGGATGGAGCAAG
>JAVBPQ010000044.1:0-11403 GCA_031549525.1 Clostridiaceae bacterium | reverse complement strand
ATGATATATGCTTCTAAAATAATGGCTAAATTCGGTCTTGATCTTTTAGAAAATCCTGAAATAATTAAAAAAGCAAGAAAAGAATTTGATGAAAAGATGTCAAACAATCCATATAAATGCCCTATACCAAAAGAAGTTTCTAATCCTTAAAATTAAGCCCTCACTTAGTAAATCTTAAAGTTAAAAAAATCAGGCATCCAAAAAAGGATGCCTGTATATTAATATTATTTAATTTTGTAAAGCTGAATCGTCGCCTTCATAAGGTGGGAATAAATCGTCAATACTGTTGCATATAGGGTCAACACATATAGGTCCTCTTGTTCCAATAGCAAGCGTTCTTACGGAATTCTTGTGAATTGTCACTCCTGCTGATGGAGCATAAGTTGATAAAGCTGTTATTTTATATGCATTACATGGTAAATCACTTAAACGGTATCCATCTTTTAATGAAACTTTTAAGGAAACAGTATATGGTACAAATAAGCTAACTGATGGATATACAGATTTCATTGGCACCTTTATTTTACCATCGTTTGGTAAAGCAGTGCTCATAGCTAAATGGCTCTTAGAATTATAAACATCTACACGATCTATAAACTCGACTAAGCATGGATCAAAATGAAATTCATAAGTGCTGTTTGTAAATGTCCTTAAACCATATTCTACTTTATATTGTAATTCAATTACATCTTCTGAAGAAAGAGGTGCGCCTTTAGGGAAACCAAATGATGCCATATGCATTCCATAGTTAACAGTTGCATAAGATGTAGGATTCTTTTCTATTATACCTTGAATTCTTGTCCTAAGTGCATATTGGCCATTTTTCTCTAAATCTACCATTTTAACTGAATACATAGCTCTTTCCCCTTGCATAATGCAATCTAAAGGCTTACTAAATGTTACAGCAAACTTAGCATGTTGTATATATCCTATAAAACTTTTTGAAAATACCTTGGAGCTATCGATTACACATGTTCCAAAAGTTTGAGGCACCGTTGTCGTATTTTTTGTTCCTATAACATTAACACTTACTAAATAAGGTGCTAAGGTAGGGCATACTTCAAATACTATTGCCGTTTTTGAAAAGAGAGCATTTAATCTATACATTAAATCATAGTTAAAGTAAATTGTTCTTTTATCAGAGCTGTAAGTTGTTTCACTACCAATACCTGTTGATGATATTACGTCTTTTGCTATTATATTGGATACATACACTCCACTCTCTGCAGCATTAGCATTCTTAGGAAGAGTTGCTAAACTAAACGTCATACATCCTATTAACATTAAAGTTGTTATTTTTCTCCTCTTCATTGTTTAAAGGCCTCCTTAATAAATATAAATATAAAAACTTTCTAATATTTTTTATTGTATATTTTAATTATATTATATTTATTATTAAAAATAAAGCAATATTATGTTAATACTTTGTAAATATCATTTAGTTTAAGAGTTTTTATACAATATTTTTATAAATATATCATAATAAAACAGAAAAAGAAACTTGCAATTATTTGAAATCGCAGTTCTTTAACAACATGCAAGCTACTATTACATTAAAATATTGACCTCATCCTTTAAATTGATCTCATCTTCATAGACTTCACAATTATATGCAAATAAATCAACTCCCTTTTCTTTTGCTAAAACTACAGCATCAGGAAATTTTGCAAGGCCATTATCTTCTAGGGTGACCCCCTTAACTTCTAAATAATAAATATTTCCATCATAAGCTAATTGTAACAAAATCCGTTCAAAATAACACATCTTTATTTATAAAAGCATATTATGCTAAAAAAGCAAAGCTTGGAGTGATTTTTTTGCCAATTCAAGGTATCGATATAAGTGAATATAATGCAGTTACTGACTGGAATCTAGTAAAAAGCTCAGGTGTACAATTTGCAATGATAAGAGCAAGCAAAGGAACTTCGTATGTGGATAAAAATTTTTCGGAAAATGTTAAAAATGCTCATGGAGTCGGAATTTATCCAGGAGCGTATCATTATTGTGTAGCAACAAACGTTGATGAAGCTTTAGAAGAAGCTAATCATTTCGTAAATACAATAAGAGGCCATGAGCTTTTTTATCCCGTAGCATTAGACATTGAGGATGAATCTCAAGAAAATTTATCTAGAGAAGTTTTAACCGATATAGCTATTGTCTTTTTAAACACCGTTGCATACAGCGGGTACTATCCTATGATTTATTCAACCATTGACTGGTTTGCCAATAGGCTTGATGATGCAAGACTTTTAAGGTTTGATCACTGGATAGCAGAGTGGTATAATCTCAATACCTATCCTGGTTTTACTGGTATATGGCAATATAGCTCAACTGGAAGCATAGATGGTATTGTGGGAAATGTGGATTTAGATTATAGTTATATTGATTATGCCACTTTAATAAAATCAAGCGGATTTAATAATCTCACAAGATTTAATAATTTAAATCCACATTTAAAAGATAAAAGATATTATCCTGGATATCCAATCTTTCTTAAAAATGCTCCTATTTATGCCACATATGATTCAAAAAGAATTAAAAACTCTATAAGCGGCAAATACTATCTATATGATGCTATAGCCTTTGTAAATGAATCTAAAAATGCACGATATAGAATAACAAAAAGCATAGAAAATATAGATAAAGGTATAAAATATGTAATGGGTAGTGTTAATGAAGATGATTTTATGGATAGGTGAATCATACAAAGTTTAATTTGGAGGTGATCTATGAATCACGACATCATCATCCTAGGGGGTGGTGCTTCAGGTCTTTTTTTAGCAATATTATTAAAAAAGTTAAATTTAGATGTTGCCATAGTGGAAAGAAATGAAAGGGTTGGGGTTAAGATTTTATCAACTGGCAATGGAAGGTGCAATATCTCAAATAAAAATATATCACCTTTAAATTTTCATTCTGAAAATGAAGAATTTATAACGGAGCTTATAAACAGGTATCCTGTGGAGCTTGTTATAGATGTCTTTGAAAGCCTTGGACTTCATTTAATAGAATTAGAAGAGGGAAAGCTTTTCCCTCTTTCTCTTCAAGCATCTTCTGTCCTTGATATATTTAGAATAAACTTAGATGAATTGAAAATACCTGTTTATGCAAATGAAAAGATTACCTATATAGAAAAGGCAAACGATACATATATTTTAAAATCAGATACATCTAAGATATTTAAATGCAATAAGCTTGTGTTAAGCTGCGGAGGTAAGTCTATGCCAAAGACTGGATCAGATGGCATAGGCTATAGGCTTGCAAAATCCTTAAACCATACCATAGTAAAAACCTATCCTGCTCTTTCCCAGCTTAAATTAAAATCAAATATCTTAAAGGCTTTATCTGGGGTTAGGTTTGACGGAATTGTAAGTTTAATCTTTAATAACAAAAATATATCAAGCTATGAAGGTGAAATCTTGTATACTGACTATGGTATCTCTGGTGTTCCTGTTTTGCAGCTTAGCGGTGAGGCTGCAAAATTAATAGAGCTTAACAAAAAAGTTTCTATAAGCGTAAACCATTTTCCTAAGATGGATAAGGAAGCTCTTATTGCTTTTTTAGATTATCACTTTAACATGTTTAAAAATAGAACCATATACAATTGCTTAATTGGCATAATAAACAAAAAACTCATTCCCATATTCATTAAATCTTCTGGAATTTCTAATGTTAATACATTAGTCTGTGATTTAACTTATGAGGAAAAAAAATCTATCGCCCTTTTAATAAATAGCTTTGTATTTGAAGTTATTGATTCTACAGGCTTTGGAAATTCTCAAGTTACTTTAGGTGGGGTCAACACTTTAGAAATAGATAACTTAACTCTAGAATCAAAGCTTAACAAAAATTTATATTTTACAGGTGAGATCATGGATGTAACTGGAGATTGTGGAGGTTATAATCTCTATTTTGCATGGATCTCAGCGCTTTGCGTAAGGGATAGTTTAATAGAGGCTGGAAGTTAATCTTTCAGCCCTTTTTGTATAAATCCCATTTTTCTAAACATAAACTCTCTTTAAAAAGGTCTTTGCTCTCTCAGTTCTTGGAGCATCTATTACTTCTTTAGGAGTACCTTCTTCTATTATCATACCATTGTCCATAAATATCACTCTATCAGCTGCTTCTCTTGCAAATCCAATCTCATGAGTCACTATGATCATGGAAAACTTTTGACTTGCTAGATCTTTTATTACTGACAATACCTCTCCAGTTAATTCAGGGTCCAATGAAGAAGTTGGCTCATCAAACAGGAGTATATCTGGTTTCATCATTAATGCTCTAGCTATTGCAACTCTCTGCTTTTGACCTCCTGAAAGCCTCGATGGCATCTCATCTATCTTATCGATTAGACCAACATCCTTTAAATACTTTAGACATAGAGAATTTAAATTTTGAGAAGAGTCTTTTTTTAAAATTTTTGGAGCACATAAGAGATTTTCTTTAACGCTCATATGAGGAAATAAGTTAAAATGCTGAAAGACCATTCCCATTTTATTTCTCAATTCTCTTAATTTTGATTCATGTTTGTAATGACCCTTTTCTACTAAATATTCTCCTTCGATTATAATATCGCCATCATCAATATGTTCAAGCTCTATTATGCTCCTTAGGGTTGTACTTTTTCCTGATCCTGATGGTCCGATGATAGCAATTGTCTCTCCTTTATTTAAAGAAAAAGATATGTCATTTAATACAAGTAGCTTACCAAAACTTTTTTTAATATTTTTTACTTCTACCATTTTCATATATATACCTCATCATTCAAACATAAATTTAACTTCTAATTTTCTAAAAATTATCGTTAAAATATAACACATAAACAAATAAAATGCTGAAGCAATGACAAAAGGAAAGACTTGAGCAGTGGTATTTACTATGGATTTAGTGACAAATAAAAGCTCTGCAATTCCAATTGCTGTGACTAAAGCAGTATCCTTAATAAGAGTTATAGCTTCATTGCTTATTGAAGGAAGAGCAACTTTTATCATTTGAGGAATGACTATCTTAATATAGGTATGTACTTTAGAGATTCCAAGAACTTTTGAAGCTTCAAATTGTCCTTTATCAACAGATAATAATCCGCCCCTAAATATCTCAGCAAAATAAGCAGCGTAGTTTAATGCAAAAACTATTACACTGGTAGTAAATCTGCTAAAGGTTAGAATAGGTATAAGTATAGGCACTCCATAGAGCATAAAAAACAATTGAAGGAGCAGAGGTGTTCCTCTCATCATTAAAATATAAAATCCAGTTATATTTTTTATTATCTTGTTTTTACTAATATATAAGAGCATGAGCAAAAATCCAAGTGGCATGGATAAAATTATAGTAGTAAAAAATAAATTTAAGCTCACTAAAGTACCACTAAACATCTGACTGATCATATCGCTTAAGGCCATTGAAATCGCACCTTTCATAAATTTAAACAGCATTATCTTATTTAAAAATCTATTTAATAAGAAATGCTGTTTTAATATTTTTTATTTTACAATAATATCTTCTCCAAACCATGTTTGGGATATTTTAGCTGAAGTTCCATCGCTATTCATATCATCTAAAGCTTTTTGTAATGTGTCTTTTAGTGCTGTATCATCAGGTCGCATTGCAACCCCATATACTTCACTTCCAAAGTCATCATCTAATATTCTAAAATTAGTCTCATTTTGTTCTAAATAATATCTAGCAGCAATTTCATCAACCACAACAGCTTCAACCCTACCTATTTCTAAATCCTTAAATGCAAGTATATTATCAGAATATTGAACGATTTCCTTGATAGCTTTAGAAGTTTCTTCATCCTTATTAACAGCATCAACAGCTGAAGAATTCTTTTGCAGACCTATTGTCTTTCCAGCTAAATCTGCCTTGCTATTGATACTTGAATCTTTTATTGCCAATATGATTTGCTTATTATTTAAGTAAGGCTTAGTAAAGAGCATTACTTTTTCTCTCTCAGGAGTTATTGTAACACCATTCCAAAGCAAGTCCACCTTTTTTGATTGAAGCTCTAGCTCTTTTGAATCCCAATCGATAGGTTGAAATACCATTTCAATTCCCATTCTCTTTCCAACCTCTTTAGCAAGGTCAATGTCAAAGCCTACCACATTTCCATCTTTATCTCTAAAGCCCATAGGTGGAAAATTTTCATCAAGTCCTACTACCAATTTTTTATACTCAGAGGAACTTGCAGCGCTATCTGTTGGAGCACAGCCCACTAATAAAAAAATGAATAAAAATACAAGATTGACGAGTAAAATTTTCTTCATAAAACCACCTCTCAATAATTTTTATAACAATATATCAACAGAAAACTATGATTTTTCTAATTGTATAATATTTATATTGAGTTTTCAACTATTTCCTAAACTTATTTATAAATATGCAATTTATATACTTATTTATGCCATATATTATCTAACAAACTCATTGACATCGATATTAAAAAGAGATATAATTTATATGACTAAAAAACCAAAATAGTCATATAGTTTTAAAGGAGAGATAGAATGCCTAAATTTAGCGACAATGAAAAAGCAATGATAAAAGATAAGCTCTTTACTGAAGGCGAAAAGCTCTTTACTCTCTATGGTCTTAAAAAGGTGACAATAGATGATTTAGTTAAGAGAGTAGATATTGCAAAAGGTTCCTTCTATGCTTTTTACACTAATAAAGAGCACTTATATATGGATATCATAGAGAATATTCAAAGGAAGGTCTGGGAAGATATGGATGATTTTCTTAAAAAAAATTCATCGCTACCTCCTAAGGAATTGATGAAACAATTAATCTTGCACTCATTTTTTTATTTAAAAAAGTATCCTCTCCTTGTAGAGAATACTAGCGAAACTACAGATTACTTATTTCGAAAGCTTCCAAAAGAAATCATAGAACAACATACTAGAGAAGATAAAAAAGAGCTTTTAAAGCTTCAAGAATATGGTATTAAATTTAAATGTGAAATAGAGCTTGCTGCAAAGGTACTGCAGATACTCATTATAACATTTTTAAGCCTTCAAGATGAAAAGAACGGCTATGGCTCAAAGGTCATGGAGATTATATTAAATGGAGTGATCAATGAAATAGTAGGTGAGTATAATGATTGATGTAGAAGATGTTTATTTAAAATACCCTACATCAAAGATAGATACAATACATGGCATAAGCTTTCATGTAAAGAGGGGAGAAATATTTGGCTTTCTTGGTCCATCTGGGGCAGGAAAAAGCACCCTTCAAAAAATATTAACAGGTGTATTGTTAAATTATCGTGGCTCTGTTAGAGTTTTTCAAAATGAGATAAGATACAGAAAAAGCGACTACTATGAAAAAATAGGTGTTGACTTTGAGCTTCCAAATTTCTATAGTAAATTTACTGGTATTGAAAATTTGAGATATTTTGCTTCTCTTTATTCAATAAAAAACATCGATCCAATGCTTCTTTTAAAAAGAGTGGGGCTTGAAAATGATGCAGACAAAAAGGTATCAAATTACTCTAAAGGGATGAAAATGCGCCTTGGATTTGTTCGCTGCCTTATGCATAATCCTGAATTGTTATTCTTAGATGAACCTACAAGCGGCTTAGACCCTGCAAATTCAAGGATATTAAAGGATATTATTTTAGAACAAAAGCATATGGGCAAGACCATTATTTTAACCACACATAATATGCATGATGCTGAAGAGCTTTGCGATTATGTAGCTTTTATAATAGAGGGAAAGATAAAAGCTATGGATACACCTCATAGGCTTAAACAAAGAGATGCTAGTACAAAAGTGATATATACTTATAATATAGATGGAAATGAAATAGAAAGCACTTGCCTCCTTTCAGAGCTTGGAGAATCTTACGATTTTCATTCTGCATTAAAATCTGGGACCCTTTCTAGCATACATTCAAAGGAGCAGACCCTTGAAGATGTATTTATTTCATTGACAGGAAGGTGTCTACAATGAGATTTTTTTCAGAGCTTATAAATGATATAAAATATCAAATAAAGTATGGTTTTTATTTCCTCTATTTATTTATAAGTGCAATATATGTGGCAATACTTCTCCTCTGCCCGTCTGATATTAGACAAAAGATAGCTTCTATTATAATACTTACAGACCCTGTGATGCTTGGAATGTTCTTTATAGGGGGAATTTGGCTTTTAGAAAAAAATGAAGGACTCCATAGATTTTTGACCATATCCCCCCTTAAGACTATGGAATATATCTTATCAAAGGTGGTATCATTATCCATTATATCTACCCTTTCTGCAGTTATTATCGCTTTAATTGGACTTAACAGTCCTGTGAACATTTTAGGGCTTATCATATATGTATTTGTTGGTTCAATGAACTTTACAGCTCTTGGACTTTTTGTATCTTCCTATTCCCGTTCAGTCAATCATTATATGTTAATTGCATCGCTGCCTGCCACAATATTGACCTCTCCAGCAATACTTGCAGCTTTTTTTATATATAATCCTATTTTAAACATATTGCCTAGCATAGCTTTATGGCATGGTATAAGCTATTCCTTACGCTTAACTGAAATATTTGATATTTGGAGCTTTGTTATCTTAATATTGTGGTTTTTAATCATTCTTTTAGTGTCAAATGTGCGCATATCCATTGCTTTAAAGGCAGAAGGCGGTGAAAAAATATGAAACAAACATGGAAGCTCTTTCAAATTGGATTTATACAGGTAACAAGAGATGGAATGTTACTTGCGCTTTTGCCAGCTCCAGTCCTAATAGGTTTGTTTTTAAAATTCATCATACCATTTGTCAATAATATTATAGTAGAAAAATTATCTTTATCTCTTGTGCCTTGGTATGGTCTTTTAGATGGTATGCTCATTTGCCTTACACCCATGTTAGTAGCTATGATCTTTGCTTTTTTGTTCCTTGAAGAAAAAGACGAAGGCATAGGTGAATTTTATAAGATTACACCTATAGGCGATTACTCTTATTTAATGGCACGTATAGGAATTCCAATGCTTTGGGCACTTATAATGACAATAATTTTATCAGCAGTTTTTAACATATCTTCTATTTTAACAATGAGCATATTTACAACCTCCATTTTAAGTGCTCTTATGGGCTTTGCTTTATCTATTATGGTTGTTTCTGTTGCAAAAAATAGAGTGGAAGCACTTGCCATATCAAAACTCATGGGAATAAGCTTTCTAGGATTACCAATTGTATGGTTCATCCCTAGCCCATATCAGTATTTTGCTGGATTTTTGCCATCATTTTGGATAGGGAAAATAATTCATGTAGGAATAAATGGTTTTCTTTTTATTGGAGGGTTGTTATCTTGTGCGCTATGGCTCATAGTTTTTATGAGGAAATTTTCATATCAAATCAAATAACTTAAGGACAAAGCTTTTCATTAAATCTAAAATCGCACAAATCCATGCCTCAGGGCATGGATTTACAGCTATCAAAATTTGCTATCTAGCATAAATATGCTCTATATAAGCTACAGCTTCTTTTACTCCATTCTCTTTTAATACAATATCCTTAATCTCCTTTGCACTTTTTACATATTTTTCAGATTGCATCTCTTTAAAAGCTGAGATTAAATCACTAGTAGCAAGTGTTTTTTCATATAAAGGCTTTAGAGCATATCCTAATTTATAAAGCCTATTTGCCCAAAATGGCTGATCTACAGAAAATGGAATTATAATTTGAGGTACTCCTGATCTAAGGGCTTCTGCCATTGTGCCCACACCACCATGGTGTATTATTCCCATAGCTTTTTTAAATAAAAGATTATGAGGGGCTTTTTTTATAGATAAGACATTATCATCATTTTTAAAATCCATCCCACTCGTCCCAACTAAGATTACAGCTCTATTATCAGTTTTATAAAGTGCCTCTATTAATTTTTTCTTAAAAATCTCAGGTTGTTTAAGGGGCATGCTGCTAAAAGAAACAACTATGGGTTTTTTTCCTTTTTCTATAAACTTTTCAACTTCTTCATCAAGCATCTCTTCTTTTGTATCAAGATAGAAAAAGCCTGGCAAAAAAACTCTATCATTCCAGCTCTTCACATCTTTAAACAGTGCAGGGCTTACAGGATAGATGATTGGTATATAAGTATCACCGTTTTTATAAGCAAATACTCCTGATTTTCTTTTACCAAGACCTAAAGTCTTTTCTCTAAAATCATTTATCTCTTTTATATTTGAAATGTCTGCCATTTCTATGATCTTATAAGTCAATTTATTAAATATCTTCCCAAAATTCCAAGTGGAAGATACAGCAATATTAGGAAATTCTGTGATAGGGTAGGTTATTGGAACAAGGGGCATGCTGATGCAAATAATACCTAAAGCATGAGCCATATCCACAGCAGCAAGTACCTTAGGATGATAAATTATAATATCAGCCCCTTGTGCACTTTCCCAAAAATCGTCTAAGCTCTTTCTAAAAAGTGGATTTATCACTTCCTTAGAATATTTTATAGCTGCTCTAAAATTCTTAAGACCTCCTTCCATAATCTCTTTGCCTTCTTTTGTCATAAGAAGAGCCATTAGATCTGATTCAGCTTTTCTAAAACAAACTCCATGCTCTTCAATAAAGCCTTTAAAGCTTTCACCAGTACAAATGACAGCACTATGTCCATTTTTAATAAGTTCTTGAGAAAGAGCAACATAAGGCTGCACATCTCCTCTTGTCCCTAAGGTCATAAAACATACTTTCATCAAAACTTTTTGCTGCGGGATACCACTGTCTTTAGATATGTGGAGGAACGCAGCGTCTCCTTTCTAAGTTAAATTTCTTCTATTAATATGGTTTTTCTTTTTTCAATCAATTTTAATTTTTTATAACTGATCCCTGCTGAAATCTTTGTTCCGTCTAATTTTCTGATATCAAAGCTACCACTAGATCTTCTACCAAAAATAAACCCTTTCAATCCAGTCAAGATTATTTCTACTTTGTCAAATAGCTGAAATCCAAATACGTATTTTGGAGATTGATTGAGTTTTCGATATCCACCTTTTGAGATCGTAGCTTTATGGATTTGACGATTGTGTCTTCTCACTGCTTTTTGTCTATAGAACGTATCTACGGGTGCAGCCATAGGATTTCCACTGATACATCTTGCATCAACAGCATGAGTTTTTTCTAAATTGCTTGTTATTCTGGTGTGCTTTGTAATATATCCATATGTTAATGAAACGTTTGAATATATTTCTTTCAATCGATTATAAAATGCCCATCGCATGATACCCATGAAGCTTACATCCCTAAACGATATACCACGTTTTAGGTTTAACTTAAGTTTTTCCGCATGATAGTCTTTATGACAGTCCTCACACAGTGTAATAAGATTCGAAGGACTGTTCCCACCTGTTTTTCTGGACTCTATGTGATGTACATTTAATATTTTGCCTTTACAGTTTTTCTT
>JAVBPQ010000179.1:0-14462 GCA_031549525.1 Clostridiaceae bacterium | reverse complement strand
AAATTAATTTACTCCCTATTGTCTTCATCTTTTTCATCCTCAGTAGGATCATCTGAAACCAATTTTAAAACATTATAAAGCACAGCCCCATATATGGTAACTAGACCAAGTACAGAAAAAATAAGAGATAATCCAGCTACATTTTTCGATCCTTTATTTTCTCCAATTTTCATAAAATCCTTCCTTCTTTCCAATAATCTTTTATAAATATTATATAATATTTATAATGAAATTTGTGATATAATTATTTAAAATTATAAAATAGGTGATTAAATATGAAGCCAAAATTGTATCATATTAGCAAAAATTCAAATATTGTTACATTCACACCACGCATTTTAAAAAGAGATAATTTAAATGAATCAAAGGCTGTTGTATTAGCAATAGAAGAAAAGCATATTCCAAATTATCTAGTTCCAAAGGAATGTTCAAGACTTTTATATAATGCTTCTCCAAAAACTACAGCCGAAGATATAAATAACTTTTTTTCTTCAAAGAGCTCCTCTTCTTGTATTGTTATTGAGCATAGCTCATTTAACATACTTAAAGATACAAGCCTTTATTTATATGAGTTTGATCCTGAATTATTTTATCCCTATGATGAAAATTTAGGATATTGGACAAGCGAAGTGAACCAAGTACCCATAAAAGTTTTCGAGATAACCCATCCCTTTGAAGAACTAATTTTAAGAAATTTTGAGATAAGAATTATTGATAACCTTTTGGATCTTTTAGATAAAATGAAAAATTCAAGCTTAGAATGGTTTTATCAATAATCAAGATTATGAGGCTGCCTTGCAAAAGACAGCCTTTTTCATTAAATTTCAAAAATT
The DNA here is from genome assembly GCA_031549525.1 of Clostridiaceae bacterium. Taxonomy (GTDB): domain Bacteria; phylum Bacillota; class Clostridia; order Clostridiales; family Clostridiaceae; genus WQUF01. The sequence goes on along the minus strand of JAVBPQ010000179.1, from coordinate 13,629 downwards.
GGCAGTACCACATGATTATCTGATATTAGTTTTTTGCCAAAAGAAAATTCTACTTTGCTTTTAAAAAGAGGACCTTCTGATACAAATGTATGATATTCTCCATTTTCACCACATATATCCACTCCTTCTTTTTGCATATCCTCAGCTAATTCTTTAGTTAATACCTTTCCTAAATATTTTTCATCCATCCTGCTTGTATCTATTACGGTTAAATTTGCTTTAAATCCACTTTCTATAAATTCATACACAATAGATTTTCTATCTTCCTTCCAAAGAGGAAAATAAGCTTTTATACCTGCATTTTCACATCTTTCGCTGCACCAATCTAAATGCCCTTCAATATCTATATCTCCAAACACACAAAAATCAGCTCCCTTATCTTTTGCTACCTTTAGAATCTTTTCAAAATTATAGGTGTATTCTTTACCACTTGTCTTTATAAGCCAGATGGGTATGTTTAAAGATTTAGATACGCTATCTAAAACTTTCTCTGGTATGCCATGGAACCACGAACGCTTTTTATCTATATTATAGGTGATTATCAAAGCAATAGGCTCCATCCCTTGACAAATAGCACGATATATAGACAATATACTATCTTTGCCCCCACTATAAGATGCTACAAATTTAGCCATAAATTTTTCCCTCCATTATTTTATATATGCTATCCATATCGAGATATTTTCTAAAAAGTTTTGATAAAGTATCAAATTGTTCTTCTAGATATTCTTCATAAGTTCCTGTGATTTTTTTTATTATACTGTCCTTAGTCTTAATCTCATAGCCATCTGTTAAGCTATCTTCATCTTCAATACAAATATCCAAATGAGGTATAACGCCAAGTACTGGCACATCAGTTATCTTTTCTATCATATCTTTACCATCTTTAAAATGCAAAATATCGCCTTTAAACTTGTTTATTATTATCCCTTTAACTAAATCCCTCTCATCCTCATCTAAGAGCATAAGTGTTCCATATAAAGAAGCAAAAACTCCTCCTCTTAAAATATCTGATACTAATATAACAGGAGATTTTGCTTTTTTTGCCATAGCCATATTCACAATATCAGAAGATTTTAAATTCATCTCCACAGGGCTTCCTGCACCTTCTATAACTAAGATCTCATAATTTTCATTTAAAAACTCATAGCTCTTTGTTATTTCAAGATTTAACATGTCCTTTAAAGGTTTATAGTTCTCATAATCTAATTTCCCTAAAAGCTTTCCATTTACAATCACCTCTGTAGTATTTGGTGCAGGTTTTATCAATACAGGATTCATATGGAAAGAAGGCTCTATTCCACAAGCAATAGCACATAAAGCTTGAGATCTTGCCATTTCAAATCCATTCTTTAGCTTATGCTCATTGTTTGAAATGTTTTGAGCTTTAAAGGGAGCTACTTTATAACCATCTTCATGAAAAATACGACAAAGTCCAATGGTTAAAATGGTCTTTCCAACTCCTGAAGATGTTCCTTGTATCATTATCGATTTTGCCATTTTATCACCTTAAAGAAGCTCTTTTCCAATAGCTTCTATCAACCTTTCGTTATTTTTTTCTTTGGATATACCAATCCTATAAAAATCCTCTGTAAGCCCTTTAAAATTTCCACAGCTTCTTATAAATATATTCTTCTTCTTTAAAGCTTCGTACAGGTTAAAATCATAAGGGCTTTTAAAAAAGATAAAATTAGCAGAGGATTCAAAGACCTTAAACCCGAATTTTTTTAAATTTTTTTCTATTTTATTTCTCTCTTTTAATATATAGGCTTTTGTATCCTTTAAATATATACTTGAATCTTTAAGAGCAGAAATTCCAGCTATCTGGGCAAGATTTGATACCGACCAATCTGGTCCGTGAAAATAAAGAGCATCTATTAAACTAAAAGAAGATGAGAGAGCATATCCTAACCTCATCCCTGGCATTGCAAATATCTTTGTAAATGCTTTTAATATCACTAGGTTTTTATATTTATTTAAAAATTCTTTCATGGAATAATCATCTGAATTATCCACAAAATCTAAAAAGCATTCATCTACTACAACATAAGCTCCTTGAGAGGATTCTAGTATATTAATGAGCATTTCTTTATTTGTTAAAATACCTGTAGGGTTATTTGGATTGCAAATAAAGATCATATCAAATTTTTCACCCTTTATAGTTTTTAATATATCTTCAGTTATTTTAAAATCATCTTTTTCATACAAAAAATAATCCACAACCTGTGCATTACTTGCTAAAAGTCCACGCTCATAATCTAAAAATGTAGGTGCCATCACTAAAGCTTTTTTAGGCTTAATGGAAAAAGCTAATCTAAATATAATGTCAGATGCCCCATTTGAAACAAAAATAGAGTTAAAATCTACATTTTCATATTTTGAAATGCTATTCCTAAGATCTCTTGAATAGCTATCTGGATAATATATACATGACTTTATTTCTCTTTCTATAGCTTCATAAACACCAAAGGGAAGACCTAGAGGATTGATATTTGCTGAAAAATCTAAGATATCATCATTTTTATCTTTATTACCATAAATAAAATTTCCGCCATGCGTATATTCATACATAATACAAAACTCCAAAATATATAAGGCTTAAAAATGCGAATACCAATATAGAGGTTAAATACATCATCTTATTTGCAGATTTAATATCCAAAATATCAGCCTCCCTCAAATTATCTCCAATAGTAGGTTTATTCACAAGAATCCCTCCATAATAGTTGTCCCCTCCTAGCATTATATTTAAAGCCCCTGCGCATACAGATTCTGTATGCGCAGAATTCGGGCTTTTATGCTTATATCTATCCCTTTTGTAAATATTTATGGCACCTTTAAAATTAAATCCTAAAATCCATGATGATAGGATCATAAAGAGAGAAGCTAATCTAGAAGGAAACAAGTTTAAAATATCATCAAGCCTTGCAGCAAACTTTCCAAAATATTCATAGATCTCATTTTTATACCCTATCATAGAATCTAGTGTGTTTACAGCTTTATATAAAAATCCAAAAGGTATTCCAAAGACAAGCATAAAAAATAAAGGTGCAATGACCCCATCTGAAAGATTTTCTGAAACAGTTTCAACTGCTGCTTTTATTATGCTATTTTTAGAGAGGCTTTTAGTATCCCTTCCAACTATAAAGGATAGGTTTTTTCTTGCAAGTTCTATATTACCTTCATTTAACGCATAGTATACTTTCATGCTTTCATCCTTTAGTGCTCTTTGAGCAAATAAAAAGTAACTTAAGATAACTTCTAAGATAAATCCTAAAACCATATGAATCTTATAAAAAACCTTTATAATAAAAAAAGATGTGCCATATGAAATAGCTATTACAAAAAGCGTTAAAACCACTCCTAAGATAAAGCTTAAAATGGGATTTCTTATTTTGCTTCTTTTATAAATATTGTCACCAAAATTTATCATATTTCCAATAAATCTTATCGGGTGAAAGGGGTTTTGCGGGTCTCCTAATACAAAATCTAATAAAAATCCTAAGAATATTGCAAGGAATGTATAAAGCTTTATCAAGAGAGAGCCTCCCATTCCCTTAAACTTCTCTTCATATAAGAAACCACATCCATCTCATATACTTTTTTTAATAAAGAAGAAGAAATAGCCTCTTTAACTTTACCATAAGACTCTGTCACCCCATTATTTAAAACTAATACCTTATCTGAGAAAAAAAGAGCATGGTTTATATCATGAAGTACAGCTACAATGCTCCTATTCTCTTTTTTAGACCACTCTTTTAAATAATCTATTAGCTCTATTTGATATGAGAGATCTAAATGGTTTGTAGGTTCATCTAGAAGTATGATATCAGGATCTTGAGCAAGAACTTTAGCTAAGAATACCCTTTGCAATTGACCTCCTGACAACTCGCTTATATCTTTATCCTTCATATCAAACATATGGACAGCTTTTAAGGATTTTTCCACAACATCCTTATCTTCTTTTGAAAAGACTTTTAGAAGGCTGTTTTTAGTATAGCTAAACCTTCCCATCATTACAGTATCTAAAACACTATAGCTAAAATACATCTGAGTCATCTGGCTAAGCAGTGCGATTTTTTTTGCAACATCCTTCCTTTTCATCTTTTTAATAGAAACATCATCTATTAAAATATCTCCTCTAAATGGAATAAGATTTGCTATGGTCCTTAATAATGTAGTCTTCCCACATCCGTTTGGTCCTATTATGGCAAGCTTTTCTCCTTTTTTTAATTCAAAAGATATGCCATGGAGCACATCTATATCTCCATATCCTGCAGAAATATTATTTACTTTTAGCATTTTATCACCTTCCTTTTCTTTTAGAAAAATATAAATATATAAAAAACGGTGCACCAATTACTGAAGTAACTGCTCCCACAGGAAGTTCTATTGGAGGAACTGCTATACGTGCTATTAAATCGCAAAGCACCATAAAACATCCTCCTAATATTATTGAAGAAGGTATGACATACTTATGCTTTGAACCAAAGATCTTTCTTGCAGTATGAGGTGTAAATAAATCTATAAACCCAATTATTCCCACTACTGAAACAACACATCCAGTCAAAATAGCTCCTACTGATAATAAAACCCATTTCAATTTATTCATATCAACACCAGATATCTTCGCCTGCTCTTCTCCAAAGGTCATTATATCCATCTCCATAGAGTATCTAAATGATATGATGGCACCAACTAATACTATAGGAAAAAGTATGGTTGGATGGGACCAATCCTTTAGAGCAAAGCTCCCTAATTGCCAAAATACAAGCCTTTGAAGATCTTCTCTTGCAAAGGACATTATCATAGTTATGATAGCATTTGCAAATAAGGAAAAAGCCATTCCAGTTAGAATAATAGTGGTATTTTGCATACTCTTATCGAGTTTAGCTGCAAGTGCAATTGCAAAGAAAACCGTCATAAGCCCAAAGCTTAGTCCAAATATAGGAAGGGTGAATATTCCAAACATAGAAGCCCCAAGTAGGATTGCTATGCTTGCTCCCACTGCAGCTCCAGAAGATACCCCTAAAGTATATGAGGAAGCTAGAGGATTTCTTAAAATAGATTGCATTATAACTCCGCTTACTGCAAGCCCTCCCCCTGATATAAATGCTAAAAGTGTCCTTGGAAACCTTATTTTCCATAAGATTGACTCTACAATAGGATCTACCTCATTATAGAGCTTTATAGAAAACAACTTATCAAGTAAAATCTTTACAGAAATAGAGGGCGGTATGGATACGCTTCCCATGCCTACTGCCATTATCATTATTATAAAACAGAATAATATTATTAAAGTAAATTTTAATTTTGCACTCATAATTTAATCAGTATACTTATCAGGATATATATATTTTGCCATCTGCTTAAGGGCTATGGCTATATTTTCATTTGAAAGAGAGCTTGGATTTCTATCTACAAAATAAACTTGATTATTTTTTACAGCATTTACAGCTTCCCATCCATTTCTTCCTTTAATCTCATCAACTGGATTATCTATATAATCTACATTTGTTAAGATGACATCAGGATTTGAGCTTAAAACTGATTCTTCAGATACTGAAAGCCATCCATCCTGAGATGCTAAAACATTAGTTGCTCCAATTAATTCTATCATTTCATTTAAAAATACATTTTTCCCAAAGCTATACATACTTGGTGCAGATGCAATTTCAAAGTATACCTTCTTTTTATCTGTTATTGAATCGCCTATCTTTTTAATTTTAGCAATATCTTCTTCCATAGTAGCTATTATGGTTTTAGCTTTATCTTCTTGCTTCATAACCTTCCCTATAAAATCTATATCTTCTTTAATAGCATTTATGCTCGATGAAGATGGAATGCAGACAACACATATACCTGCATCTATCAAAGGTTTAAATGGGTTCTCTCCTTGAGCTTTGCTCATTCCTGTGATAAATACCACATCAGGCTTTAAAGATATGAGCTTTTCAGTATCTGGCTGCATGATATCAAATTCTGGCAATCCGCTCTTTATTCCCTTTAAACCTACTGAATATTTATCTATAGCTATGATTTTATCTGAAAACCCTAAATCTACCAAAGTCTCTGTAATAGATGGGGAAATAACGACTATCTTTTCTATTTTATCTGGCACATTTATATCATTGCCTTCTCTGTCCTTTGTTGACTTACCTATAGAACTAGCTGAATTTTCATTTGTTCCTTTAGCGCAAGATCCAAATGCTATAATTAACATTACAAGGCATAATGCTCTAATTAAATTTTTCATAAAATCCTCCTAAAACTTAAAATAATCTAAAATCTCTTCATTTTCAAAGCAAATTGTATAGCCATGACCATGAGAAGGTAAAAAATCATAAAAATTTTTTTTATTTAAATATTGCTCCATTATAGATGCAATAACGCCTCCATGGCATATGACTACTATCTCATTTAATTTAAGTTCCTTTAACTTACCTATTCCATATTGTATCCTCTTTAAAAAATCTTCTCTGTTTTCTCCATTTGGGCATGGCTCTTTTGGAAAATTATCTACCCACTTTATATAATCTTTATCAAGCTTTAAATCATCATAGCTTTTCATCTCAAAATCTCCAAAATTTAGCTCCATGAATTCTTTAATCTTAAGATCAGGCTTCTTATCGTATAAGATCATCAAGGTTTCATCAGCTCTCTTTAATCCACTTGTTACATAAATTTCTCCAAGAGGGTATTTTATCTCATCCTTTAATCTAATTAGTTCTAATCTTCCCTTCTTGCTTAAAGATAAATCTGTATGACCTAAATAAAGTTTTTTTTCATTAGCTTCTGTAATACCATGGCGAATTAGATGCAAAGTCATTTTATTTTAACACCAAGACCACAAAATACCCTTATGACTTCATCTGCATATCTTGATAAAAGGCTTGTGCTCCTTCCTAATGCTTCTCTCCACTCTCTCATATTTTTATCAAGAGGCACCACACCACAGCTTATATCATCCCATATTATTATCTTACCTTTAAATTTTTCTAAATTATCTTCAATAAATTTGCAGCTATCTTCTCCTATATTTACCTGATTTAACACAAATAGATGAAAAGAATTTATGATATCTTTATTAAAATCCAAAATTTCAGAATCCTCTCTGCAATTAAAGATTTTAGAATCATCGCAATTATATTTGTCCTGCGCATAAGAGAGCTTCCCCTGATATGCACCTCCAAAAATTAAGACCATACCTCACCTCACTTTATTATAGCTAAACAATGGCCATAGCTAAAAATCCAAAAAGCTCACTTAATGTTATTATGCACCCACAAAGATCTCCAGATATACCATCTAGTTCTTTAAATGTATACATAACAGTAATTGATGAAGATACTAAAACTGCAAGGGATATTATTATCCCTTTTATCCCAGAGAGAAAGAAACTTGCTGATATACTAAATAAAATAAAAAACACAAGCACTAAATTATGATTTAAATTTGTATCCTTTTTAAATGTTGCACCATATCCAGATTTAGACATAGATTTTAAATTTAAAAGGAACATAGATGATAAGCCTCTTGCTAAAACAGGTATAAATATAAATCCTTCTAAAGGTTTATCCTCTAAAATCAAAGTATGAATAGAAGAAAATTGAAGCATAAATAAAATGGCAAGTGCAATCACAGCAAACGACCCAACTAGCGGATCTTTTAATATTCTCCTCTTTTCTTCTAAACCTCTCCTTGATAAAATAGCATCTGAAGTATCCATGTAACCATCTATATGCAAAAAACCACTAAGTATAAAGGGAATGAACATTATTAAAGAACTTGTTATGAAGATTGGCATGCTAAGTGACTTTATAAATAAAGAGATAAAATAATTTATTATACCTATGAACATCCCTACTACTGGAAGGCAGGGTATTACAAGGTTCATAGAATCATCATCCCAAATATTTTTAAACACAGGTATTATAGAAAACATGCTTATGGACATCAAAAGCCCTTTAAATAATTTTTTCATATAAAAACCTAAATTTCTCTTGTCCTTTATATATCATAAAATTTGAAAAACAAGCCTCTATAACTACATCACAGCTTTTAGCTACTTCTTTATGTATATGCCCTAATCCCATTCTATATTTTTCTGTTAAATCCTCATAGATATTTGCATCAGAGAATATATAGTCTGATACCAATACTATTTTTTCTAAATTTTTAATAGTATATATAAGGTCCTTTGTTACCTTTTTATAGGCGTTCTCATTAACTGAGCCATCTTTACAAAACATCTCATTTGCATAAAGAGCTGTTATGCTGTCTAAAAGAAATGTTCCTCTCTTATTGCACATGTTTAAGCAATTTTCAATATTTACTGGAATTTCAACAGTATAAAAGCCAAAGCCTTCTCTGTCCTTTCTATGTCGTTTAATCCTATCCCTATCTTCTTCATCTTTTGGCTCCATGGTAGCAATATAGTAAAGAGGCAAATTTTCTTCTCTCATATTTTTAACAATTTTCTCTGCAAAGGTAGATTTTCCATTTTTGCAACCACCAGTTATAAAGATTCTCATTTTTCTATTCCGCATCTTGCTACTACACCTTTTTCATAGTAGTGTTTTATTTGTTTCATCTCTGTTACTAAATCTGCTCTTTCTATAATTTCATCATGGGCATATCTTCCTGTTAAGATAAGTTCAACACCTTCAGGTTTTTTATCTAAAAGCTCTAAAACTTCATTTATAGAAATTATACCCATAAAGATAGCCACATTTATCTCATCTAAAATTACAACATCATATTTACCACATTCTAAAGCTTCTAAGGACCTTTTATACCCTTCATTTGCAGCTTTTTTATCTTCGTCTTTTATATTATCTTTTTGGACAAATCCTGTCTTAGAACCAAATTGCTCTATAGTAACTTCGGGAAATCTTGACTTTAACGTCTTTATCTCGCTGTATTCATCATCTTTCATAAACTGTCCAATAAAAACTCTAAGCCCAAAACCAACAGCCCTCACTGTAAGCCCTAGCATGGCAGTAGTCTTGCCCTTTCCATTTCCTGTATAGACTTGAATATATCCTTTTTTCATATTTTTACCCCTAAAATATCCTTATTTTGATAAATTATCTAAATATTCTGTGCCAATATCAGCTTCTTCAAAGGTTCCCATATCCTTTATAATGGCACAAGCTGCATCCATAATTGAAAACATTATAGGGCATCCTGATCCTTCCCCAAGGCGCATATCTAAATTAAGACATGGTTCAATACCAAGTTCGTCCATTGCAAGGACATATCCCCTCTCGCAGGATAAATGAGATGCAAACATATATCCTTTAACTTTGGGATTAAGCCTGTATGCCAAAAGCGCTGCCACTATAGATATAAAGCCATCTACCACAACTGGAATTTTACAATAAGCTGCACCAATAAATACTCCAGCCATTGCAGCAATATCAAATCCTCCTACTTTATGTAAAACATCCATAGGATCTTTAGCATCTGGATTGTGCAATTCTATAGCTTTCTCGATAACTTTAATTTTATTTTCATACCTTTCATCTGTAAGCCCAGCACCTCTTCCTACAGTATTTCTAACATCTTCATATCCTCTAATAGCAAGGAGAGAAGATAAAACAGCACTGCTCGTTGTGGTATTGCCGATGCCCATTTCTCCCACACCGATAATATTATAACCTTGATTTTTAGCATCTATAGCCAATTCTATACCAATTATAACAGCCTTATGTGCTTCATCTAAACTCATAGCTGCTTGTTTTGCAATATTATGAGTAGATTTCCTCATCTTCTTGTTTATAACATTAGGATCATTTATATCTTGATTCACCCCTACATCTACCACAATCATATCTGTATTAAAATGATTTGATAATACAGCAGCTCCTGTTATACCTTTTGAGAAGTTCAGAGTTTGAATATATGTAACTTCTTGAGGTGCTGATGCAACACCCTCCTCCACTACTCCATTATCTGATGCCATTATGATAAGGCATCTTTTATCAAGAGAACAATATAAATTTTTATTGATAGAAGCAAGCCTTGCTGCAATTTCTTCAAGTTTACCTAAACTTCCAATAGGTTTAACCAAACTATCTAACCTCAATTGTGCGTTTTTTAAATATTCTCCATCAACTTCTTCTACATCGTCTAAAAAATTTTGAAGCTTTTCTTTTAAATCCATATTTATCATCCTTTCTATAAAAAAAGACCTTGATCTCAAAGATCAAGGCTTTTATCTGCTTAGTCAAGTTATATTGAATAGCAAATCCAAATACTCCATAACCTGTGAAGTCATAATGGTCATATGTCAGCAGGTCTTTCGGCTCAGATTCATCATCTTATTCCGCCTTCCCAAGTTACCTCAGTGGCTTAAAAATTGGAAAAAGATTCATCAATACGACAGCAGGACTGCTTGGGATTTTCACCCAATTCCCTATTATCACATAAAAAATGTGCACTAACATTATATTAATTTATAGAAAAAGAATATCATTATACAAAATATTTGTCAAGATTCCTGTCTTTTAAAAACCTTATTATAAATTTATTCATAATTATAAAATAGCCATTGTAAATCTAATAATTAATATTAAAATAACAAGTATAAGATTATAAGTCTTATAAATTTAATAATTGGAGGATTTTTATGTCAACACCTCATATATCAGCAAATCAAGGAGATTTTGCAAAGACCGTTTTAATGCCTGGTGATCCACTCAGGTCAAAATTTATTGCAGAAAATTTTTTAGATAATCCAAAGCTTGTAACAGAAGTTAGAAACATGTATGGATACACTGGATTTTATAAAGGAAAAGAGGTTTCCGTGATGGGTTCAGGTATGGGTCAACCTTCCATAGGAATTTATTCTTATGAATTATTTTCACAATATGGTGTAGAAAATATAATAAGGGTTGGCTCTTGCGGATCATATCAAGAAAACGTTAAAGTAAGAGATATAATAATAGCTCAAGGAGCATCTACAAATTCATCCTTTATGAATCAATATAAACTAAATGGAAGTTTTGCTCCCATTGCAAGCTGGGATTTACTTAAAAAAGCTTATGATGTATCACAAGAATTAAAGATAAAAGTACATATAGGAAATGTTTTATCTTCAGATATATTTTATAATGCTGATAAAGAAGCTTATAAGGCATGGGCAAAATTAGGGATTTTAGCAGTAGAGATGGAAGCTGCTGCACTTTATGCAAATGCCGCATTTCTTAATAAAAGTGCACTTTGCATATTGACAGTTTCAGATTCTCTTGTAAACAGTGAAGAAACCACTCCGTATGAAAGAGAAAAGACATTTACTGATATGATGAAGATAGCTCTTGAAATTGCATAAGCTATAATCCCGCTTTTAAAAGATACAAAGTAAAAACTTATGTAATCAAAATTAAACAAATAAAGGGAGGCATAAAAAAGATTCTTGAAATATTCAATATACTGAGTACTCCTATTTCAAGTTTTATTATTTTATTATTGCATGGTATGACTGTGCGCATTCTCTATCTAACTTTGTTCAGCGACTTAAGCGACACTAAAATTCAAATAAAACGCATTTGTCTTTTTGCTGTATGCATTTTTATAGCTCATTATTCACCAGTTTACATGATACTTTGGCCCTTAAGAACAAATCCAAATATTAAATTTTATAGCTTCATGGTAATTTTACAATCGCCAGCTCTATTCTTTCTATACTATATTTTAGAAAGAATAATTTTTAAATTATCTGTAAAACGTAGCGTCTACTGTGCTCAATATCTTTACATCATGTTCAATCTTATTACAATGGTATATGTTAGTCTTCGGCTTAACATTTCATATTACGCATTTGGAGGTTTCGAATATGTTGGGAGCCCAAGCTATTATATTGCAGATGGTTTAGCACAGCTTATGTGTGTTTTTATGGGCGTAATTGGATATTTTATTTTGCGTAAAATAATGGTTTCAGTCAAAGCATTGACTGACATCAGCAATCCTGCAACTGTTTCAAAATCTACAAAAAAACTGCCTAGCATCATCCTAGGTCTTATAACTTGTTTAGCAAATTATATTATAAGCTTTCTGTTTATTATTTGGATGATCTATGATGAAAATAATATTATTCAAATCAGTATTGTGGCACTTATATTGTTAATTCTTGGTATGTCACTTATGCTTTTTGGTGAGATGTTGGCGATGGGCAAATATATAACGAGACTTAAAGATTTCTATATCGCTTCCTTAACCGAATCGATTGATAATTTTTCTGGATTGCGGCATGATTTTGCCAATTTACTTCAAACATATCAAGGATATATTGATTTAAAAGATTTTGATTCACTTGAAAAATATCACAATCAGTTATTCATGCAAACTAGGACCATAAGCGATCAAATGCATAGTTTTCGCCGATTGGAAAGATCCCCAGCGATTTTAGGCCTATTATACAATGCAGTGGATAAAGCGAAAGATAAAGGCGTAGAAATTACTTTTTCTACACTTAATGCGGATGATAATCCATTATTACAAACTGTAGAGCTTAGTCGAATTGTTTCAATTCTTATGAATAATGCCATTGAAAGTGCAGCTGAGAGTAATAAGAAGAGCATACAATTTTCAATCAACAAAGAAGGCCGTATTTATGTAATTATTATTTCTAATTCCACAAAAGAAGAGCATATTGATACAAGTAACATTTTTAAAAAAGGTTATACCTCAAAGGAACAACACAGTGGTCAAGGCTTATGGGAAATATCAAAGATCATTTCAAAAAGTGAGGTATACTCTGTTCACTGCAATCATCAAAAAGGTATTTTTACAGCTTTCGTTCAGATCATGACTAATTCATCTAAAATGTGACAAGGATACTCCTACCTCTTTAGGTAGCGAGAAGAATTGTCACTTGCCTTTAGGCAACTAATAAATTTATAAAATTTTAATATTAAACTAATGCATATTAGTCCAAATATAGAATTTTTAGCTACTAGCGTTCATTTTTATTCATTTTAATAACTAACATTGGTTTTTATGTGGATTTTTATGTAAAATTTAATTTACCTATATATTAAGTAATAAACCTTTAAAAGATCGTCAAAATACCTTGAAAATAGTATACAGCAAATAGTTCTGATCATTTTTCTTAAAAAAACAGAACTTATGACTTTATATTTGGAATTTCCCTATATGCTAGATATAGCAGGAATCTTCTTTTACAATCCCTTATTACCCCTATTTATAATAATAGCTTGTTAATGATGACTATTTATGATTTGATTTCTTAGTTTTTATTTTATTTTCTTTAACTCTTCAAGATTCTTCGCCAAAACTCTATCTAATGAAACTGCATTTATGGTCTTTGATTTTAAAAATGTCTCCATAACATCCTTGTTGTAATTTACACTAAAGAACCTATTCATATTGAACTTTTTAGCACCTTTATCTAGTTTTTCTGTCTTTGACACTTTAAATTCAGATATTGTCTCCATAAAATCTCCTGCAATTTCTCTAGATACGTTTATAGAAAAGTGTATTTTCTTTAGTGGGTAATTATCTAATTTTTCTTGTATATTTAGAATCTCTTTTTCTGTGAGGTTTTTTTTGCGCTTATCGCATAAGAATTTTAAAAGACGTATATCATTTAACTTCTTTACTCCA
>JAVBPQ010000122.1:0-17220 GCA_031549525.1 Clostridiaceae bacterium | reverse complement strand
GCAGGGATGGAATACTAATAAAGGAAATTAAAGGGGCTAATTTGCCCCTTAATTTTTTAACTTTTCACATACCAGCCTTTAAAAACATAAAATGCAATTGCTCATTTTCAAATGTCTTTTCAATAGGGGATATTATGATTTCACCTTTATAAACATCATAACCTAAAAATTCAGAATAAAAAATTCCTCTTCCTTCTGTATAGGATATTATTTCATTATTATAATCCATAGATGTATCTGAAGGGATTTTCCCTTTTAAAAGCACAATATCATTATTAAAAGTTGTCTCATGGATTATTCCTCTTCTTTGACCAATATCATAAATAGCTTTGCTGCTATATATGGCTGGTACTTCTATTTCAAAATTTGAAAAAGGCTCTAAAAATTCTGTTCCAGAGTTTCTAAGAGCTTGGTCTATTACATAAGGGGTTAAATGGCGAAAATCTGAAGGGGTGCTCACAGGACTAGAATAAACGCCATGATAAAAGGTTACCTTTAAATCAGTTACTTCCCAGCCATAGATGCCTTGTTTACATGCTTTAATGACGCTTTCTTTTACAGCATTTTGAAACGAGAGGCTTAAATATCCTAAAGATATTTCACTATTAAATATAAGCCCAGAGCCAAGAGGAAGAGGTTCTATTTTAAGACCAATGGATGCATAATATGGGTTTGGGGAAACTCCCATATGGATTATACCCTCAGAGATTTTGGAAGGTCTTTCTTTATAAATTGTCTTTAATGGTCCAAAGTTCACATCTAATCCATATCTTTCAAAGAGCAATGCTTTAGCTATTTCAAGCTGTACCTTTCCAAAAATATCTATGGTTATTTCTTCTAATGAATTTGAAATATCTAAGTAAAGGAAGGGGTCTTCTTCAGCAAAATCTATTAGTGCACTTATAAGCTTAGATCTATCTTCTAAATTAACTGGACTTACTGATGTTTTTAATGTAGCCTTGTTAAAGCTTATATTGGGTAAGTTAGAAGGGTGCTTTCCTAATATATCTCCAATTTTTAATTCAGGCATATTATATAAAATAGCCACATCACCAGAAGATATTTCTTCTTTAGGAATAGTTTTACCATTTTCTATAGAGTGAAGGCTTTTTATTTTTATTATTTTATCAGGCAAACTTAATTTTACAGAATCCCTAACTCGTACATTACCTGACAGAACTTTCATATAACATTCTTTAGATAATTTTTCATCTCGTGTTATCTTATAGATATAACCTGAAAATGGGTCATCTGCATCACAATTAAAATCAGGTAGAAATAATAAAACTGCATTTAAAAGCTCATCTACACCTATGCCTAAAGATGCAACACCATGAAATATAGGAAATATATTGCATTTATGAGTCAGCTTTATTAAAGAATTAAAGTATTCTTCATGAGTTATATCTATATCAGAAATATATTTTTCTAAAAGCTCATCATCTTTATTTAAAATAAGATCATCAATAGAATCCTCATAAAATGGGATATCTTTAACTGATATATTATTTTCTAATGATACATTTTGCATTATAGCAATATCTTGTGATAAAAGCTCTTTTATTTGAGAGTAAATTAAGCTAAGATCCACACCTAATCTATCAATTTTATTTATAAATAAAATTGTAGGGATATTTAATCTTTTTAACATGTGAAATATGACTCTAGTTTGGCTTTGCACGCCTTCTTTAGCTGATATAACTAAAATTGCACCATCTAATACAAAAAAACTTCTTTCAACTTCAGCTATAAAATCCATATGACCTGGAGTATCTAAGATATTTATCTTACAATCTTTATAGCAGAAGGATGTGGTAGTAGATTTTATGGTTATGCCTCTTTTCTTTTCAAGCTCCATAGAATCAGTTGTGGTGGTGCCATCATCTACTTTGCCAAGTTTATTTATAGCTCCACATTCATAAAGAAGCCTTTCTGTAAGGGTAGTTTTTCCAGCATCTACGTGCGCTAATATTCCTATATTTTTAATTTTTTTCATACTAATCTCCTTTAAACATAAAAAGACCTGTGATAAAATACCCTCATCACAGGTACAGACTTATCTGTTTAAAGAAGAACATAAAGAATAAAGAGCATAGCTCTAAATTATTTAAATGAGGATATTCTGAAAAAAGGCTCAAAAACTAAACCTGATTTTACAGGAATTTTGACCTTTATATTAAATTATTATTTCAGAATATTGCACCCCATAATTGACACTCCAATCAATTTTTATAAAAATAATATAACACCATTTGAATATTAAGTCAATTTATTTAAGAATAACTCTAATAATTTACTCTTGAATTAGATTTTCACTTAAAAACTTATCATGTACTGCATTAGCAGCTTTGACAATATCTTCAATGTCGATTAATACAGATATTTTAATCTCAGAAGATGCTATCATCTGGATATTTACATTTGCTCTATAAAGAGCTTCAAACATTTTTGATGCAAACCATGTATTAGATGCAATACCAGCACCTATGATGGATAATTTAGCGATCTTTTCTTCAAATTTTAAATAATCATATGTAATGTAGTCTTTGTTTTCTTCTAAAATTTCTATGGTCCTTTTTAATTCTGATTTATCCACTGCAAAAGATATATCCTTAGTGGTATTTCTTCCAATGGATTGTATGATGAGGTCTACTGTGATGTTTTCCTTTGCCATGAGCGAGAAGATTTTAAAGGATATTCCAGGCTTGTCCTCTAATCCTACGATTGAAATACGTGCAACATCTTCATCTATAGCAACCCCTCTTATTAAAGTGTTTTCCAATTTAGATACCCCCTTTACAACAGTACCAGATTCTTTTGAAATGCTTGAACGAACTATTAAAGCTACATTAAATTTTTTTGCAATTTCTATTGATCTATTGTGGAGTACATTAGCACCTAAAGACGCAAGCTCTAACATTTCATCATAACCTATCTCTTTAATTTTTTTAGCATGTTTAATCATTCTAGGATCTCCACTATATATACCATCTACATCTGTATATATTTCACAAAAGTTAGCAGATAGAACAGCCGCAAGAGCAACTGCAGTAGTATCCGATGCTCCTCTTCCTAAGGTTGTAATATCTCCAAATTTATTTATACCCTGAAAACCTGCAATTAAGACTATATTGTTTTTATCAAGCTCTGAGATAATTCTATTACAATCTATTTTCTTTATTCTTGCTTTCCCATAGGCTGAAGATGAATGGATGCCAACTTGAGCTGCATTTAAAGAGATTGCAGGATATCCTAATTTTTGAAGAGCCATAGACATAAATGCCACAGATTGCTGTTCACCTGTTGTAAGAAGCATATCTAATTCTCTCTTATTTGCATCTGGGTTTATTTCATTTGCTTTTTTAAGCAATATATCTGTAGTGTTTCCTTGAGCAGATAAGACAACTACAATTTTATTTCCCTTTTCATACTGCTCGCCTATGCGATTTGCAACATTAAATATCTTTTCCTTATCAGCTACAGAGCTTCCGCCAAATTTTTGTACAATCAACATGATAGCTCCTCCAAAGAGCTTAGCAATATAAGTGAGCTTTCTAAAGAAATTCCATCCTCGCATTTTAATAGATCTATCTTTTTATCTACATCCTTTAATTTTTCATTTACTGTTAAAAAAGCTAGCTCATTTGGCTCTTCTTCATCATATATAAAATTCACATCACCAAAAATATTATTTATTTTTTCTTTTGCATGATTTAGATCATTAAAGTAAACTCCAATCAGTTTTGATGCATTTAATTCATTTATTGATATTATGGATTCATAGGTTGAATCCCAAGGTTTCATAATATTTTTACCTCTATTTTTAACTCCATCTATTATATCGCTTATAACTGCACTTGCAGTTGGAAATTTACCAGCGCCTTTACCATAAAACATAACTTCATCCACTATATTACCTTTAACAATAATAGAATTAAAAACACCATCTACAGAGCTTAAATGATTTTCATTTTCTATGATAACTGGTGAAACAAATGCCATTACTTTATCTTTTAAAATTTTTGAAGTAGCTATGAGCTTGATATTTCCACCATATTTTTTGGCAAAATGAAAATCCTCTTTTCTTATTTTTGATATGCCTTCAACATAAATATCTTCAAATTTGATCTTTTTACTTAATACTATGCTTAAAAGTATAGCAATCTTTCTACCGCTGTCATATCCTTCTATATCAGCCTTTGGATTTTTTTCTGCAAAACCCTTTTCTATTGCTTCATTTAAAGATTCTAAAAAGGAGATGCCATCTTTGTCCATTTTAGTGAGAATATAATTTGTAGTTCCATTTAATATTCCTGTGATCTCATATATATCATCAGAGGTAAAGGATGTTACCAACGGGCGAATTATTGGAATTCCTCCACCTACACTTGCTTCAAAGAGAAAATTTACATTATTATTTGATGCAATAGATAAAAACTCATCTCCATGTTTTTCAACGAGCTCTTTATTGGAGGTCACTACAGTTTTACCATTTAGTAAAGAATTTTTTATATAGGTATAAGCGGGTTCAATGCCACCCATGGTTTCAACAACTATTGAAATGTCTTTATCATTTAAAATGTCGTTAAAATCTTTGGTGATATAGCTTATAAGATTTTCATCTAAAATTTCTCTTATTTCTAAGATCTTTTTTACTCCTATACTTGAATTTAAATTTTTGCTTATTACATTTTGGTTTTTCATAATGCTATCAAAAACTCCAGAGCCAACAGTACCATAACCTAAAATAGCTACATTTATCATAAGAGCTACTCCTTCCTACAACTTTAAATTTTTAAATTAAATTTTTTGAATATAAAATACTAGAAAAGTTTCGAGATGGAAAAATTTTGCGCTTCATGATTTTGTCTTTAATAGAAAAACATTTGTTTTTGTTAGAAGGAATTATAACATTTTATAGAAAAAAATACAATAAGAATTTAGAGTTTGATGAAATTTTTAAAATCAGTAATAAAAGATGATATTGAATAATAGAATATAGATATCTTTATTATTTAAAGTGTAGCAAAAATGATTCATAATTCATAATTTATTTTGTTTACCATGTTAAACTTCTTAAAAATTTAATAAAGGTGAGGCCGTCGACCCTCACCTTGTATTTTTTATTTATAATTTTCATAGGTTTCACCTAAAATAAATTCTTTTACTTTTTTGCCTTCAAAAATTATCTTTGAAAGAGAGTTATTTACAGGCAAAGGAACATCCCAATAAAAACTTAGAGGAATATTGTTAAGGTACATATAGATTATTTTAAGCGTGGCTCCATGAGTTACTATTAAATAGTTTCCTTCTTTATTGTTTTCTAAAAAATCTACAAAAAAGTTCTCAATTCTTTCTTTTACACTTATCAAAGATTCACCTCTAGGTATTATATAGGATTCAGGATTTTCTTTAAACATATTATATTCATTACCTATTTCAAACCATACTCTGCCTTCCCAACCTCCCATATCCATTTCCATCAATCTAGAATCTTCTTCTATTTCAACATTTTCTAAACCTATATATTTTGCTGTATCTAAAGCTCTTTTGCTTGGACTTGAATATATTTTAGAAATTTTAGTTCCATTTAGTTTTTCTTTTGTGCTCTTTGCCCCTTCAATTCCTTTTTCAGTTAAAGGTGAATCCCCTTTACCCTGAAGCCTTCCTTCTAAATTCCACTTTGTCTCTCCATGCCTTGTTATATATAGTATTAACATATTATCTCCTAAATTAATATAAATTTCATTTTAAGATTATCAATCTTATTATAATTTAAATTAATCTAATTTGAAATAGTAAGATGAATTGCATAAAAGATTAAGAAGATTTAATCAGTTTAGCATGAACTACGAGCCTTATATCTCCTTCATTTTCATAACATGTAGATAAAGTTAGTATTTTATCACTTTCATTAAAAGTTTTATTAAGACTATATTTACTTCTTTGATAGATTGTTTCTGACCATTCTTTGTATTCTTCTAAATTTTCAAAGTCAGTTTTGATATAATAATTTTCTGCAGGAATTGTGTAAACAGAAAATATTTCCCATATAGTGCTTTCTTTAGAAGTTGCAAGCCTTATTATACCATTTTCTTTATTATCCATCCAAGAGTTATTAAGTACACGACTTAAAGAACCAAACATTGTCTTATCTAAGCTGCTATGTCCATATATAATAGTATTTTCAGCAAAGCTTTCGACATCATTTCGATAATCCATAAATAACCATCCTGCTCCGTTTTCTCCTTTTTTAAAGGAATGGTTTAAATAGTATTTATTATCTTTTGTCTGAACTACTGGATAATTTATATTTGTACCTGAAATATTGATGAATGCCACTGTATCACTATTTATATCCTTTAAATCTTCTAAATTTATATTTATCAATGGCAGATCTATGTAATTCCAATAGTCATTATTTGGTTTAATGGGTAAAGTTTTATTTTCATCAGTAGCCAATTGAGGTTGTTCTTCATTTGGCTTGATGGATAGATTATCGTTTTGAAAAGTTACTTGAGGTTGTTCTTCGTTTGGTTTAATAGGTGAATCATGATTTTCATGAGTAGATAGTGGCGGCTGAGCTTCTTCTACTTGAACATCTTGTATCTCTTGAATATGTATTATTTTTTGTATGTCATCTATTTCATTTTTAGTATTATTTGCATCAATAATGCGTTTAATTACAACAGATAAATTAAATATTATTACTGATATAAAAAATAATGCAAGAAATATATAAATGATTTTATTGATATTTAATCTTTGTTTGTATGTTTTCATTTTATATATAATCTTTTTTTCTAAGTTTTCTTAAAACTACTGTGAGCCCTGCAGTAGAAGAGAGAGTTGTACCTGCTATTAAAAATAAGTTAATATCCCCTGTATCTGGGTTCTCTACTATAGATTTTAAACTTCCCCCCTTTAGGAATACTGCTGAGTCAATTATAGAATCTGAGGCATCTGCAATACATATTTTTACATGATTTAATTGCCCTGGTGTGACTGCTGCTGTACAATTTAACAGCTTTGTTCTACCTTGAAATTCAAAATTATCAATATTTTTTGTATCTATCAGATATTGTGGTTGTGCCTTGATGGATTGAATATTAACTGGACTATTAGAATCAGGAAGCAGAGCATAGTTTATACCATTTATAAAAAGTCCAAAATTATCATTGATACCATAATTCCATTCATTAGAAGCAAATAAATATTGGAATGATAATTTATCTGTAGGTGATGTTATATCAAATTCTAAAGAGATAGCATCATGACTTGTAATCCCATTATTTATATTTTCTAAATCTGTATCTCCAGCAGTTCCAATACTCTGAAGAGAAGTATTATCATTAAATACTTGATTAGCATAACCAGTTGATAACACTATACCACTATCAAGTCCAATAATATCATTAGCTCCAGAAAAGATACCTATCTGCTCACTGCTACCTGTTATAGTAACATTTTGTACTTGCATATTTTCTCCTAAAAGCTTAGCTATTAAGGCATTAGGGTCAGAAGTTGCAGTAGCAATTGGTGCAGCTATAACAGTTTTAAAACTAAATACTGTTAATAAAAATAAAGTAGTTACAAATTTTGAAAAATACATTTTTGAATTTTTCATTGCCAAAACCTTCTTTCAATAATTTGTATTTATTGTAAACTATTTCCGGAAAATTATTCTTGAAAGTTTAATAAGAGCACTTTATGAATTTTATATTAACAAATTTTATAAATATTTATAAAAATAGTAAAAAAATAAGGATTGGGAAAAATTTATTCCCAATCCTTATTTTAGGGGTACTAGTAAGGTCTCGCTGATAATTTCATATTTGATGCTGTAGATTTAACTATGATATTTCTCTGACCTTCTAAAATAGCATAACCTTCTATTTTTCTCATAACGAAGTTATCTATCTCTCTTGTCCTTTTGAAATTTGGATCAAATATGTTGATAGCTCCAACACTTGTATCAGACTTTAAATCATAACTTGTATTCTCTGGAATGAATACATCTAAGTTTCCAGCATTTAAACTTATATATGCATTTCTAAAATCCTTAAGATAAATATCAGCATCTCCTGCATTGAATTCTCCATTAAAATCTCCTACTATGCCACTTATTTGTACTGAAGAGGCATTTGCTTTCACTGTTGAGATATTTGATAGATGGTCTATCTTTACTTTGCAAGCATTTGCAATGAGATAAACATCACCTTCAAAAGATGGGCTTACAAGCTTTGCTGCATTTACTTTGATGGTTGTCTTTGGAAATTTAACTTTTATTGGGAGATAAAGCTCTAAAATAGGACAATTGTTTATACCTGAGAAGATTTTGCTAAAACCAAAGTCAAATGTATTAAATGGTTTTACAATTAAGTTATAGCTCATTTCATCTTCAAATAATGCGATATTAAAGTTTATCTTATGAAAATCTCTCAATATCTTTGCTTCTATATAGTCATTATCAGTATAGATTATCCTTGTTTCAATAGTAGTGATATCTACATTTAAATTTTTATTTGTATTTGTATAGAGCTTTCTTGAATTTACAAAAGAGTCATTAGTTTTTTCGTCGAAACTTGCATAAGCTTGTTCTTTTGAAGTTGAGCTTTCTTTATATGAAAATTCTTTTGCAATCTCTTCAGGATCTCCAAGTGCAGAAGCTATGTCTTCTTCAGTTCTTCCAGATGCTAACCCAGCGTTAAAATGTTCTTGAAAATCGCTTAGTATAGATCTTTTATCATCTTCTGAGACATTATTTAAATTAGAAGACAATTTATCCATAAACATCTTTCTATTCATGCTATTCACCTCTCAATAAATCATTGACTTTGTTTGAAAAATCTATCCAGTCTTTTTCCATCTTGCTTGCGGCCTCGTGACCTCTTTCAGTTAGTGTATAATATTTTCTTGGAGGACCTTCATTAGACTCTTTAAGATAGGTCTTCACAAGTCCGTCTGTAGTAATCTTTTTAAGCAAAGGATATATAGTACCCTCAGAGATTATAATATAATTAGAGATTTTATTGACAAGTTCATATCCATAGCAATCACTCTTTTTTAACAAATTCAAAACACAAAGATCTAGGACTCCTTTTTTGAATTGTATATCCATAGTTTTCCTCCCTCCAATATGAGTTGATAAATATATCATAACACAAGCTATTTTATATTGCAAGATACTAAATTAATTTTTATTAATTTTTTCAAAAATTTAAAATTTAAGATCTAAATATTTTTGGGTATATGGACATATTTCTATGCATTTTCCGCATATATCTATTTCCTCATTGAAGTTTTTTAAACAAAGTTCTATTCCTTTCTTTTGGCAGGAAAATGGATCTATAAGATCTTCTCTCTTTGAATTTACACTCCAGTTATTTCCATAAATTGCGCAAGCAGGGCAGTTATCCTTACATTTAGAACATGTGCCACAATTAGATTCTACTATAGGTTCATTACAAGAAAGAGGAGCATTGGTTAAAAATGTAGACAGCCTCACAGCAGGTCCATATTCTTTTGTAACAAGAAGTGCAGATTTTCCTATAAAGCCAAGGCCGCTGCGTGTTGCTACAGTTTTATGAGGGAGGTCAGTTAAAAGGTCAGATCCATATTTTATGTAAGAGGTTGTTTGAGGGTAGGATTCATAACCTTTAGATATCAAAAAATTTGAACCTTCTATGACAATTTTATCAAGCAGTTTATTTACTCTATTATATTCATTGTAGTATTCTTCAGTTGGACCATCATGAATTTTTCTTATGATGTCTCTATTGAGGGCTACAGCTACACAAATACCATATTTTAATTTAGAATCTTTTAAAAAGCTTAGATCTGAAAAACCAACAAGATCAGCACCATTTTTCTTCAAAAATTTAGTTAATTCTTCATTTAAAAAATTCATTTTTATTCCTCCTAAATATAAACAAATATGATAATTTATATTATATCACTTATAAGTATTAATTTTTAGAGGATACTTCTATTGAATTTTTATTCATCATATTATACAATTTATATATAATTAAACTGAACATTGGTATAATTTGTTTGTTGAAAGGTGGTTATTTTGTGGCAATGTCCAACAGAATTCTTGGAAAATGGGATTTTGTATTTTTATTAGGTGAATCAGGAGCTGGAAAAGGTACATTGGTAGATAATATAAAAAAATATTGGTATCCAGAACTCTTATCTACTAGTATGGGCGATATTTTTCGTGAGAAATCAAAAACTGATAAAGAAATCAAACGATTAACAGATGAGGGCATACTCATCGATGATAGTGTAGTATTTAGTTTATTTCATGAATTTGCAATGAGTAATCATCGTGGATTAATTGATGGATTTCCAAGAAACAGGCATCAAGTACTCGATTCAATAAAGTTTATCAAGGAGATGAACTGGAGGGTTCTTGTAATCGATTTGTTTTGTGATATTGAAGTGATTATCGAAAGACTTTTATCAAGAGGACGATCTGATGATAGACTTTCAATAATGTACAAGCGTAATCTAGACCATAAGACGCTCCATCCTCAAGTAATGGAAGAGATTCGCAATCGCAGAGATTTATTTGATATTATCTCTTTAAATGGAAATATGAGGTCTGATATTGTATTTACAAATTTTGTTTTAGACATGTTTAGATTGGTAGATATGCTTTATTTATATGATTTTAAAGATGACATGCCAGAATTTAAGGTAAATACTAATGAGACTACAGTTAACCCTGCTGTAAATAGATTTTTCTGTGAAATGTTGCTAAAATTGCAAAATAGTATTGATAACGAGCCAATTTAAGGGATGCTACATATACTAAGATAAAAAGAAGAATTTGATGATTTGTCATGACTCTCTTGTTTTATCTGTATCTGCTATTGATTTGGCATGATCTAAGGAATTTTCAAATGAAGAAATTGAAGTACTTGCAGCTGTATTTACACAGTTAGGGGATTCTTTTGCTACAATTTCTGCTGCAAAAGGTTTATGTGAAAGTGATAAAAATTAAGGAGGTTAGAGGCCTCCTTAATTATTTGCTTCTTATATAAGGTTTTCCATTTGCAGCAGGAGGTACAGATTTTCCAACAAGACCTGCAAGGGCTACCATGGTTAAGATATATGGAAGTGCAATGAGGAATTGATAAGGTATTGGAGATCCTAAAGCTTGAAGCCTTAGCTGCAATGCATCTGCAAATCCGAAGAAAAGGCAAGCTGCAACCACTCCACCTGGTTTCCATTTCCCAAATATAACAGCCGCAAGAGCGATAAATCCACGACCTGCAACCATACCATATAAGAACTTATCCATATATGCAATGGATAAATAAGCTCCACCAAAACCTGCCATTGCTGCACCTAAGATAGCACCAAGGTATCTCATCTTTACAGGGTTAATTCCCAAGGTATCAGCAGCTTTAGGATTTTCACCTACAGAACGAAGCTTAAGACCTAAAGTTGTATGAAACAGAAAAACATTTATGATGACAATTAAAATTACAAGTAAATATACAGGAACTGTATGCCCAAAAATAGCATTTAAGATAGGATTTGATTTTAAAAATTCTCCACCTATTGGTTTAAATCCATTGACTGCTATTGGATCACCAGTTACATCAAATATGGAGTTATAGACAAGTCCTGCAATTCCTGTAGAAAGTATATTTATAACCATACCATTTACTATTTGATTTCCATTTAAAGTAACTGTAGCAAAGGCAAATAGTAAATTTAAAAGAATTGCAGCAAGTGCTCCACATAATAGACCTATCCATGGACTATTTGTGTAATATGTGCCTAAAAAACCGCCAAATGAACCTATCAATAAAAGTCCTTCAAGTCCTATATTTATAAGTCCGGATCTTTGAGAAATCATTTCCCCAGCTGCAGCATATATAAGCGGTACGCTAAGCCTAATGGTTGAAATGATAAGCCCTAATATAAAACCTTGAGATAAAAGTGATGCCATTAGTTTTTAGCCTCCTTTGGTTTAGATAAATTTGCCTTTTTATTAAAAATTTTAATCTTTCCATTATTCATATTTTGCCATGCAAGAGCAGCTAAGACAAAGAATATGACTAACCCTTGAATGATGTCAACTAGTGAAGTAGAAATTCCTACAGATCTTTGCATGGTATTTGCACCTGTTCTTAAAACCCCAAAGAACAATGATGAAAACACAACTCCTATGGGATGAAGCTGTGATATCAAAGCTATGGCTATTCCGTCAAAACCATATCCTGAAGAAAAACCATCCATAAGCCTATGTTGAACCCCTAAGATTTCACCAGCACCTCCAAGTCCAGCAATAGCACCTGATATGGCAAGAGCTAAGGCATAGTTTAAAGGTACCCTTATTCCTGCATATTCTGCAGCATTATTGTTAAGACCCACAACCCTCATACGAAAACCGCTTGCAGTCCAAAAAATATAATAATATATTATTCCAACTACAATAAGTGCCAGTATAAGTCCAGCATGTACACGAGTTCCAGCCCATATTCTTGGGAGAAAATATGCTTGTTCGAGCATATCTGTCTGAGGAAATTCTCCTCCTGTTTCTTTTAAAGGATTTTTAACAGCCCAGCTAACTACCTGAATTGCAATATAGTTCATGAGTATGGTATTTATAGTCTCATTGAGCCCACGCTTTGCCTTTAAAATACCTGGAATTGCACCCCATATGCCACCTAAGATAAATGCAGTGAGAAAAGCACCAGGAATTCCTATTATCCCAGGAGCATTTCTAAATGTGAGAGCAAACCAGCTTGCACCTAAGGCTCCCATCATAAACTGTCCTTCTGCTCCTATATTAAAAACGCTGCATCTGTAAGCAAATGTAACTGCAAGACCTGTGAATATAAGAGGTATGGTCTTTAAAATCGTTTCTCCAAAGCTTCCTTTATTTCCTAAGGATCCTCGAACAAGCTCGCTATAAGCTAAAAATGGATTTTTACCTTGCATAGCGATCAGTATTGCTCCTATTAAAAGTGCTATTAATATGGATAATATGGGAATTAAAAATGTGGATATATCCCTATTTTGCTTTTTCTTTGCCATGGATATCACCTCTTTCACCTTTTGAACTACCTGCAATCATCATACCTATTTTTTCAAGCTCAAATTCTTTGCTCTCTAAAATGCCCATTATTTTTCCTTCATATATACAAGCTATTCTATCTGAAAGTCTCAAAATTTCATCTAAGTCACTAGATATAAGCAAGACAGAAGTTCCACTATCCCTTGCCTTAATGATTTGATGATGTACAAAATTTGTTGCTCCAATATCTACTCCGCGGCTTGGATGTACTGCAATAAGCACATCTATATTTTCGAAAAGCTCTCTTGCAATTATAACTTTTTGTTGATTTCCTCCAGATAAATCCTTTACCATGCATTCTGCTCCAGAACATCTTATATCATATTTTTCAACTAATTCATCAGCATGTTTATCCATATTCTTAGGAAGAAGTTTCCATCCTTGAAAAACAGAATAAGGCATAGTATCTATATTCTTAAGAACAAAATTATCTATCAAGGATAGATCTCCAACTAGGCCCATTAAATTTCTATCCTCAGGAATATGAGCTACTTTATTTCTTATAAACTCTTTTGCACTCTTTCCTGTAAGGTTTTTCTCTGAAATTGTTATGCTGCCTTCTTGAGGAGTTAGAATCCCTGTTACCACCTTTGCAAGCTCTGATTGACCATTTCCATCCACTCCTGCAATGCCCAATATTTCGCCTTTTCCTACTGATAAAGATATATTATCTAAAACTTTTCTCTTATCTTTATTGTAATAACTCACATTATTAATTGAAAGCACTACATCTTTGATATTATCTTTCTTATCAAAAGGATTTAAATCGACCTTTGTACCTACCATCATTTCTGCTAAATCCTCTGCTGTAGTATCTCCAATGTTTACAGTATTTATTTTTTTACCACGCCTTAATATTGTAACTCTGTTGCTTATTTCCATTACTTCTTTCATCTTATGACTTATAAATATTACAGAAATTCCTTCGCTTATGAGCTTTCTTATAAGCTTAAATATGTTTCTACCTTCTTCTGGTGTAAGAACTGCAGTAGGTTCATCTAAAACAAGAATTTTAGCTCCTCTATACAAGGCTTTAAATATTTCAAGCCTCTGCTGTTCTCCAATAGAAAGATCACTTACTAATTTTTTTGGCTTAATATCAAAATTATACTTAGTGGAAAGTTCAGTGATCTTATTTATAGCATCTTGTTTTTTAAGCCATGGTTCTTTTTCTGATTTTAGTCCTAAAATTATGTTTTCAACTACAGTCATTGCAGGGATGAGCATGAAGTGTTGATATACCATTCCAACCCCTAGTTCAATAGCTTTG
Organism: Clostridiaceae bacterium; assembly: GCA_031549525.1. Lineage (GTDB taxonomy): Bacteria > Bacillota > Clostridia > Clostridiales > Clostridiaceae > WQUF01. Next base: position 2,851 of record JAVBPQ010000122.1, on the reverse strand, counting down.
CTTGGAGATGAAATATCCACTCTCTTACCAAATAGATTGATGACCCCCTCATCTGCCTGGTATAATCCAGCTAAAATGCTCATAAGAGTGCTCTTTCCGGCTCCGTTTTCTCCAAGAAGGGTATGAACCTCTCCAGCTTTTACGGAAAAATCCACATGATCATTTGCAATAAGACCTGGAAATTTTTTAACAATACCTTTCATTTCAAGAACATTTTCCAAACCAATCACTCCTAAAATATTTCCCGATAAGCATTATCGGGAAATAAAATCTTATTTAATTTTTAATTTTTCAGTTTTAATATCTTCTTGTAGTTGTAAAATTTTATCTTGAATATCTTTAGGGACTTCATTTCCGAACCTTCCCATCTTATGAACTCCATTTGCAATCGATCCATAGAATTTATCCCCTTTAAATGTGTTTGTAGCAATTTGATCTGCTACAATCATTATAAGATCAGGGGTGGATAAAATAGCACTGCAAATTACTGTTCCAGGGGCTAAGTCTAATTTATCATTAGGTTGTCCTATAAAATATTTTCCATTTTCTTTAGCACCATCCATAACTCCAGTATCTACAGCACTTCCTATAGAATAAAGGACATCCACATTGTTTGTTGTTATCATGGAGTTTGCAATCTCTTTTCCCTTTGCCATATCGCTAAAGGAATCTGCCATTGCTGTTATAACCTTTATGTTAGGGTCAACAGATGCTACGCCAGCTTGAAAACCAGCTCTTCCATCTTGAACTGGGAAGATTTCTTTTCCTCCAACAAAACCAACTACTTTGGTCTTTGTCATATAAGCTGCAAGAGCTCCTGACATGTAACAAACTGTGAAGTTATCGAAGTTTAAGCTAGATAAATTTTCAGCAGTATGAGCTCCATTTATTACACAAAACTTAACATCAGGAAAATCAGGTGCAACAGCTTTTGCAGCATCAGAATATTGGGAACCATTTCCCATTACTAAGGTATATCCTTGGTTTGCATAATCACGAAAAACTGATTCAAAATCTGATTGCTTAACGTTTTCAGATACAGCAATTTCACAGCCATATGTTTCTTTTGCAAGCTCTAAACCTTTCCATGCATTGGCATTAAAACCACCATCTGCAACTGGAGAGTCTATTACAAGAGCAACTTTTTTAAGAGGTGTATTTGCAGAAGAAGCTCCACCTGCAGTAGTATTGGAAGAACTTGAAGGACTTGCGCAAGATGTAATAGATATTACCATAAATAATAACAGTAAGCTTGATAAAATTTTAACTTTTTTCATTATAAACCTCCATTTAATAATGTATATAAGATAAATATACAACCATTATGGAAAAAAATCAACGTTTTTTTTGAAAGCCTAACTAAAATTTAGTATGATATACAAAATTTATTTTTAAAGAATTATCTTAATTTTTAAAAAATCTTTTATATAATGAAATGAAATTTTAGGTTATAATTAAAATATTCGAGTTCTTAAATTAACGAAATTTAAGTTAGATTTATTTTTAAGGTGGAAGATAGGCATATGAATAGAAAAAGTCATGAGGAATATTTAAAGAGAGCTATTGAAATATCAAAAAAAGCAAGAGAGGAGGGAAATACCCCTTTTGGATGCCTCCTTGTGGATTATGATGGGAATATACTAATGGAGCAAGGGAACATAGAGATTACAGAAAAAATTGGAATTGGGCACGCCGAAACTACGCTTGCAGCTCGTGCCTCAAAGGAATATTCAAAGGAATTTTTATGGAATTGTACTTTGTATTCCACAGCAGAGCCTTGCTGTATGTGCTCAGGTGCTATTTATTGGTGTAACATAGGTACTGTAGTTTATGCTATGGGGGAGAAGGAGCTTTTAAATATCACAGGAAGTGATTTTAAAAATCCAACATTTGATCTTCCTTGTCGTGAGGTGTTTAAACATGGACAAAAGGATATAAAGGTCATAGGACCATTTCCTTCTATGGTAGATGAAGTAACTAAAGTCCATGATGGATATTGGATTAAATAAATAATTTAAATTATTATTATATTAGCTGCAGTTTTTATTAACTGCAGTTAATATTTTTTAGAATAAAATGGAAATGATTATATTTATATACATTAATTGATTGGATTATGTTATAATATTAAAGCGATATGATTTAAATACCTTGAATAAGCTTATTTTCGTTTATATTAAAAATATATCTTTAAAATGGATAAGCATTCCATTATCCTAGTACAAATTTAGATCTTTAAAACTTCAAATAAATTTTTATGGCATAAATGCATGAGTTATATTTTGATAAATTTAAAATTATTTTAAAAATTTAGAAAGTTTTTAAAGGAGAGTTCTATGAAAAGAATATTAGGCTTTTTTAGCATCTTAGTCACTTTTTTAGTGTTTACTTGTATTTTTTCAGGTTTAGAATTTCCATATATAGATTTTTCAAATATCTTTAAAAATAAAGGGGTAAGCTATGAGAATTTTCTTTTGATCGATGATGCCATGGACCTTAAGAAGATAGAAAATGCTCTTGTTGTAAAACCTAAACAGGAGAATAACGGCGAATTTTCTACATTGTCATTTATAGATGGGCATAATTCAATAAATTTAATTTTAGATGCGACAGATGTTATTTATTCTAAATATTATGGAAATATAATCCCTTATACAAAGACAAGCTACGATGAATTTAGTGCTTTAAGACAGGATATGCCTCTAAGCGAAGCTGAGGCTATACTTGGTTCTTTGGGAACTTTGACAAAGGTAAATTATCTTGATTTAAATAAGGAAAAAAAGGGTACAAGCTATCAATGGGGCATTTATGATTCAGATAAAATTATAAAATGCTATTTTGATGAAGATGA
>JAVBPQ010000034.1:0-11312 GCA_031549525.1 Clostridiaceae bacterium | reverse complement strand
TCTTTCATATATTATTGTGGTAGTGAGGCTTTAGGGGTTACTGGTTTTAAGGTTGTGTCCTATGCAGGTTTCCCTACATACGCAGCAAAGTTTTATAAAATATTACCTTTTTTTAATATTTTATATGCTTTTAGTTACTGTTTTTAAGTTTTTACAAACTATCTAAAAATATGTAAGGCATTGAGGTTTTTCAGATGTTGCAAAGATTTTATCAAGCTTATAAAGAGAGCTTTCATCAGATAATTTTATTAGGCCATATTTATAAAGTGATGTTATTTTTATATTGCAAGATAAAAGAGCTGATAGCTCGCAAATATCAATACATAGCTCTACATCATAAGGTCCATCATAATCTAAAGAGAGCTTTCCATTTTGAAAGTTTAAAATAAGCTTTTGATTATTATCTTCAATAAAATTATCAGTTACATTTAAGCAAAGCTTTAAATTCTCACTTTGAAAATTGTGATTTAAAAGATCGGAGAATATTTTTTTAACATCCGTTATCCTGTACATTATGCCCACGCCTTTGTGGATACACTCATGGTATACAGAAAACAATATCTTCTCAGAATGATTTCTTGGATCCTTTAGGCTATAGACAAAATCCTCATCTTGAGTGTTTAGTATTATATATCTAAATTGATCACTTTGGCTTTTTAAAAATGCCATTATCTCATAAAATCCTTCGCTATTTTCAAATAAAATCTCTGATATAAATAGATCATTTACTAAGAATGATTCTAAATTTCCTCGCCTAAACTCTGAAATAATATAAGCAATAAGCTTTCCATCCTTTATACATCCGAATATTTTATTGGTGTCCTTTTTAAATAATCTTAAAAACTCTCCTTCATCCTTTTCTATCAGCCCATTTGTCTTTTTAAACATGCTATTGTAAAAATTGCATAGTAAAGGTACATGGCTTTCATCAAGCTTTGCTATATGATTTTTATCTGATTTTTTAGGAAGATCTTTTGGATATAACTTAAACTGGTTTAACAGTGTCCCAAAGCTAAAGCCCATATTATTGTAAAATTCAGGATTAAAAGGATAGAGCAGTGCAAAAGGTATGCCTTTTTCTCTAAGCTTATTTAAATAAAATTTCATTATTTCTCTTGCTACTTTTTCCTTTTTTCTGCAAAGGTCCACAGCTATAGAACCTATGCCGCAGGCTGATATTACTTCATTTAACAGATTCATCTTATAATAAAACAGCATCATGCCACCAACTAAATTATCATCATGGAACACTCCATAAATCTCAATACCATCTTTTATCATTTCTTTCATTTTTTCTTCATATTTTTCACAATTTAATGAGATTGCAGGGTATGCATTGAGCTGCAATATAGAAAAATTTCTAAAATCCATTTCAGTTAAAATTCTTATGTTATAAATATAAATCACCTCAAAATAATATAATCTAGCTATATTTCAAAGAGCTTTGAAATATCAATTTCATCGTCAATGATTCTTTTTGATTTTTTATTAGCATTTAAAAGCATGCTCTGCATCTTTTCCTCAACTGATTTTTTTAAAAGAGCTTCAAAATCGATGCTTCTAAGCTTAAAAAATAAAGTAGGATCTTCATCAAACCTTGCTCCAATGCCATATAAGACAGCAGCAACGTGTTTACACATACTAGCCCAGTCAGGGCATGAACAATTAAATTTGATTTCCTTAGGAGACGGAAACAACCCTTTTTCTTTAGATATAAAAAGCTCCTCTAGTGCTTTTGGAAACTTTCCTTCAACTAGCTCTTCTATTCCTGAGATCTTATGGCTGCATGCATTTAAGATATTTCTCCATTTTTCTTCTGAAAGAGGCTTCATAGTGATGGTGATCTTATAGGGTTTGTTGCCAGATCCTTGTACTAGTGCAGTGACTTCTCCAGAATTTATCTTAAGATCTAGTATAAAACCATTTTTCACATAACTTTTGCCCCTTGAGATCCTATTTGAAAAGTCAGCATAGCTTTCAAGGTTTTTATTCCAAGCGATACCCCACCAAGTCTCTGCTATTTTTTTGCCTTTTATTATGACAGGGTTTATACCTTTATCCTTTTTTTTAAGTTTTTCTATCTGCTTTTGTGCTTTATCTTTTTTTTCGCTTATTGATACATATTTAGGATATTCCCACATATATATTACCTCACACTAACGTAAAAAGATCTATGAGCTCTTCATTGCTCATATCTAGAATCCAGTTTTCACCTGAAGCTGCTATTATATCCTGAGAAAGTTTTTGTTTAGCTTCAATCATAGTATCTATTTTTTCTTCTATAGTACCTGTTGTAATCATCTTATGAACCATTACATTCTTTCTTTGCCCTATACGAAAAGCTCTGTCTGTTGCCTGATCTTCAACAGCAGGATTCCACCATCTATCAAAGTGTATGACGTGGTTTGCACTCGTTAAATTAAGCCCTACTCCTCCTGCTTTAAGGGATAGTACCATAAATGGAACATATTCATCAGAACAAAATTTATCTACAAGCTCAGTTCTCTTATTGATCTTGGTTTCACCATGTAAGATGAGACCTTCTCTATTGAAGATGGTTTCAAGATGGTTTGCTATAGGTTCTGTCATCTCTTTGAACTGAGTAAATACTAAAACCTTCTCACGCTTTTCATATATAGTTTCACAAATTTCAGTAAGTTTATCAAATTTTCCGCTAAAATCAGATTTAAATTCTAAAAGACCAAGGTATTGGTCGGGGTGATTGCATATCTGTTTAAATTTCATTATGCTAGAGAGTATAAGACCTTTTCTTTCTATACCATCAGCATGGTCTAATTTTTCTTTTATATCCTTTATAAGAGCTTTATATAAGACCACTTGCTTTTTAGATAAGCTTGCATAAGCTTTTATTTCTAATTTTTCAGGAAGATCTGAAATTATGGATTTATCTGTCTTTAACCTCCTTAGGATAAAAGGATTTACTACATTTTTTAATTTTGCATAATCTTTGCTCTCCACAAGATTCTTAGAGAGGGTGGTAAACTCTTTTACTGTTCCTAACAATCCTTTGTTTAAAAAATCAAATAAAGACCAAAGATCTGAAAGCCTGTTTTCGATAGGTGTTCCTGTCATTGCAATCCTAAAATTAGACTTTATCTCTTTTACTGATTTTGATTGTTTAGTTGAAGGGTTTTTGATAGCTTGTGCTTCATCTATTATTACCATATCCCATTTATGATTTTTGATATCATCAAGACGTGATACCATTCCATATGTAGTTATAAATAAATTTGATTCATCATTTATATCCCTATCTTTTGAGTGGAGTATGCTGTACTTAATTTTAGGAGCAAATTTTTTAATCTCTTTTTCCCAGTTTCCAATTAGGGATGCAGGAATTATGAGCAGAGCTTTAAAATCTTCTTTTTCTCTCATATATTCTAATAAAGCTAAGATTTGAACTGTCTTTCCAAGTCCCATATCATCAGCAAGGAGTGCGCCAAATCCTAAATTTTTCATGGACATAAGCCAATTAAATCCCACATTTTGATAATGCCTTAGGATCGCTTTGAAATCATTTCCAGGCGATAGATTCCCAATATTATTTAGATTTATAAGTTTATCCCTTACAGTCTTTATCCATTTGCCATTTGAAATTTCTAAGCTGATATTTTTATCATTTATACCTAAGGCTTCTTCAGGATTTAGCTGCATTCTCATAGCTTCAGCCATTGTAAGACCGTCTAGCTCTGATATGTCATTTGCTTTTTCATAAGCAGATAATATAGCTTTTAATTTTTCATGATCTACTTCAACCCATTTGCCTTTTATAAGAGATAACCCATTAGTTTCAAGAAGCAGTTTTTCAATCTCTTCTTTTGTCATTTTTTCATCTCCAAAATATATCTTAGGGTCAAATCTTAAAATGGCATCCATTCCAATAGAAGAAGGAGCACTATCTCCAATTGCGATAGATAGCTTTAGAGAGTTTGTATTCTTTTTCCACCAATTGGGTATCCTGCATAAGATACCAGATTCTTCATATATGGGGATTTCTTTTAAAAAGGTATAAGCTTCATATGACGAAAATTTTAATGGTGAAAAGAGCTCACCACTTTCAACAAGTCCTGAAATAAAGTCGCTTTTGTCAGAAGCTTTACTCACTGTTGAGAGAAGCTTTAAGAGAAGATCATTTTTTCCTTTATATTCAAATAGGGCATTTTTTAGAGGCATGTGACTTTCTTTTTCACCTTCATTTTCTGTGCTATATGTAGCTAAAAAAGCAAAGGGATAATCATCTATTTTACTTTCTACCAAATGGAAGCAAACCCTTCCCATGACGTTAATAGAAGGGCTGTGAGATGTTAAAAATTCATTTACTGAGCCTTCATATTTTGAAATTTCTGATTTAAAGCTTTTAGATAAATTTTCTAAAAACCATTTAATCCACTCATCATCTATAAATTCTGACCCTAAAGCAAATGGAGTGCTGTTTAATATGTCCACAATTTCTTCATCTTGAATTTTAGGAGCAGATCTTGTAAATTCAATGGCAGGATCATAGGATAAATATTTAATGAATTTAGAGCAGATAAAATGTACAAAAGACAAAGAAGGAGACATATTTTGAGATTTTTTTTCAAATCCAAAATAAAACAATGAAGTAAAAGGATCGATTTTAAAGTTATTAAATAGATCATCATTTGTGTAAAAATTTTCATTTGATGTTATCTCATAGTCTAAGATAAGACCTTTTTCTAAGAAACATGCTATTAATTCTTTATTTTTTGTGATTGTTTTCATTTTATTCCACCATTAATATTAATATTCGCATTATAGCAGAAAAATATAATAAATACAATTTGTATATAATAAAAAAATGCAAGAAAGGTTTGCATTTTTAAAGTAATATAGTATGATATTTTTTTACCTTTTTTAATGACAAATTGGCACAAGAAGAGAATTCTAACCTAGGATTGATGAATTCTCTTCTCACCAATTTGCAGCTTGGTTCTCGCTTAATCTTAATTTACATAGCCAAATACCCTTGGGATTCTACTCCTCGATTATACCACTTGCGCAATATATGGGACTCACATTGGATCACTATGACCTTAACGGTATAAGGATTTTTAATCAATAGATCTATTAATTATAGTATATCCATTTTAGAGAAGAAAACAACATTTATTATTATTTTTTTAAAAATATTTATTTTTTGATTTAGATTCTATATTAATTTAGATTAAAGTAGCATAAAATGTGCTAAATACCTTAACAGTGGAAGGGACAGGTTATATGGATTTAAGAGTAAAAAAGACATTGAAAGAAATTCGCATGGCATTTTTAGATTTAGTACAGGAGAGATCGATAGAAAAGATTACAGTTAAGAAGCTTTGTGAAACAGCTATGATCAACAAGACAACATTCTATGCACATTATAACAATATTAATGTTCTTATTAAGGAGATTGAAGATGAGTTTGTAACTAATTTAACTTGTAACATGGAATATGTTGATCTATTTTTTAGCGATCCAGAGCAATTTATACTAAAGTTTTTTTACGCATTTTGGTATCTCCCAAATGGTAAAGTTCTTCTTACAAGCAGCCGCAGATGGATTTTATTAAATACTATATCAGAATCCTTGAGAAAATCTATCTATAAAGAATACCCTAATATTCAGCCTAGTTCTAATGTAGATATGGCATTGACATATATCATCTTTGGTCTCTCTAGTATAATAACCATGCACGACAAAGAATCGATAGAGCTTTGCGCAAAACAAGCGGGGAGAGCTACTTCTGCGATTTTGAAAGAATTTATTTAGGGATAATTCATATATTCACTTAAGATTTTCATATTGACAACACCTTGTTTAATGATAAAATATAGATAGATACAATTAAATAATCTCCGAGCCAATCGTTCATAAAAATGCACCTTTGGCCAATGGGTTAAGATGGAGACATTTTAGCCTGCCTTTTGCAAAGGGGACTTTAGAAATTTCTTTTTAGAAAATTCTGATGTGCTCTTTTTTTATTTTAAAAAAACAGTTTCATTTGGAGGTAGCTTTTTATGGCTCAGATTGCAGTATTTGAAATTAAAAGCGGTATATCTATAAAATACATTCTTGAGTATTTTGATGAGCTTGGGCTTCTTAAAATTGAAGATGATTTGTTTAAATATTTAAATTGTACAATAAAAGTAACCGAAAGCTGCAATCCTCTCATTAAAACCATTTTGATACCTCAAAATTTAATAGTAATTAGAGGTGATGAATGTGAGTGTAAGAAGTTTATTTCTGCTTTTAGGTTAAAATTTTTATCAGCAGGTGGTTAATCTATGTTATATGAAAATAAATTAAAAAAGATATATATGGAACTTACGGAAAGGTGCAATTTAAATTGTGTAAACTGCTTTAGAAATACTTGGGAGCATATTCCATCTGATATGAGCCTAGAGGTCTTTTCAAAGATAAAAGAAGATTTACCTAAACTTGATTCTATTGCAATAGCAGGAATAGGTGAGCCTACTGTGCATCCAAAATTTGTACAATTTTCTGAAGAATTAAAGGAATTTAACCTTGAACTCACCACCAACGCTTTTAATTGGAGTGGTGATGTAATAGGCACCATCGCAAAGCATTATAAAAAGGTCACCATATCAGTAGATGGACTGCCTAATACGTTTAAAGCTATAAGAGGTTTTGATTTCTCTATTTTAAAAGAAAATGTTAAAAGATTGGTTTTGTTAAAAAAACAGTTAAATTCAAAGTTTCCTATCCTTCATGCCCAGCTTGTATTATCAAAATCAAATGTAAAAGAAATAAAAGAACTCATACCGCTTTTAAAAAGTACAGGGTTTTCAAAGCTTATAATATCAAATCTTTTGCCTCAAAAAATAGAGGATATAGATGAGATAATGTATGTTTTACACTCTGGTGAAAAAATAAAACAGCTTAGAAACTCTTGGTATCCTGCTGGTTCTTCAAATCAATTTCAGATTAAACTGCCTCAAGTGGAGCTTAAAACTGAAAGACGCTGTCTTTTTGTTGAGAATGGAACTATGTTTATAACAAGCAGAGGAGATATTTCTCCATGTTACAGATTTAGCCATAGCGGAATTGAGTACGTGTTTGGGAGAAAGAAACAAGTAAATGAATGGTATTTTGGAAATATACTAAAAGAGAATATTATGGATATTTGGAATAACAAGGAATACACATCCTTAAGAGTACAAAATTATTCCAATCGTTTTCCCTCATGCATGGACTGTGACAATGTAGATTTTTGTGATTATGTGAATACTGCAGATGCTGACTGTCTTGGAAATTATCCATCTTGTGCTGATTGCCTTTGGACACGAGGCTTTATTGAGTGTCCATAGTAAATTTAAAATAATAGGGAGGTTAAAAAATGAATACTTCATATAATGGTAAAATATTGAGAATCGACTTAACTAACAAAACTTACAAAATTGATGAGTTAGACTTAGATCTTGCAAAGAAATTTATTGGGGGACGTGGACTTGGTACAAAATTATATATGGATGAAGTTTCTCCTGAAATAGACGCTCTCTCTTCTGAAAATAAGGTTGTCATAATAAATGGACCGCTTACAGGTACAGCAGTGCCTACTGGAGGACGTTATATGGTTGTAACCAAATCTCCACTTACAGGAATGATCGCATCATCAAATTCTGGTGGTACATGGGGTGCAAAGCTTAAATATGCAGGATATGATGTTATGATCCTAGAAGGAAAATCAGAAACTCCTTGTTATATAAATATAATAGATGATGAGGTTGTTGAATTTTTAGATGCTGCTGACTTATGGGGTCTTGCAACAGAGGAATGTGTGGAGAAATTAAAAGCTAAACATGAAAAATGTGCAGTTCTCAATATAGGCCCTGCAGGAGAAACACTCTCACTTCTTGCATCAGTTATGAATGATACAGATAGAGCAGCAGGCCGCTCAGGAGTTGGAGCTGTTGTAGGTTCGAAAAATCTAAAGGCTATTTGTGTTACAGCTACTAAGAGGAGTGTTATGCCAGTATATGATTCTACAGCTCTTAAAACTGCCACTTCTCAATGTATGTTAAAGATCAAAGAAAATGGAGTTACAGGAACAGGACTTCCAACATATGGAACTGCAGTCCTTGTAAATGCTATAAACCAAATAGGGGCATATCCTACAAAGAATTGGCAATACTCTTATGATGAAGGTGCAGATAAGACATCAGGAGAAAGTCTAAAAGAGACTAAGCTTGTTAAAAATAGCTACTGTCATAGATGTCCTATTGGTTGCGGTCGTGTAGTTACTGTAGATGGAAATGTAGTAGGAGGCCCTGAATATGAGACAATATGGGGATTTGGAAGTGACTGTGGAATTTTAGACCTTGATGCAATAAACAAAGCAAATTTAATGTGCAATGAGATGGGCAACGATACTATTTCAGTTGCTACTACAATTGCTGCAGCAATGGAGCTTTATCAGAGAGGATTTATAACTGATGAAGATTGTGAAGGAGTACCACTTAAATGGGGAAATACTGAAGCAATTGTTGAATGGACACGCCGCATGGGAAGAGGAGAAACTGCATTAGGAAAGCTTATGGCACAAGGTTCATATAGGCTTTGTGAACATTATGGTCATCCAGAGTTTTCAATGACTGTTAAAAAGCAAGAGATGCCAGCTTATGATGCTCGTGGAATACAAGGAATCGGTCTTAACTATGCTACAAGCAATCGTGGTGGTTGCCATGTTCGTGGATATATGATTTCTCCTGAAGTTCTCGGCACTCCAGAAGCACTTGATAGAACAGCTACAGAAGGAAAAGCGAGCTGGGCTAAAATATTCCAAGACTTAACTGCTGTAATAGATTCCTCAGGCATGTGTTTATTTACATCATTTGCATTAGATGCTGGTAACTATGCAGAGCTTCTTAACGCTGCAACAGGAACAGAGCACACAGTGGAAAGCGTTCTTGAGACAGGAGAGAGGATATATAGTTTAGAAAGATTATTTAATCAAAGAGCAGGTATGAAGCCTGAAGATGATACACTTCCAAAGCGACTTTTAGAAGAGCCAATTCCTGAAGGACCTTCAAAAGGGCAATTCAATAGGCTAAGTGAAATGTTGCCAGAATATTATAAAGAGCGCGGCTGGGTGGATGGTTTCCCAACTGAGGATACATTAAAGCGTCTAGGATTACAATAAATGAGATGTTTAATGTAGAGGTAAGGCTATTTGCAACATTAAGACAAGATAGAGGGAAAGTATTAAATGTTAAATGGCAAGAGAATATGAATGGTTATGATGTGATTAAAGAATTGAATATTGATGAAAAAGATGTATCGGTTTTTTTAATAAATGGGCATCGCAGTTCTCTTGATAAACCATTGAATCATGATGATATAATTGCAATTTTCCCTCCAGTAGGTGGAGGATAGTATGAGTAAAGAAAAAGAAAATGAACCTTCTTCAATTAAAATAATATGGGTCTGCAACCTAATTTAAAAATGAAGAAAGGCTCTAAGGGATATTAAAAGTTTAACATTTGATAAGTAAAATTGCAAATCATAAGGGGCCATTAGATTGCCAAAAAGCAGACTAATGGCCTTAAAATTTATTATAAAAGAGGAATAAATATGAGCAAGGTGATATTTAATGAAAATGATATTATAAAGCTTCAAAAAAATAAAAATGTAAAAAAAGTAAGCAAGCTTTCAATAACATATACTGATGAGTTTAAAAGGACGTTTATAGAAGAATATTTAAAGGGGAGATCCCCTTTAGATATATTTTACGAAAATGGTTTTGATATAGATATAATAGGGAAAAAGCGTGCAGAGCAATGCGCCATAAGATGGAAAAGGGCTTATTTAAAGGATGGAATATTAGGTCTTGTGGATGGAAGAACTTCATCAGGTAGGCATCTTGAAAGAGAGCTTACACCTTCTGAAAAGCTAAAAAGACAGGAAGATAAAATAAAGCTCTTAGAAGAAAAAATAGAGATATTAAAAAAAGTAGATGTAGAGGAAAGGAGGATGGTAAATGAAAAGGGATGTTTTAGCGAAAATGAGGCTTTTCAGCTCATATATGAAATGGTAAAAGAAGGTAAATATAAAAATAAAATTAGATATCTTTGTGAAGAATTTGGAGTATCACGTTCTGGTTATTATGGTTATATAAAATCTAAGGATAAGAGAGATAAAAGAGAAGAATTGGATGCTAAGGTAAAGGATAATATAATTTTAGCTTTAAATAAAAGCGGATATAACAAAGGTACCCGCTCTATAAAGATGATTTTAGAAAATGATTTTAACATTAATTATAGCCGCAAAAGGATAGATAGGATTATTAAGAAATTTGATATGGTTTAGTTTAAAATATTTTTTTAATGTTGTAGTGCCACTTAAATAAAGTGGTACTTTTTTTTGGCTTCACTGGCTTGACAACTAATTTTTAGTGTGATATTTTAGTTAAATGAAGAAGGTGTAAGAATGGATATATACACAAGATAAAGCAGCACTAAAAGGTGCTTTACAGTGCAACTTCAAGTATATTGGTATGCTAGGTAGCCTAGGAAAGACCCAAGATCTTTTTCCTCAACTAATAGCAGAAGGAATATCAAAAGAAATGTTGAATCAGGTATACACGCCCATTGGTCTTGATATAGCTGACCTTTCGCCTGAACAAATAGCGATATCCATCATCAAAATTTTTTGCTGCGGGATACCACTATCTTTAGATATGTGGAGGAACGTAGCGTCTCCTTTCTGAATTAAATTTTTTCTATTAATATGGTTTTTCTTTTTTCAATCAGTTTTAATTTTTTATAACTGATCCCCGCTGAAATCTTTGTTCCGTCTAATTTTCTGATATCAAAGCTACCACTAGATCTTCTACCAAAAATAAATCCTTTCACACCAGTCAAGACTATTTCTACTTTGTCAAATAGCTGAAACCCAAATACATATTTTGGAGATTGATTGAGTTTTCGATATCCCCCTTTTGAGATCGTAGCTTTATGAATTTGACCATTGTGTCTTCTCACTGCTTTTTGTCTATAGAACGTATCTACGGGCGTAGCCATAGGATTTCCACTGATACATCTTGCATCTACGCAATGTGTTTTTTCTAAATTGTTTGTTATTCTGATGTGTTTTGTAATATATCCATATGTTAATGAAACGTTTGGATATATTTCCTTCAAACGATTATAAAATGCCCATCGCATGATACCCATGAAGCTTGCATCTCTAAACGACATACCACGTTTTAGGTTTAACTTAAGTTTTTCCGCATGATAGTCTTTATGACATTCCTCACATAGTGTAATAAGATT
>JAVBPQ010000013.1:0-23524 GCA_031549525.1 Clostridiaceae bacterium | reverse complement strand
GCAGCCTTGAGTAAATATGAACAGATAATGAAACTCGATATTTCATTTGTTGAAAAATTAGAGCTTATTATACAAGACAAGAGCGATATGATCAATGAAGTTGCATTGTCACATTTTAACGAACAGGCTTTAGACGATAAGGCTCTTAATCAGATATTTCAAGAGGCTATAAGAGAAAAAGCTATGGTTATATATAATAATTTTATTAAGCTTGGGAAAAAAGAGGGCGCTATTGACAAGGATATACCAACTGAAGCAATTATGTCTTATTTTATGATGTTCATGTCAATATTTCAACATAGTGATTTTTTAGCAACGACTAGTGACTATAAAATGGGAATGATGAAGCTCTTCCTATATGGGTTAATACAACGATCCTAGATAATAAAAGAGCATTGTATAGTAATTTTATACAATGCTCTTTGTGATTATCCTATTAGATCATCAAGTTCTCTAAATTCATAACCCATTTTAGTATATGATTTTATTAATTCATCTAAAATCAGAGAATTTGTTTTAGATGTATTGTGGAGGAGAATTACAGCACCAGGATGAATATTTGGTATTAACTTCGCAAATGCTTCCTTCTTTGAAGGCTGGCTTTCATTGTCATAATCCTTATATGCAAGGCTCCAAAATATCGTACTATATCCTAAATCTTTAGCAATTTTTAAATTATTTTCGCTATATTTTCCCATAGGGGGTCTATAAAATTTTTTCATCTCATGACCAGTTATTGATCTATATAGATCTTCAACCTGAGACAGCTCTTTTTTAAAAGCATCTTTATCAGTGATACTAGACATATCTGGATGAGACATGGTATGGTTACCTATTGTATGCCCTTCTTCTACCATTCGTTTTACCATTTCAGGATTTTTTTTAAAGTAATGACCGCATAAAAAGAAAGTAGCTGGCACTTTGTTTTCCTTTAGTATATCTAGTACTTCATCTGTATATCCATTTTCATATCCTGCATCAAACGTTAAATAAATTATCTTTTTATGTTCTTCTCCAATAAAATAAGCATTAAAATTCTTTAAATACTCAGGAGTATCATCACCTATAGATTTTCCAGGTTCAGAAAACCATATACCCCAGTCACATCTTTTAGCTAGTATATTAAAATTTGAAAATAACATCATAAATATAGTTATAACAACCATGAATGAGCTTTTCTTAAAAAATTTTCTCATAATCCACTTCCTAAAGTAAAAAGGTTACTTTTATAGATTATGCAATTTTATAAAAATTACTCTTTATTTATTTTTTGTTGCAACAAGGCTATTTTCTGAAACATCCACTATTATTTCATCCTCAGGTGAAACTTCTCCTTTTATGATAAGCCTTCCTATTAAAGTCTCCACTTTGCTCTGTATAAATCGCTTAAGAGGTCTTGCTCCATAAATAGGATCATAAGCATTAAGAGATATGAACTCTTTTGCTTTATCCGTTAAGACAAGTGAAAGCTTTTGTTCTTTAAGGCGCAAAGTGAGGTTTTCTACCAATATATCTATGATCTTAAATATCTCTTCCTTTAACAGAGGCTTAAAGAATATTATCTCATCTAAGCGGTTTAAAAATTCTGGTCTAAAATATTGTTTTAGAAGTTTTTGTATTTCTGATTTAACATCTTCTTTGATTTCACCATCATCTGTTATGCCATTTAGCAATAATTCTGAGCCTATATTTGATGTGAGTATTATTATGGTGTTCTTAAAATCCACTACTTTTCCATGGGAATCGGTTATTCTGCCATCATCTAAAACCTGAAGCAGGATATTAAACACATCATGATGTGCTTTTTCAATTTCATCAAATAAAACTACAGAATAGGGGCGCCTTCTTACAGCTTCAGTGAGCTGACCTCCTTCTTCATATCCTACATATCCTGGAGGAGATCCTATTAAGCGTGATATTGAAAATTTCTCCATATATTCAGACATATCTATTCTTATCATATTGTGTTCATCATCAAATAAACTCTCAGATAAAGCTTTTGCAAGTTCAGTTTTTCCAACGCCAGTAGGACCTAAAAACAAAAATGATCCTATAGGTTTTTTAGGGTCAGATATACCTGCTCTTGATCTTATTATAGCTTCACATACTTTATTTACAGCATCATCCTGACCTACAACCCTCTTATGTAGCTCTTCATCAAGATTCCATATCTTTTCCCTCTCGCTTTCTAATAACTTAGTAACAGGAATTCCAGTCCATCTTGCGATTATTTTTGCAATTTCATCATCTGTGACCTTATCTCTTAAAAGTGTAAACTTTCCTGCCTTTTTTTCTTTTTCCTCTGTTTCTTTTAATTTCTTCTCTAGATCAGGGAGAGTTCCATATTTAAGGACAGCTAACCTCTCAAGGTCATATTTTCTCTCAGCTTCTTCTATCTCAGAATTCACCTTTTCCATCTGTTCTTTTATCTTCTGTATTGAATTTATGCTTGATTTTTCTGTCTCCCATTTAGCTTTTAAGCTGTTAAATTCTTCTCTTAGTTCAGCAAGCTCTTTTTGGGTTTTTATTAAATTCTCCTTAGAGGAGGGATCGCTCTCTCTCTTTAGAGCAGCTTCTTTTATTTCAACTTGCATTATCTTTCTTGATATAATATCGAGCTCTGTAGGCATTGAATCTATCTCGGTTTTTATCATAGCACAAGCTTCATCCACAAGGTCAATAGCCTTATCAGGCAAAAATCTATCAGAGATATAGCGATGAGATAAAACAGCAGCGCTTATAAGGGCACCATCGGTTATTTGTACACCATGGAAGACCTCATATTTTTCCTTTAATCCTCTTAATATGGTTATGGTATCTTCTACTGTAGGTTCATTTACCATAACAGGCTGAAATCTTCTCTCAAGGGCTGCATCCTTTTCGATATACTGCCTGTATTCATCTAAAGTTGTAGCTCCAATGCAATGAAGCTCGCCACGAGCAAGCATAGGCTTTAATATATTTCCTGCATCCATTGCGCCTTCAGTCTTACCTGCACCTACAATGGTGTGAAGTTCATCGATAAACAATATTATATTTCCATTGCTATTTTTTACCTCATTAAGCACTGCTTTTAAGCGCTCTTCAAATTCACCTCTATACTTTGCCCCTGCAATTAAAGCACCCATATCAAGTGCAAAGATAGTTTTGTCCTTTAACCCTTCAGGTATATCTTTTTTAACTATCCTTATGGCTAAACCTTCAACTATGGCAGTTTTCCCAACTCCAGGCTCTCCAATTAAAACTGGATTGTTTTTAGTTTTTCTTGATAAGATGCGTATTACATTTCTTATCTCATCATCTCTTCCTATTACAGGATCTTGCTTCTGCTGCTTTACCTTATCAACAAGATTATATCCATATTTTGAAAGAGCCTCATAGGTTTCTTCAGGATTATCTGTTGTGACCTTTGATGTGCTTCTTACAGCTTTTAGGGCATTTAAAAATCTAACTTTATCTAAATTTAATTTGTTAAATATATTCTTTATATTTTCAGTAGGTTTATTAAAATAAGCTAAAAAAATATGTTCAGTGGATATATATTCATCCTTTAAATCCTTGCTCTGTTTATCAGCTTCCACTAAAATCTTATCTACTGCTAAAGAAACATATACTTTTCCCTGCTCTCTCCCTGAGCCTGAAACCCTAGGAATATTTGATATATAATTATCCACTATGGACAGTGCATTATCAGGGTCTATTTCCATTTTTTCAAATAATCTTGGGATTAAGCCGTTATCTTGATCTAAAAGCGCATAAAGAAGATGCTCAGGTTCGATCTGCATATTCTCATTTTCTATTGCAATATTTTGTGCAGTCGATATGGCTTCTAATGATTTTTGTGTAAATCTTTGGGTATCCATGCTTTGCCTCCATAAATTTATAAGATTAAAATATGATGCTCTTATTTATATATTCCAAATAAATTCTCTCTATTGAATCTAAATTTTGGCCATTTAAATAAAACTTTAACATCTCATCAAATTTTATTATATATTCACAAATAGCCTGACTTAATATTTCATTTGTTGCAGGAGTGATATCTTTTGGCATCATAAGGGTTCTATTAAATCTTCCGTTTTCAACCTCGTATTGAATTTCTCTATTTTTAAAATATTTGTGAATGTAGTGTGTCTCCAAGGAGATCCATATATTTATAAAATCATTAAATCTCTTTAAAGTGTGTATATCATAGGTGCGAAAGACTAATTTAAGTTTTCCTATTTTAAATTCATCATTATTAAACATTTCCACTGAATATTTAAGTTCAGGGCGATATTCATGCTTTAATGAGCTTTTTACATATATAATGCAATCAGATAATCTTTTTTGAACTTTAAATACACTGGTCTTATTCATATTCAATTCTACCATCTGGAAGACTTCTTTCACATTGAGCTCAGGAATTTTTATAGATAGATATTCAGCTAGTATCTCGTTTAAAATATATGAGCGGTCAACATCTCTTTCATAAGCAATTTTATCGATTTCTTCGATTATGTCCTTAGAAAGCATAATATTATATAAATCTTTTTTCATAATTTTACGCTCCTTTAATTTGTATTTTTATATAATAATTATAACAGTTTGGTAAAAACAATGGGAAGGTTATCATTAAATTCATTAAATTATTGAACAAGCCATTCTTATATGATAAAATTATATTATCATAGTTATACATATTTTTACATATATTTTGATATAAAGTGTATATAAACTATCAGATATACTTAAAATAATTTTAATTATAAAATTTCTTTCACAAAGCTATAACCTATAACTATGAAAGGTTAAATAATCAACAGGAAGCGTGGTTATTGTTTTATGAAATCAATTTATTTTAACTATCAAAAAATTCAAGATGTACTTGAAACTATGGCAAATATTCTAAATCTTCATATTGAAATGATAGATAATTCTCTTACAAGAGTTTGCGGAACTGGTATGCTAAAAGAACATATTGGAGAAAAAGTTGTTTTAAATGGAATCGTTTCACAATTGTTAACTAGTCAAGAATGTTCAAAAGCTATGGTTATGGATAAAAATAACGAATTGCAATGCAAAATATGTATGGCGACAAATGGTACTTGCAAATATAAAAAAGCTATATTTCAAACATTGGAATTTGAAAATAAAATTATTGGAGCACTTGGAATTGCAAGTATGTATAATGACGATGACCATGAGTTTTTAAGATATAGCGAATCAACCTTATGGAATCTTTTAACTAAAGTAACCAATTTAGTATTTGCATGTGTTGAGGATAACAAAGTCTTAAAGCAGCTTGAGTATTCAAATGAGGTTATATCTAAAATTATAAATAAGACAGATATTGGAATTTTAGTCATAGATGAGTTTGCAAGAGTTCAGCATGTAAATGATTTATGCGAAAAAAACTTTTTTATAAAAAGAAGTGATTCTTTAAATAAGGATATTAAGACTGTATTACCTGACTTTGATTTAAATAAAGATAAAAACAAGATATTATACAATGGTAAAAATATAGATTACAGAGTAGAAAAAGTTAAAAGCAAAATGGATAAATTAGAAAGATCCATAATATATCTTACAAATAGTAAATTAGAAAAAAATTCTGTGAAGGATCAATCTTTTTTTGATGATATTTGGGGTATAGATGAGACTTTTATAAGCTTTAAAGATGCTGTCTTGCAATTTTCAAAGACAGATTCAACTATTTTATTAGTAGGTGAAACTGGTACAGGGAAAGAGTTATTTGCAAAAGCAATACATAATAATAGCAATCGGGCAAATAATCCTTTTATTATAGTAAATTGCAGCACTATCCCTGATTCTTTGATTGAAAGCACTTTATTTGGATATGAAAAAGGTTCATTTACAGGTGCAAATGCTACAGGTAAAGAAGGAAAGTTTTCTAGCGCAAATAGTGGTACGGTTTTTTTGGATGAAATTGAAGCTATACCGCTACAT
Organism: Clostridiaceae bacterium; assembly: GCA_031549525.1. Lineage (GTDB taxonomy): Bacteria > Bacillota > Clostridia > Clostridiales > Clostridiaceae > WQUF01. The sequence goes on along the minus strand of JAVBPQ010000013.1, from coordinate 17,575 downwards.
GTGCAGACAAAATTATTGAGGGTTCTTGAGAATCGCACTATAGAAAAGGTTGGAAGCATAAAAGAAATACCTATCAATATAAGGATAGTAGGTGCTACAAATGCTCATCTTGAAGAGCTTGTTGAAAGCGGTAAGTTCAGAGAAGACTTATATCACAGGCTTAATGTAATAACATTAGATATCCCGCCATTAAGAGAAAGAAAAAAGGATATATTATTTTTAGCTGAAAAATTTATTAAGGTATATTCTGAAAGACTTCAAAAAAATATTCATGGACTTGACAGCGAATTGAAAATTAAATTTTTAAATCATAATTGGAGAGGTAATGTACGTGAATTAAAAAATATAATTGAATATGCAGTAGTTGTTGAAAAATCAGAATATATAACACAAAATTCTATGCCTAAGAACTTTTTATCAAAAATAGCATCATCATCATCAAAAATAAAGACAATGGCTGAAATGGAAAAGGAACAAATACTTGAATCACTTAAAATATATGGATATACAAATGAGGGCAAACAAAATGCTGCTAATGTCCTTGGTATAAGCCGTGCTACTTTATACAGAAAAATAAAAGAGTATTCTATTATTGAATGATAGCAAAATATGGAAATAGATAAAGTGCTGAGGTGTAATTTTGGAAGTAATATTAAATCAAGAAATTAAAATGAAGCAAAAGCTTTTATTAACACCAAGACAACAACATTCACTAAACATTTTACAGATGTCTTTATTGTTTCTTGCAGAAAATATTTCAAATGAATTAAATGATAATCCATTGCTTGAGGTATATAATGACTATGATGATACTTCATATCATGATAAAAGTAGTTTAGCTAAAAATGAGATACAAGATAGATTTAATTATTTTCAGGAAAAAAAGACACTAAAAGACCATTTGATTGAGCAAGCAGGTTATTTAAAGGAGCCTATAGATACGCTTAAAGTGATATACTATATTATTGAAAGCATTGATGGGATACTTTGAACAAACTTCAGATGAACTTGCTAAAGAATTGAGAATTGATAAAAAGTTAGCAGATTATGCTATAAAAAAAATACAAGATTTTACTCCAGATGGCGTTTGCGCTAGAAATCTTGAGGAATGCCTGTGTATACAGCTTCGCAAGAAAAATATAAGGATGAAAAATTATATGAGATAGTAAACAATCATCTTATATTAATATCTAAAAATAAGATAAAAGAAATTGCTTCTATACTTAATATACAAGTTTCAACTGTTTTAAAATATTGCAAAATAATAAAATCTTTAGAGCCAAAACCTTCTAGAGGATTTTATTATGATGTAGATACATATATAGTTCCAGAAGCTTATATACACATATTGAGGGATGAAATTTTTATATCGATGAATGATGATTTTTTGCCAAATATTAAATTAACAGCTTATTATAAAGATATCATGAAATATGCAAATGATGATAAAACCAAAGAGTATCTATATAATAAATTAAACTCTGCTATGTATTTAATAAAAGCTATAGAGAATAGAAAAAAAACTTTATTAAAAATATTAGAGCAAATCGTAATCCTTCAAAGAGATTATTTTTTAAGAGGGGATAAATATTTAAGGAAGATGACATTTAAGGATATTGCATCAAGGATAGGAGTTAATGAATCCACTATAAGCCGTGCAATAAAGGATAAGTATATACAAACCCCTGCTAAGGTGATGAAAATAAAAGATGTGTTTACTGCTGGGTTTGATATGATAGATGTTACTTCAAATATGTTAAAGAGTGAAATAAAGAAAATTATAAAAAATGAAAATAAAAAAAATCCTCTATCTGATAGTGAAATTAAGGATATTTTAGATAGACAAAATTATAATATTTCAAGAAGGACAGTAGCCAAGTATCGTGAAAGCCTTGGCATACCATCATCATCTAGAAGAAAGCAATATTTTTATATTTAAAGTAGATATTAAAATAGGATAATACCTGCCTTTTAAGGCTTGGTATTATCCTATTATTTTAAGCAATTCCCAAATACATCTTGCGTATACCATCATCATTTTTAACAGTATTGCTATCGCCAAACATGACGATTTTTCCATGCTCTAAAACATATGCGCTATCAGAAATTTCAAGTGTTGTATTGACATTTTGCTCAACAATTAATGTAGTTACATTTTCCTTTTTTAATTTCTTTAGTGTCTCAAACACAAGCACAACATTTTGAGGTGAAAGACCCATAGAAGGTTCATCAAGCATAATCATTTTAGGATTAGCCATTAATCCTCTTGCTATAGCAAGCATCTGGCGCTCTCCTCCAGACATGGTTCCAGCAAGTTGTTTTTTACGCTCAAAGAGCCTTGGAAATAATGAATAAACATATTCTAAATTTGATTTTATCTTTGCCTTATTTCGTATGGTATAAGCACCTAAAACTAAATTATCTTCTACAGTCATAGAAATAAACAAATTTCTATCTTCAGGTACAAAGCATAATCCTAAATTTATTAATTGATGAGATTGATATTTTGATAAATCCTTATCAGCAAAAAATATTTTTCCTGACATTGGTTTTAAAATACCTCCAATAGTCTTTAAAATTGTTGTTTTGCCTGCTCCATTTGAGCCTAAAAGAGCCACTATTTGCCCTTTTGGGATGTTTAACGAGACATCCCATACAACTTGCAAATTTCCATATGCGATATTTAAATTGTCAACTTTAAGTATAGAAATCACCTCCTAATTTAACTAAAGCATATAGTTGTCACCTAAATAAGCTTTAATGACCTTTTCATTTGCAACGATGTCTTTTGGTATTCCCTCTACAAGCAGTTCTCCAAAATAGAGCACAGCAATTTTATCACAAACTTCCATGATAAGCTTCATTAGATGCTCGACAATAATAATTGTTACATTTAATGAGTGCCTTATCTTCTTTATAAGTGTAGTAATATCATTAAGCTCGCTAGGTGTAAGACCTGCTGCAACTTCATCTAGTATCAAAACTTTACAATTTGCTGTTAAGGACCTTGCAAGTTCAAGCTGTTTTAACTGGACTGTGTTTAAGTTTCTAGCTAGTGTCATAGGATCTTGTGAAAATCCAACAAATTCAAGATTTTTTAAAGCTCTTCCATGAGCTTCTTCTCTAGATTGATGATTAGCAAAGATACCTCCTATCATAACATTTTCAATAGCTGTAAAGTCAGGCAGTGATTTTACAATTTGAAATGTTCTACATATTCCAAGTTGTGCAATCTTATGTGGCTTTAATCCTTTAATGCTCTTACCATTATATAAAATACTCCCTTGTTCTGGATTATGAGTACCCAAAATACAATTTAATAATGTTGTTTTACCTGCACCATTTGGACCAATAAGTCCATAAATGCTGCCTTCGTCTACTGAAATAGTTACGTTCTTATTAGCTTGCAAACCACCAAAAGATTTAGATACAGAATTTAATTCCAGTATATTGGGCATTTTCAATCCCCCTATTTAACGTAATCAGGTATTTGAACCTCTTGCTCTTTTTGATTTTCAGGCCACACAGGATGCATTTTGCCATCTAAATATTGTATAACTGGGAACATATAATAATCTTGACCAACTTCCATATCAGGGAAGTTTTCAGGGGTAAATTTATATTCCTTATGAACTACGCCATCTTTATAAGTAAGCTTACCAGTCATTACTTGCTCTTCTGCACATTTCATGATTGTTTCAGTTGTCAATTCTCCATAGCTTTCATTTGTCGTTTCAAGAACTTTTATAAAGTAATTTGCCCAATCATAACACATTCCTGCTGTTGATGGGCTTGGATCCATATTGAATTTAGCTTTAAAATCTTCCACAAACTTTTTAGCATTGTCAGATGTATATAGCGGAATTTGGTCAATTATATAATTAGATGCATCTCCTGTTAACTCATACCATTCTCCTACCCATCCTAAGCCATCCATTATTATCATAGAAGGTATATTTAATTCCTTTGATTGCTTTATAAATGAAGAGCTCGCAGGAGCATCTGACATTGTTCCTACCATCAAGCTTACATCTTTTGATTTTAATTTATTAAGCAATGGATAATATTCAGTTTCGCCAATTGGAACCCATTCTTCACCAACACATGTCCAACCTTTTGCTTCAAATGATTCCCTCATAGTTCCGCCAAACATTCTTCCCCAGTCTTGATCGACTCCAAATACTGCAAAATTCTTGTTTCTAGGTGTCCAAAGACCTTTTTCTATAGCTTCTTCAATTGTTTCCACATATCCAGTTACTAGTTTAGATGGAGTTGGCCATGCCTTTCCTACCCAATATTTATACTTTTCTGGATCTTTTTGATATTTTTCATTTACTTCTATGCCTGCTCCAAATCCAAAGAAATGAGGCATCTTATACTTTGCTGCAACTTCCATACATGCAACTGATACCCAGCTATTCCAATCCATAAAGCCTACATCTATTTTATCCTGTGTAATAGCACGTTCATAGGCTCTAGTAGCTTTTTCAGCATCTGATTCATCATCTATATATACAATTTCAATTTTATAATCTCCAACCTTATAATCAATTGCTCCAAAAGCCATTTCTGCTGCAGCTTTAAATTCATCACCTACACGAGCTCCTGGCCCTGTAAATGGTCCCATCATACCTACCTTTAAAACTTTTTCACCACTTGCAGCACTTGATGTTGTACCTGTAGGGTCTGATGTTCCTGAATTGCCACTACCTGAATCTGTTTTAGGACCACAACCAGAAAACGTTATTAATAAAATCATTCCGAGAATACCTGCAATAATCTTTTTTAACATATGCAAAAACTCCTTTTTAGTAATTTTTTTATATAGCTTTCTTTCCAAACCATTTATGCTTTAAATCTTCAATAAAACCTGCAATTCCCTTTGGATAATAAATCATAACTAAAATCATAAGCAGTCCATAAAGTATGAGCCTAAACTCCATGAGACCTTTCATATAATCCATTATTGGTAAAAGTACAATAGCACAGAGCAAGCTGCCCCAAATTTTTCCACGTCCCCCAATGAAAGCAAGGGCCATTATCTCTACAGTATTACTTGTTTGAAATAATTTGGGCAATATGATTCCAGAAAAATGGGCATAAAATGCTCCAACGAGCCCTCCAATAGCACAAGAAAGTGTAAAATTTATAATTTTATATTTACTAGGATCGATTCCTGCTGCTTGAGCAGCTTCAACATCTTGTCCTATTGCTCTAAATGCTGTACCAATATCAGATTTTGCAATAATCATCAACGTTATATAAACACAAATAAGTATTAAAAATAAAGTATAAAATATACCTGTATAAGATGTTGAATCTATGAGTGGATCTACACCTAATCCTTTTGAGCCATCTGTTAAGCTAACCCAGTTTGTAGCAACTGCAAATAATGCAAGAGCCACAAACCAAGTCATACACGATGCAAAGATTCCCCCAAGTCTTATGGTGAGAAGTCCAAGTAAAAAACCAGCGATCCCTGCTGTTATAAATCCACAAATAAGACCAATCCATGGACTTATTCCAAGTTTAGTTGAAAGTATCGCACTGGTATAAGCTCCAATGCCCCAAAAAGCTGAAAATCCAAAGTTTGTAATATTTATAAATCCAGAGGTAAAGTCAAATGCCATTGCAAATACACCATACATCATTGCAGATATCATAAGCCTTACGATTGCATTATCTGTAATGAATACTGGTATAAGTCCGAGCAATATGAGTGAAATAAACCCTACAGGTGTAAGACCCACTTTTTGCAAATTACTTTTTATTACAAAAACGGGGTTAGTTTTTTGTAAATTAGCTTTCATTTATTATACCCCCTTTATTCAACAACGCTTTTAACGCCTTTTTTACCAAAAAGACCATTAGGTTTAACAAGCAAGATAATGATAATGATTCCAAGGCTTATAAGATCCATCCATCCTGCACTAAAAATATTTATAGCAACTGTCTCTAAAAAACCTACTATCAATCCACCTATTATTCCAGCTTCTACATTTCCCATTCCTACAAGTATTAATACAAACCAGGATTTATTTAAAGATGATATACCCATAAGTGGGTTTGCTGGAATGATGGATAATAAACATGCTCCAGCAATTGCTGCAAGTGAGCAGCTTAATCCAAATGTAAGGGTATAAATAAAGCTTAAATTTACTCCTACAAGTTTTGCTCCAGTTGAATCTTGTGAAACAGCTCTTATGGCTTTTCCTATCCTTGTGTAATTTAAAAAGTACATAAGAGCAATAATGGATATGATTGAAACAGCAAAGGCAAAAATTCTATCATTAGCCACGCTCATTCCAAAAATTTGAAATGAGCCTTTGAAATATCCTTGTTTAATACCATAGTTTTTAGAACCTGCAATAAGTCTCATGGATTGCTGCATTATGATTGAAAGTCCAAGGGTTAAAAGGAAAGTATTCATGAGCCAATTTTTTTGACTTCTCTTCCTTAAAGGTACAAATAGAATCTTTTCAATTAGTGCTCCAAAAATAAAAGCAAATACTCCTGCTGCTAAAACGCTTAGTATAGGATTAAGCCCTAATATCATAAATGCAAAGTAAGATACAAAAGCTCCAAGCATATAAAATTCACCATGGGCAAAATTTGCAATATTTATTACGCCAAATACTAGTGAAAGTCCTACAGCCATTAACGAATAAAAACTACCCCTTAGAATAGAAGTTATAAGTGCATCAACAATATCCAAAAATTTCACCTCTTTTTAAAGATTATTTTACACCTTCTCTTAAATATATATTGAGTTCCTTAAGTGACATGTTATCAAGATCAAGATAACTGAGTGTATAACCATTTTTAGTTAAATCTCTTTTTGAGATAGCATTTGCAAGATGAATCATAGAATCAATAACTGGAGTTTCTACACCATATTTTTTACCAAGCTGGCTATATACAAAGCAACCTACTGGAATATCTTCAGTTATATAACGATTTTCCATATTAAATGGACCTGTCCCAAATTGAATTGGATCTTGCATATCAAATGGAATTAAATAATCAAGTCCCATATACTCTTGGCCTAGAACGTTTTCACGAGAAAAGAAATGCTCTCTTTCATATGGTTGTATTGAAACCTCTAATTTTTTAGCAAGTGCACACTCTTCTAGATAAAAGCTATATTGTACTTCTGAAATGGAGTTACAATATGCATGTGAATAAATTGAAAATTTATATTTGTCATCTCCAAATATTCTTCCGAAGTTTTCCATTGTAGAAACCCCTAAAATAGCTCCAGGGCAATGAAGTACAGGATTAACATTAGATAAACCTATATCTAAAGCAGTATCTCCTTTTACGACTCCATCTCCTTTTGTAACAGCATCCATAGACGGTAAGAATTTAGCTGTTTCTAAGAAATCATCTGAATCACAAGCTGGCATTGCAGCTCCTCTTAAGGTTATTGCTCTATAATAAACTCTTATTTTATGGGTTATTACTCCACCATGAACATCTACTCTTGAACCATAAGTTGATGATGACCATCCACCAACTATTACATTTTTAGTACAATTAGCTTCTTTCATCATTTTCCTAAATAAGATTGAACCAAAATTATCTGGGAATATATGAACAACTTGGCCATCTTCTAAACATGGTATTAATTTTTCAAAGAATGGTTTATGCCCAAAAGTAGGAGTTCCAATTACTATAATTCCTGCACCTCTAACAGCTTCAGCAACATCTGTGGTTACTAAATCCATTTTTGCAAATCCTTCACGCTCAAATCCATATAAATTTATCTGGTCACCATAAAATTTTATGCCAACTTCTTTAATATTTTTTAATGTTTTTTTCGCAAATGGTTCAACATCGCATATTCTAACTTTAGCACCACCAAGTGCACAATCACCAGCAATAGCTTTAGCAACAGCTCCAGCTCCTAATACTGCAATAGGTTTTTCCTTTAAATAATCAAATTTTCCCATAAAACACTCTCCATCTTTAAACTTAATATTTATTTAACTAAACTCTTACAAAGCATTACTGCTCCACCTGCATCATCTGAGTAACCATCTGAATTAATAGATTTTGCAAAATCGCAAGAAACAGGAGCTCCGCCTACAATAACCTTTATATCTTTAAATTTGTCTTTAATCGCTGCAACAGTTTCTTTCATCGCGCTCATAGTAGTAGTTAAGAGTGCTGAAAGTCCAACAACATCAGGTTTTTCTTTTTCACAGGCCTCTAAAAAGCTATTAATATCCTTATCAACACCAATATCAACAACTCTAAATCCACTTACCTCAAGCATCATTGCAACTAAGTTCTTGCCAATATCATGTAAATCGCCTTGTACAGTACCAATGACAACTGTTCCAGCAGTACTGATGTCACCTTCACTTAATAATGGTTTTATTTCCTCAAGTCCTGCCTTCATTACATCAGCAGCCATTAAAACTTCTGGTATAAACATTTCACCTGATTCCATTTTAGGACCAACTATATCCATAGCTGGTATTAACCCTTTGTTTAAGATATCTTTTGCATTTATTCCACTATCTAAAGCTTCTTTAATGAGAGAAGTTATTTCTTCATCATCACCATTTAATATACAATCTGATATTTTTTGAAATTGTTCTGACATAATAAAACCTCCTAAAAATCTAATAATCCTTGTCTAAATGCTTTTAAATATTTTTTAGTAAATTTATCTCTATTTAATAGTGCTTCTGCACTATAAATCATAGCCATCATTCTCTTATTACCTGGATCCAAAATGGCACCATCAAGACCTGCCATTATACAAAGAGTTAAAAATGTAGAATTTAATATTCCTCTTTTTGGTAATCCATAAGATATATTGCTAAGACCGCACATAAAATGAACCTTTGGCTTTTCTTGGATAATGCCTTTAATTGTATCAATTGCAATTACACCCATATCTTGCGAAGAGCTTATAGGTTGAATCAAGGGATCCATAAAAATATCTTCGCAAGCTATCCCATCATCATTTAGTCTTTTGATTAAATCTAATCCAACTTTTATCCTTATTTCTGAAGTTTTTGGCATACCAAATTCATCATCAATAACCAATGAAACAATCTTTCCCTTGTATTTTTTAACAAGAGGTATTATTTTTTCATAACGTTCATTTTCATTAGTAATAGAATTTATCATTGGTACCCCTTTATGTATTTCTAGTGCTGCTTCTAATGCTTCTGGATTTGGACTGTCAATACAACAGGGCAAATTTACAGTTTTTTGAACCGTTTCCACGAGCCATGGCAAAGCTTTTACTTCTTCATCAATGAGAGTACCACAATTTACGTCAATGTAATTTGCACCAAAATCTGCCTGATATTTTGCAAGGTTAGAAATAAACTCCTCATCTCTTGCAATCACTGCTTCTGTGACACCTTTTAAACTTGTATTAATTTTTTCTCCAACAATAACCAAATATAACACCTCATTTAAATTTACCTTACACAATTATATTAGCAATTTTTATGCCAGATTTAAAAAATCAATTAATCTTATCCAATATGCTTTTATCTATTCCTATAGAAATCATGTAGTCATCAAGTTTTTTTAAGCTTAACTCAGGTTTTTTATATTTTTCTATAATAGACTCAGCATTTTGTCTTAATTGATCAACAAACATTTCATTTGCATCTTTAGTTAATTTTTTATTTTTGCTTACGCTTGGAATCCAAGGATCTTTTCTTATTCTTTTAAAAGTATGGCTATGGGATATAAAATTTTTTCCTCTTATAACATCTCTTATCACATCCATTGCTAATGTTTCATCATTTACTTCAAGCTCAGAAAAATAGTACTGCATTCTTGAAATTGTCTCAATATCTAAAACAAACTTTTCATAACTCATAGTAGAAAATGAATCGAGAATTCCAGCAGAATGCATTACAAAATTCCCATTTTGAGAAAATGTCTCAAAAAGACCCATTGCACTTTCTACACCAGCTTGTGCAGTTACTGCCTTAGCATCTGTCAAAGGTCCAGCCGATCTCTTTGGTAAACCATATTTTTCAGCAAGCATTGAACCATATTTTGCTTGTTTTAAAAATCCAGGAGAACCAATAGATACATTCATTGTGGCCATGTCAGAAACTGTTGCTGCAAACCCATATACAACAGGATTACCTGGATTTATAATCTGTGTAAGCGCCATGCAGGCTAAAAATTCTGCATTTGCCATGGCAATATTACCTGATAAAGATATAGGCCCTGTAGCACCTGCTATACATCCTGGAGCTATTATTACAGGTTGATTATTACTAGCCATTATATAGAGCGAAGAAAGCATATTTATATCTATCATAAGAGGGCTTAATGGTGAAATTAGAGTGATTACTCTATAATTATTTTGAAGATCATTTTCATCTTCAAAAACTATCTTTATCATATTTACAATATTTTCTACGGATTTTTTAGAGCCTGCTATTCCAAATATGCATTTATCAGAAAGTTTCATAGATGAATAGAGCATTATTTGATTGCTATTTGATGCATTTACATCATTAGGCTGAGCGAGAATTCCACCATTTATTTTAAACACAGGGCTTTCATGGGTGAGCTTTGCAAACCTTATATAATCATCTAAAAGGGCCACTCTTTGCTTTCCATCTTTTTCAGTTATTTTAGCACACCCAAAGCCTGGTGAAAAATTCATTGTTTTATCGCTTATATGCATATCGAATTTTTCATTTCTTGCTTTAATTGTGAACTCCTTTTTTGTCATAGCTAAGTATTTGTAGATTTGCTTTTCTGTAAAGAAAGCTCTTTGACCTTCCACTCTTACACCATTTTTAGCCATTAAATCGCATATCTCTTTATTTTGAAATTCCATGCCAAGCTCTTCTAAAATCCTGATAGAAGCACTATGCAATTTTTCAACTATGTTTTCCATTTATACACCTCCATTAGCTTAATAAGTTATATAGCATTTTTTGTGCCGAATATAAAAATTAAAAAAAATTAAATTTATCAATATTTTATTTATGGCATACTATTTGCTTAAGTATAATATAGAAGATGTTATATTATTAAGAAAGAGAGATCAATATATTATGAAGAAAAAAACAATCTTAGATTTATTTGATATGAAAAAAAAGAAAGAAAAACTCACTTGGGTAACAGCCTATGATTTTCCAATGGCTTCTTTTGCAGAACAAGCAGGGATGGATATGATACTTGTAGGTGATTCATTGGGAATGGTTGTATTAGGATATGACGGTACTATACCTGTAACCATGGAAGATTGTATAAGCCATTGTCAAGCTGTACGAAGAGGAGCACCAAATACTTTTGTCGTTGGAGATATGCCTTTTGGATCTTATCAAACAAGCTGTGAAGATGCAGTTAAAAATGCTGTGCGTTTTCTAAAAGAAGCTAATATGGATGCTGTTAAGCTAGAAGGGGGAAGAGTTGTTTTTGATCAAATAAAAGCTATAAGCGATGCTGGTATTGTAGTTTGTGGTCATATTGGACTTACACCTCAAAGCTCAGGGCAGCTTGGAGGCTTTAAAGCACAAGGAAGAACTGTACAGACTGCGAGGGATTTAATAAGAGATGCAATAGGAATTGAAAAAGCAGGTGCAAGATTCTTACTTTTAGAAGCTATACCACCAGAGGTTACAGAGTTTATAGCTAACAAATTGACGATTCCTGTATATTCAATAGGTGCAGGACTTCCTTGTGATGGGCAGTTAACCATATGCGGAGATATGCTAGGGATGTTCCAAGCCTTTACACCTAAATTTGTTAAAAAATATGCTAATGTAGCAGAGGTTATTATAGAAGGGTTTAAAGAATACATAAAGGATATAAAAGAAGAAAAATTCCCAGAAGATAAACATGTTTATCATATCCTAGATAGCAAAGAGGATTTTGAAAGTATGTTTAAAGAATTTGAGTAATACCTTTATCTCAAATTGATACAAAATTAATTGATTTTTAAAATGAAATCTCATAGAAAGGCAGAAAAAGCATGAAAAAATACAATATTGAAAGAAATATAAATTTTTCTATTATGTCTCAATCTGATATAGAGATAATACATGAAAAAAGCTTAGAAGTACTAGAAAGAATTGGCATGAAGATTTCTGGGGATAGAATGTTAAAATTGTTAAAAGATGCTGGAGCTATAATAGATGGTGAAATCACTAAAATACCTAGAGAATTAGTTCTAAAAGCTCTTAAATCTGTGCCTAAGGAAGTTATAATATATAATAGAGATGGAGAACCTCATATAATTTGCAACGATAAAAACAATGTATATTTTGGAACTCATGCAGATCAGCTTGAGATAATCGATCCTTATACTGGAAAAGCTCGTAAGTTTTTAAAGAAAGATACAGAACTTATGTGCAAAATTGCAGACTTTTTACCTAATATAGACTTTGTTTTATCTGTTGGTTTATCAAGCGATATAGACCCAAAGGTTCAATCTCAGGTTAGCTTTATAGAAACTGTGAAAAATTTTTCAAAGCCAATTAACTTCTCTACTAATGATATAGAATCTGTTCAAGAAATAATTGATATAGCAGCAATAGTCGCAGGCGGCAAAGAAAAGCTTCGAGAAAAACCTTTTATATTTAATTATTGTGAGCCAATACCGCCACTTACTCATCCAATTGAAAGCACAGAAAAGCTTTATGTAAGTGCTGAAAATAAAATCCCTGTTGTATACATGCCATACTGCATGATGGGCGGAACCTCTCCAATTAGAAAAGTAGAAACATTAATACAATGCAATTCTGAATTACTCTGCGGTATAGTCATGACTCAGCTTGTAAATGAAGGAGCACCATTTATTTATGGAGCAATGCCTTCTGTATTTGATATGAAAACCAGCGTAGGAAGCTATGCTGCACCTGAATTCCATTTGATGATTGCTGCAGCGTCTGAGATGGCTGATTTCTATGGTGTGCCATTTTATGGGACAGCAGCATCGAGTGATTCAAAAAGCCATGATGCACAGCTATTTACAGAAACATCCTATGAAATCATGTCCACTCTTTTAAGCAAAGCTAATATAGTTCATGATGTTGGTATAACAGATCACTGCAATAGTGTTTCGCCAATATCTGTAGTGATTGCAAATGAAACTATAGAAATGTTAAAGCATTATTCAAAAGGATTAGCTTTTAATCACGCTGATATAAATTTATCATTTATTGAAGAAGTTGGGCACGGCGGGCATTATTTAAATACAAAGCAAACCCTTAAGAATTTTAAATCCATATGGTATCCTGAATTTTTTAGTAGAAAGATGAAAAACCCTGATGATTCTGAAGTAATACAAAAAGCGATAGATAAAATTAAATATATTTATGAAAATCATAAAGTTCAGCCTTTAGATGAAGCTATATTAGATAAATTAAATGAAATACAGAAAAAATATGAGGATTCAGTAAAATAAGGGGGTATATGGGATGTTTTATCAAAGCAGAGACCTTAAAATAGATTATATGAAAACTCGTAAAAATCATACATGTTATGGCATGGGAATTGGCATTATGGTTTTAGATGATGCTTATCCAGGATTTCCTGGAGATGTTAGGAATGCAAGTGGATTTGGATATCCCATTCAATATGAAATAGCTGAAGGTGTTGATAATTATACTTTAGTTTGGGAACAAGATAAAACACCTTGTAGAGAACCAATTTTAAGAGCTGCAAAAAAATTAGAAAGAATGGGCTGCAAAGCAATAGCTGCTGAATGTGGATATTTTGCTTATTTTCAAAAAGATGTTGCAGGGCATGTTGATGTACCTGTTTTTATGTCAAGCCTCCTTCAAGTTCCTTTTATACAGCAGCTTATAGGACCTAAGAATTATGTTGGGATTGTTTGTGCTCAAAAAAGATTTTTAACAGATACTCATCTTACTAATGTTGGTATTGATTTAAACAGCAATTTTGAAATTGCTGGAGCTCAGGATGAATATGGCTGCCCACAATTTGATACTTTATGGGATCATGAAAAAAGACCAGAGATTCCTGAAAGCTATTACAATAGGTCTGAAGAGGATATGATTAAAATATGCAAAGCATTTGTTGAAAAAAATCCAAAGATAAAAGCTCTTATGTTAGAATGTACAGGAATGCAGCCTTATGCAAGAGCGATACAAAGAGAACTTGATCTTCCCATATTTAGCTGGGGTACTCTCTTAGATTATGCTTATTCTGTTATAAATCACAGAGAATATTATGGGCATATTTAAAATTTTACTTTATAAAAAACATTAAAAAATTTAGGATAATACCCAATTAAAAAGGCATTATCCTAATTTTGTTCCTTAAATTAAAATTTAATAAGGAGGCAAATATGCGTTTAAAAATAATTGCATGTAAAGTATTTTATAGAGAAATCAGCTTATTAACTGCAAATTCTAAAAATATTATTGATGTTACATATATTCGCCAAGGGTTGCACGATAATCCAAAAAAGCTTAAAGATATTTTACAAGGTGAGATTACAAAAATAGATAAAGGTGCAGATATTTACAGTCATTTTTCTGAAATTCATTCTGATTTTGATGCAATACTTCTTGCTTATGGATTGTGTTCTAATTTAACTGCTGGTATACAAAGCAAAAAATACCCTATAGTAATACCTAGAGCGCATGATTGTATAACGTTATTATTAGGATCTAAAGAGAAATACAAAGAATTATTTGATGCTAATCATGGGGGTATATACTGGTATAGCTGCGGATGGATTGAAAATAGTTCTATGCCAGGAAAAAAGCGTCTTGATACTTTTTATGAAAAATATCTTAAAAAGTATGGTGAGAAAAAAGCTAAATATTTATTAGAAGCTGAAAAATCATGGCATGCTGGATATAACATGGCAGCTTTTATTAATTGGAAAGGCATTATTAGTGAAGAGTATGAAAAATATGCAAAAGAGTGTGCTGAATATCTTAATTGGAGATATGAAGTTTTTGAAGGCGATGATTCTCTTATGAAAAGATTTATTGATGGTGATTGGAATAAAGAGGATTTTTTAATAGTGCCTCCTGGGCATGAGTTTGTTCAGAGTTTAAATGATGATGTTATTGCGATAAAATCATAATTTAAGTATTTATCATTATGTGGCAAGAAGACTCTTACCCCTATAGGTAGTGAGATGAATTGCCACTATTTTTGTAAAAAATAATATACTTATAACAAAATTATATGCTAAATTAATGGTATTAAAAAGAGAATACTATGAATCAAATATGATACAATGATTAATACAAGGGGGGATGTGAAAGAATGTATTTAACTATTAAACAACAATGTAAATTAAAAGGGTATGTTTCCAAGGCATATCTTTTTGTCATATAAAGTTAGTAAAATTGGAGAAGATACAGAGGTGAGAAATGAAGAGATTACTTTCAATCCCATTTAATCCAAAGAACTACATAAAGATCCTTTTTTGTGTTTTGTTTGCTGCCACTTCACAACCATTGATTGCGTGGAGTTTCTCAAGTTTGTCTGGCAGTTTTTTGTCAAATCAGGTTATTACTTCAACAATAGTTAGTAATGTGCTATCATTGTGGCGTTGTGCCCCAACAAATATATATCTTTAATGATACAATTCGTCGCAATATCGATCTACGGGGGGATTGCATGGATGCAGAGCTTCAGGAGATCATCAAAAAGGCAAAATTAGATGTGTTTTTCACTGCGAATCATTATACTCTGGATACAGAAATCAGTAATGAGACATTGCAGGTTTCAGGAGGAGAAAAAGCGCGAATTGGCTTAGCAAGAGTGCTTACATTGGATAAAAGCATAGTTTTATATGATGAGATTTTGTCAGCACTGGATTCTCAAAATTCGAAACTCGTTGAAGAGATGATTCTTTCACATGATGAGAGGATTGTAATTCACATTGCACATAAATCAACACCGGAATACCTGGATAAATATGATGAGATAATCCGTCTGAGCATTCCAGACGAATAGTTTTTGTGTATATATCAAACACGGAAAGGAGTAAAATGTTAATTCTTCAAGCGATAAATATAACAATGAGCTATGGAGATCACAATGTGATTACAGTTCCATTTAGCTTGGATGTTTATAGTGGGGATAAAATTGGAATAGTTGGCATGAATGGAGCAGGAAAGACTACGTTGCTACGGATTTTATTTGGAGAAATTATTCCAGATAGAGGTTTTGTCAAGTTTCACAGTGATGTGCATTTTTTTCGTCAAACTGAAGAGAACTTAGCTCCGCTAGATAGAGAATTTTCTAAAACACATAGAGAATTTTGTGATTTTAATATAGAAAATCCAGAAGCATTGAGTAGTGGACAAATAACGCGACTTAAACTTGCTGATGTTTTCTCTAAAAATGGAATATTGTATTTCATTGATGAACCAACCAGCAATCTGGATCTTTCAGGAAAAAAACTGTTGCTAGAAAAAATGCGCACGCTTTCATCCTATCTGCTGATTTGCCATGATCGTAATTTACTCGATCTTTGCTGCAATAAGATCTTAGAAATAGAAAAGGGAAAAGTTACTCCTTATACTGGGAACTACTCTTATTATATTGAAGAAAAAAAGAGAATTTTTAAAAAAATGGAAAAAGAATATTTTTCTTATATGGAAGAACAAAAGCGTCTTAATTTAGTATATAAAGAACATATACAACATGCAGAAAAAGTTCGAAAAAAACCTAAAGATAAAGGGAAGCAAATAGCAGGACGAATTATGGGTGGGAGATCAAAGGATACTAAGCAAAAAGCTATACAAAGCGCAGCAAAAGCTACAATGGTGCGGATGGAAAGAGAGGAAATAAAGGAAAAGCCTCATAAGAACGAAGTGATTTCTATAGAATTCAGCAGAAATGATCCGCCTGAGAATAAAATTGTAATCCGCATAGAGGGTTTAACATTCGGATTTGGGGAAAAGATTCTATTCGATGATGTGAATTTGTATGTTCAAAATAAGCAGAGATTAGCTATTTTAGGTGACAATGGAATTGGAAAAAGCACCTTGTTTCGCCTGATTGTGCAAGGGTATGAAGGGATTCTTGCTGCGCCTAAGGTTCGTTTTGGATATTTTGTGCAAGATCTCAGTAGTATTGATTTGTCTAAAACTGTGTATCAAAACGCCTTAGAAAAGAATATTCAGGATATTTCTCGTGCTCGCACCATTCTCAGGCGAATGCTCTTTTCGGTAAGAGATTTGGATAAACCTGCCTTTGTGCTTAGTGGAGGTGAGAGAGTTCGTCTGGCTCTTGTGAAACTTGTTTTGTCTGGTGCAAACTTATTAGTACTAGATGAGGTTACAAACTATTTGGACATTCCTTCTATTGAAGCCATAGAAGAATTGTTAAGTAATTATCCTGGAACATTGCTCTTCACATCTCATGATCTGCAGTTTGTTAAAGCAATTGCAACGGATGCTGTGAAGATTGAAAATGGAAAAATTATGCCATATTCTAATTTTTCAGTGGTTCACGATATTATGAGTTAGTGGATATCATATCATATACAATGGAATATGCTGTAAAATATCTAGGTCAATTGGGAGAACATAAACGTGCTCCAAGTGATGGACCACCAGGACTTAAAGTTATTTGGAAA
>JAVBPQ010000062.1:0-12973 GCA_031549525.1 Clostridiaceae bacterium | reverse complement strand
TCCAAGGCACTCAGCCTTTCAAAGATGCTTGTCTGAAGATATATTATTAGGAAATTTTTATAAATATATAAAATAAAAGATGCTATCGCCTAATGATTAAAAGTCATAGGGCGATAGCTTAATTTGTGTTTTTTATTGATTAATTAATCTTCTACTGAAAAAAACTCTTTTAAAGAATATCTATTTCCTTCCATAATATCTTCTTGAATTAACTTATATTCATTTAAAATATTTTTTTGGTTAGTTGATAGATTATATGTAATATTATCATGTACATTACTAGTTGAATCTAAAAATATGGACCCCTTTATTCCTTTAAATTCATCTCTTAAACAATTTAACATAGCATAAAATGGAGATATTTTTTTGTTTAAAAGTTCAAATGTGGTTAATGAAATATAGTTTGTACCTAAAGTATTAATTTCTTTATCATCTATATCAATATCAAAATTTGCATAATAAAAAAGAGGAGTTTCAGATAAAATTTTTTCTTTACTTTCTGAATTCATATTATTAAAAAAATCATTCTCAATAATATCAGAATTTTTTATAAAGTAAGGAAGATGATCTCCGAAAAAAACTACCATTGTAGGCTTATGAAAATTTTTCACATAATCTAAAAGATCTTTTATAGCTAAGTCACTTTGTTTTATTCCTTCAACATATGTAGTAAGCATGTTTTTAGTAGAATCTGTAGATTTATCCCAATTGACATCTATTGATTCCTTACCATTTCTGCCTTTGTTGAATGGTCCATGATTTTGCATTGACACTCCATTAACAAAAATTGGCTCATTGTTTTCTTCTAATATTTTTTTTATTTCCTTTACCATTGCAATATCACTTATATAAGCACCATCAGTTAATTTTTCAGTATATGTCATTTCATCTTGACTGATGAATTCATGTATACCAAAATTCTTATATACGCTATTTCTTTTAAAAAAAGTCTTAATATAAGGATGAACCCCATATGTTTTATATCCTTCTTTCTTTAATAAACTTATTATAGAAGGATAAGATTCTTTTATGGATTGTTCATAGGGATTAGAGCCATCTTTTAAATTACTCATAGAAAAACCTGTTAAAGCTTCAAATTCCACATTACAAGTCAATCCACCAAATTGAGGAGAAAAATTATATCCTGATAAAAAATTTTTATCCATGCCTTTTCTAATATTTTTTATTGGGTCATCACTAAAGTTTATGAAATCCAATCTAGTTGGGTCAAAAAATGATTCTGACATTATGTAAATAATATTTGGTTTTACACTATTGTCATTAATTTCTGAGTTGTATATTTTAGCTTTTAGTTTATATTTTTCTATTATTTTATTGATTATTTCTTTATTGCTGTCTTCTGAATAAGTAAGATAATCATTAGATTGGGTAGTTTTGACGTTTATATTTGAGAGTAAAGAATAAATTAATCCATTTAGTTTATAATTACTAAGTTGGTCCCAAGCTACATACCTTGCTCCTACTTTGGCATATAGATTTTTATATAGGTTTTTTGCAAATATCTCTGAGGATGATATTCTTACATCTATTGGAGTAATTGAATTTCCAATTATACCTAAGCAAAATAAGATTGTAACAAATTTATATACATTATCTAAGTTGTATTTTTTAAATTTAGTTCCTAAATAGATTATTATTGCTATTGAAAAAAGTACAGTTAATATAAGCACAAAAACATTTATCCCTAGAAATGATACAAATGAATCAATATTTCTTATTTGATAAAAATCAACTGGATACAATGGCTGTTCTAAAAAATTTATTTTTAATAAATTTACTATGCCTAGTATACCAAAAAATATAAATCCTAATATAACTCCCCAGTATAAAGATGTTAAACTAATTAAAAGCATATAAATAGAAAAAATAATAGATGTATTTAATAAAAAAATCTTATATTTATTAAATATCCAATTAATCATTGTGTTAATATCTAATTCACATTGTAGATATTGTATAATTAATGAAGATAAAAATGACATGGTTATGGCAATTAATATTATAAATATTAAATTTTTAACTTTTTTAAAATGGTATATAAATGAAATTAAAAATAAGTATATTGAAAATATTAATATTGTTTGCATAAAAAAAGTATATGTATTTGATTTTAAAAAACTAAGATTAAATTCTCTTATTTGAATTTTGTTTATCAATAAATATGTTAAAAATGTTAAATTTAATAAGAAGAGAGTTGCAACGAATAATTTTATGAATAATAGAAATTTTTCTTTTACTTTGTTTGCAGGATTATTTTCATCTTTAATTTCTGAGTCTGTTTTAGATATTTTATTTTTCAACATTAAATTAGTTTTCCCTCCAGAATATATTTTTTGTAAGATTTTTTATAAATATTATTTAAAATTCTATGTTTAATTATATTATCATTATTTAAAATATATGATATTTTAAAATTAGAAACATAGTATCAGAGTTGAATGGTTACAATTTAAGAAAGTATGTTATAATAAAAAATATTAAAATGAACTTTTAAATTTAGGAGGAAATATTTTGAAATCACAAGAATTATCAAAAAAATATAAACAATATGTCATCGATTTAAGAAGAGACTTTCATATGAATCCTGAACCTAGCATGGAAGAATACGAAACCTCAAAGAGAATAAAAGAAGAGCTTTCAAAAATTGGCGTTGAATATGTTGCAAGAGGTGGTACTGGAGTAGTTGCTACCATTAAAGGAGAAAAAAATGGTAAGACTGTAGCACTTAGGGGTGATATGGATGCCTTAAGTTTAGAAGATAAAAAGACTGTACTATATAAATCTAAAGTAGAAGGCATGTGCCATGGATGTGGTCATGATGGTCATACTGCTATGCTTTTAGGCGCAGCAAAGGTGCTAAATGAGATGAAAGATGAGATAAATGGTACTGTTAAATTGTTTTTTCAGCCTGGGGAAGAGGTAGCAAAAGGTGCAAAGGCTATGATCGAAGATGGAGCTTTAGATGGAGTAGATTCTGTTATGGGACTTCATTTGATGGTGGACCAGCCTGTAGGTAAAATATGTGCTCAACCAGGACCTTTTACAGCATCTACAGATAGATTTATCATAAAGATTAAAGGTAAGGGAGGTCATGGGGCAAGACCAGATCAAGCAATAGATGCTGCAGTCATAACATCTAGCATAGTTATGAATTTACAAACTATAGTAAGCCGTGAAACAAGTCCCCTTGACTCAGTAGTGCTAACTGTAGGAAAATTACAATCAGGCTCAAGATTTAACATAATAGCTGAAGATGGATATATTGAAGGAACTGTTAGATACTTTACATATGAAAAAGGCGAAGAAGTTCCAAAGCAAATGGAAAGGATTGTGAAGGGTATCACAGAAGCTATGAGAGCAACTTATGAATTTGAATACCAATATCTCACTTTCCCTGTGATAAACGATGAAGCTTGTTCTTTAATTGGGGAAGAGACTGCAAGGAAACTTGTAGGAGAAGAAGGAGTTTTAAGGACTGAAAAATCAACTGGTGGAGAAGATATGTCATTTTTTATGAAAGAAAAACCAGGAGTTATGGCATATATAGGTGCTGGAAATAAGGAAAAAGGCATAGTAAATCCTCACCATCATCCTATGTTTGATGTTGATGAGGATGCTCTTGAAATAGGAACAAGTTTTTACGTGCAATATGCTTTAGATTATTTAAATAGCTAAAGAAATAAGTTTTTGAAATCTAAAATAGACACTTAAACTTCATCCTCATTATATTCTGGAGCTTTGTCATTTTTGCCAAAAAGTTTAGAAAGAGCTATAACAAAAAAAGTAAATGATAAAGAAAGTGCTACACTAAGCGCTGTAAGAATGATTGCTGGTTTGATATTCTTTTTAACCATAAATTTCAACTCCTTTAATAAAAATATGAATGTATACTAATTATAGTATATTAATTATTAAAATATCAGTATTTTTTTAAAATAAGGTGAAACTTTAGTTTCACCTTATTCCAATTATAATTGTCAAATCTACAGTTATTTCATCAATATCTGAATTTAATGCTTCTTCAATCTTATCTTTATCAATTCCCCAAGTTAGAGGGGTCATCTTTATAAGATAAGGCATAAGTTCTTTTGTTGTGGGATGTTTATAACTAAGATCTTTAATTTTGTAAGAATTAAAGTTATTTTTAAAATGATTCACTATATTATCATTTGAATAGTATTCTTTACTAGTTTTAGAGTAGAAAATTTCTCTAAGCTCTTTAATATAGTTACTTCCAGGCACAACTTTTATTAAAATCCCATCTTTTTTTAAAAGCCTTTTAAACTCTGAATAATTTGATGGTGTAAAGATGTTCAATATGATATTGAACATATTATCATTAAAGGGACATTTGGATAAGTCGCCTACTGTCCATATGATTTCTGCATACTCTCTTGCAGCTATATATATAGCTTCTTTTGAAATATCCATGCCAATTCCCCTATAAGATATAGGAGGATTGTTGTTTAAAATTTTAAAAATTTCTGAAAAGTGGGATCCTTCTCCACAACCTGTATCTAAAATTAACATATCTTTTTCAAGCATATCATGGGTTAAATTTAATATGGTTTCACTTAAAAGTGTTATAGCTTTATTAAAAAAACCACTTTTATATACTATATTCCTTGCTTCAAACATCTCTTTATCATATTCATTATGCGAATTATTTATTAACAAATTTAAATACCCATTCCTTGCAAAATCAAAGGAATGGTTTAAACTACAAACTAATCTATTGGTTTTATCAACTACATTCATGCTTTTTCCACAGATAGGGCATGAGAATATTTCAATGTTTTTAAAAACCATATTTTTAGCATGATCAATTTTTTTCATATTATGTCATTTTGGAGCCTGTTTTAAGCTCTCCTTCTATAGTTGCAACAAATAATTCAGAGTCATCATCAGAAGATGCTGCAAGTATCATTCCTTGAGATAACTCTCCTCTTAATGTAGCTGGTTTTAAATTTGCAACAAGAACTACTTGTTTTCCTATTAAATCTTCTGGCTTATAATATTGTGAAATCCCTGAGATAACTTGCCTCTCTTCTCCAGCTAAATCAACCTTTAATTTAAGAAGTTTTTTAGCTCCCTTTATAGGCTCACAAGTTAAAACTTTTACTATTCTAAGGTCGATCTTATTAAAATCTTCTATGCTTATTTCTTCTTTTAATTCTAAGGAGGTCTCTACAGGTTTTACTTCCTTAATTTTCTTTTCGTCCTCAAGCTCTTTTAATTTTTCTAAAACATCAATCCTAGGAAATAGAATTTCACTCTTATTTATCTTTGTAGAAGGTTTTGTTCCATTAAATTCTTTTAGAGACTGAAAATCGGTTAAGGCTATATTGAGCTGATGGTTTATTTTACTGGAAGTCTCAGGTAAAAATGGACTTAATAAAACTGATACAAATCTTAAGGATTCTACTAGATTATATAGTACAGTACCAAGCCTTTCTTTCTTTGATTCATTCTTTGCAAGTATCCAAGGAGAGGTTTCATCTATATACTTATTTCCACGTCTAACTAAACTCCAGATGGTTTCAAGAGCTTCAGGAATTCTTAGTTTATCCATATATTGTACAACTTTTTCAGGAACTTTAATGGCAAACTCTGTTAAATTATCATCTATAAAATCCTTTTGTAAAGGCTCAGGTATTATGCCATTAAAGTATTTTTGAATCATAGCATGGGTTCTAGATACTAAATTTCCAAGGTCATTTGCAAGATCTGAATTTATTTTATTTATGAATATTTCGTTTGTAAAGTTACCATCTTGACCAAAAGGTATCTCCTTTAGAAGATAGTATCTTATAGCATCTTTTCCAAAATGCTTCTTTAGGACCAGAGGATCTATCACATTTCCTTTTGATTTTGACATCTTATCATCATTAGATAAAAGCCATCCATGACCAAATACTTGCTTTGGAAGTGGGAGATCTAAAGCAAGGAGCATAATAGGCCAATAGATTGTATGAAACCTCAATATATCTTTTCCTATGACGTGAACATCAGCTGGCCAATATTTATTAAATAGCTTTTCATCATCTGTACCATAACCTAATGCAGTTATATAATTTGCAAGGGCATCTATCCAGACATATATTACATGCTTATCATTGAATGGGACCTTTATGCCCCAATCAAATGTGGTACGCGAAACACAAAGATCTTGAAGACCTGGTCTTAAAAAGTTGTTTAACATCTCATTTTTTCTAGAGTCAGGCTGTATAAAGTCT
Organism: Clostridiaceae bacterium; assembly: GCA_031549525.1. Taxonomy (GTDB): domain Bacteria; phylum Bacillota; class Clostridia; order Clostridiales; family Clostridiaceae; genus WQUF01. The sequence goes on along the minus strand of JAVBPQ010000062.1, from coordinate 6,716 downwards.
GGATTATTTTCAATATACTTTATAAGCTCATCTGCATATTTACTCATTCTAAAAAAATATGCTTCTTCTTTTGCTTTTTCAACAGCTCTTCCACAATCAGGACATTTTCCATCCTTTAATTGGGTATTGGTCCAAAAAGCTTCATCAGGTGTACAATACCATCCTTCATAAGAATCTAAATAAATATCCCCTTGATCATAGAGTTTTTGAAATATCTTTTGAACAGCTTTTTCATGATAATCATCAGTAGTTCTTATGAACTTATCATAGCTTATATCTAATTCCTTCCACAACTCTTTTATAGAAGTAACCATTTCATCTATATATGCCTTTGGAGATAAGTTATTTTCTTCCGCTATCCTCTGCAATTTTTGACCATGTTCATCTGTACCTGTTAAGAACATAACATCATATCCAGTTAACCTCTTAAATCTTGCAATAGCATCACAAACAACTGTAGTATAAGCATTTCCAAGCTGAAGCTTATTTGATGGGTAATAAATTGGAGTTGTGATGTAAAATATTTTGTTTTCCATTTAAATTCCTCCTTATAAAATAAAAAACCTCCATGCAAATGCATAGAGGCGAATTTTACGCGTTACCACTCTAATTTTTCTTTTTCCTCGCAGAAAAAGACTCAGAAAGTGACTAATATCACTTTGCATTTTAACGGGTGCTTTCCGTGCTCATCTAAAAATTCAACAAGCAAGCTCTGGAGCCATCTTCATGTATTTATGCAATATGGGCTTGCACCTTTTCCCACTCTCTTTTATTGTGTCCATACATTACTCTTTCCTTCATTACTTTTATTAGGATATTTTAATATATTTATTAAGCTATGTCAATTATGCTTCATCTGTTATTATTTTATTTTTAATCAAAGCTTTGGATTTCCACCTTCCTGATAAGTAATATATAAATCCTGCAGAAAGTCCTATTACCCATCCTACTACTATTCCCACCCATATGGATCTTATACCTAACATATTTGAAAAGATATACGCAAAAGGAATTCTTATTACCCATTGAGATAATAAGGATAAGATCATAGTTATAAATGAATCGCCTGAACCTCTTAAAAATCCATAAAGTGCAAATTGTGTAGATAATAGGAAGAAAAAGCTACAAACATAAGTAAAATACTCTTTTCCTATTGCAACTACATTTGAATCTGAATTAAATACGTTGATTAAATGACTTCCAAAAAGTACTAAAATAAGAGATATGATAATTGTAATTCCTCCGCTAATTACGATTGTATACTTAAGCCCCCTTTGAGCTCTTTTTTGTTCACCTGCACCTATATTTTGTCCAACAAAGGCAGAAAGAGCATTGCTAAAATTCATAGCAGGCATAGAAGCAAAACTTTCAATCCTTCCAGCTGCCCCGTATCCTGCAACAGCATCAATACCATAGCCATTTACCATACTCTGAGTGAGTGTCATACCAAGGGAAACCAGCATTTGCTGAATTGCAGTAGGTAGTCCAATTTTTACACTTTCAGCAAATAAGCTAAGATCAAATACCATATTTTTGATATTTATCCTCAATAGCACATTTTTCTTATTTACAAATAAAAAGCACCCTATAGCTGCAGAAAGTTGAGATATGATAGTTGCCCATGCAGCTCCTGATACTCCCATATGAAAGTTTATGATAAATATTAAATCTAAAACTATATTTAAAATGGTTGCTCCTATTAAAAAATATAATGGAGTTAATGAATCCCCAAGTCCTCTTAGGATTGCAGCTAGAGAATTATAAAATGCCATACCAATTATTCCTATAAATATTATCTTTAGATACTCACTAGAGTATATCTTTATTTCATCTGGAACTCTTATTAAGTCTAATATTGTATCACAAAAAATGATACCTATTATAGTCATAATAATAGAACCTATGAAAATAAAGATATACGTAGTGCTTATTGCTCTTTTTACTTTTTCAATATCTTTTGCACCATAATATTGAGATATTACCACAGTTGACCCTACAGTTATCCCTGCAAGTAAAGATATTAGTAAAAACATTATAGGACCTGCAGAAGAAACTGCTGCAAGGGGAGATTTACCTAAAGTTCTGCCGACTATTATGCTGTCTGCTGTGTTATAGAGTTGTTGAAATACATTACCTATTAACATAGGTAATGCAAACATAAAGATTCTTTTTCCTTCATTTCCTTTTGTCAAATCTGCTATTTTAAACACTTCCTTGCTTTAATAACTATTAGTATTATAACATATTTTTAAATATAAGAAAGGACCCTATGAGGTAGGATCCATCTCTTCAATCACTTCTAATTCATCATTATGTTGATTTTCTTTTTCTTTATAAATTTTTTCGAAAGCTAAATAAGCAGCTACACAACTTCCAATTGTAAATAATGATAGGAAAGTATTTTTAATCAACCTTTTCATTAAAATTTTCCTCCAAATTTAAATATATATATTATAATATCACTTCACTTTGGTTTATTCAATGTATAATTATTATTGCCATTTGTATTTTTTATATGCATTTAACTTCTTTATATGATAAAAAATTAAATTAAAATATTGTATATTTTAATTATTAGTTTAGAATTAAATATAGCAGGTTATTAAGGAGATAATTTATGAGCTTTAAAAAAAAGTTTGAAAATTTTTGGTATTATTATAAAAATCACACTATAATTGCAATAATTTCATTGATTTTTTTATCTTATTTTTATATGTCAGGTAAGGATAATACATTATCTTCTTGTAATATTTTGCTGCTTTCTAGCAATAATCCTTTTGAATCTTCAAGTTTAAAAGATGATATTGATGATTTTATAAATGAAGATAACAATAAATACGAAGTCAAAATAAATTTTCTTCCTTTTGATATTGAAAATCCAAATTCACAGGTTAATATTCAAGCCTATCAAGCTCTTTCTGTTTGGATGTTGGCTAAGGATGTGGATATTTTTATAGCAGATAAAGATGTAATATATAGCTACTCTATACAAGATGATGAAAAGAATTCTTCTGTATTTGCTCCACTTGATGAATATGCAAAAGAAGGTATGAATTATATAAAAAGTGTGGATAATAGTGTAATAGCCATCAATATATTAGATACTAAACTAAGAAATTTAAATTTTTACGATAAAAGTCTTTACATTTCAATCATATCAAATGGAAGTAATTTAAAAAATTCAGCTAAAGTGATGAGTTTTTTATTAAAATAAAAATGCTCTTTTTAAGAGAGCATGTTTTTTTCGTTTTCTTCCATAAGTTTTATTAGTTCCTCTATTTTAGGAGTGCATCTTTTTCCGCCACATACACCATTTCCTGAACGGGTTTCTTCACAGACTTTTTCTAAAGTGTCTGCACCATTTAAGATAGCTCTTTTTATTGTAGCTCTGGATATTCCTTTGCATAAACAGACTTTTGTCAATTTATCCATTATTTCTTTTGATATTTCGGACATATTTAATTACCTCTATTGTTTTTATATAAATTATTATATTGTTTTTATATTTGTTTTGCAAGATCACTAAGATTTTAAAAGATGTATTAAATACAAAAGATAATTGAGGATATGTTGAGTATTTTATAGAATATTTGACATATTTTTTTTGTTATTGGTAACAATAATTTTTTAGAAATACGTTTTTTGAGGTAAAAAAATTATGAAATTATTAAATAGCTTAAAAATTGTGATTCTATTTATATTTTTATCTTTATTTTTAATTGTAAATTCTAAAGGGTATGATGGCTATAGAGTACAAGATGTATATATTAAAAACAATGAAAAGATAGTATTTTTAACTTTTGATGATGGTCCAAGCAATAATACTAATAAGATACTTGACATACTTAAAGAAAAAAACATAAAGGCAACTTTTTTCGTCTTAGGATGTGAAATTGAAATCCATGAGGACATACTAAGGAGAATACATGATGAAGGTCATTCTATAGGTAATCATACTTATTCTCATTTAAATAATATAAAAAATTGTAATCCTGAAGAATTTATAAAGGATCTTAAAAAGAATGAAGATATTATAAAGAGAGTTTTAAATGTTGATGATAGTATAAATTTAATAAGATTTCCTTTTGGGAAAAATTCTGCAAAATATAAAAATAAAAAATTATATTTAGATAAATTAAATGAATGTGGATTAGTGAGCATAGATTGGAACGTAGATTCACGAGATAGTATAAGTAAAAATCCTAGTAAAGAGTTTATAATGAATAATATTATAAAGCAAAGTCAAAATAAAACCAGAGTTGTTCTTTTGATGCATGATTCTGCAACTAGAAAAAATACTGTAAATGCTTTGCCTGAAATAATTGAATATTTTCAAAATAATGGATTCTCTTTTGAAAAAATATCATCAAAGCAATAAATTTAAAAAATATTGGATTTTTTTTCATTAAAAGTTCACATTTAAAGTGTATAATTAAAAGAAATATTAAGATCATTAAATTTTGAAGGGATGATTTTCATGAGAAAAGCAATGGGCAGCTTATTGTTAGTAGTATACTTAGCAGGTACACCAAAGCTTTATAGTGGAACTTACAAAATTACGAAAGAAAATAAGTTTATAGGAAATAAAAGTGTAGTTTTATTTTATGATAGAAATAAAGAAAAAATAAAGGAATCTTTAGAGGATTATTTAAATTCTCTTATGAAAAAATTTGATTATAATATGTTTAAATTAAAGTCGCTTTTAACTTTGCAAAAAAGTATATTTAATAGAGTTCATGCTGCAATTAATTTGAAAGCTAAAAGTAAAGAGGTGCTTTCAACAAATCAAATAGAATGCTTCCGAAGTTATATAAGAACATATTCAGATGATAAAGTAGATGTTGATATGAATGTAGATAAATTAAGAAAATGTGATAATTTAACTAAAGTACAAAATGAGCTTTTAAGTGTTAAAACAGATTATAGAAAAGTATATGAAAATATAAATGAATTAAATAAAACTCAGGAAAAAACAATTATGATATTAGACAATATGGTGAAGCAAGGCAATATGGTGCTCTCAGTTCTTGCATAATTAGCAATAGATCTTTCTTTAATTAACTTACATAGGATTTTAAGAAAGATCTTTTTTTAAGTTGACAATTATTTTGAATTATAATACCATATAATTAGTAAAGACAGTTCGAAAGCCTCCTGTCTATAAAAAAAACTACGGCAAACAAATTTTTTATTTAAGTGTCTTTTTTTGCTCTGGTTTTTAGGGGCAATTTTTATTTTTTGGAGTGTTCTATGAAAACTAACATGTTGATTAAGATTGCTATTATAGCTGCCTTGTATGTTGTTGTAACCTTGTTTTTGACTCCATCTCCATATCTTGGTATACAATTTAGATTTGCAGAAATACTAAATTTACTCGCTTTTTTAAATCCAGTATATGGAATAGGTGTTATAATTGGATGTTTTTTATCAAATTTAAACAGTCCTCTTGGGATAATTGATATTATTTTTGGAACCTTTGCTACAGCACTGAGCGTATTTTTAATAGGAAGATCAAAGAATTTACTTTTTGCAAGCTTTTATCCTGTTATAATAAATGCTATCATAGTTGGATTTGAATTATTCTTTGTTTTAAAGCTCCCTTTATTTTTGTCAATGCTTCAAGTAGGAATTGGAGAGTTTTTAGTTGTTACCATAGCAGGATATGCTTTATTTACATTTATACTAAAAGATGAAAGACTTTTAAAAATTTTAAAATATAATAAAAATAAATTTCAAAAGCTTTAAAAAAAGATGTTGCATAGCTGATAAAAAGTCAGTAAGCAACATCTTTTTTGATTAATTTAATCAAAAAAATAAAAATAAAAAATATTGATTTAAAAAAGTCTTTTTTGGTATTTTGCTTCATATACATGTAAAATTGAATAAATGTAAGGAGTAATTTTTATGACAAATACTTTAAATGATTTAGGGTTTGATATAGAAATAATCATTGGGGAAGATTTCTCTCCTAAACAAAGAGCAAAAAATGATCCTTTAAGAGCAAAGATAATCGATTTAGGCGTTGATGATAAAGATAATGGTAATATAACTGAAGAAGAGAGAAAAGAAGTTATCGAATCTTTAAAGAAGACTGAAGCTATGAGATCTGATAATTTCTCTCGTGGTGTTAATATACATGAGAATCTTCAATATATTGATATTTCTAGCCTTGAATATGCTCCTCAAAACTGGTATCCATGTCCCCTTTCTCAAAAAGATGAGCTTGTAAAATTAATCGCCTCCATTCAAAGTGTGGGATTAATTGAACCCATTATCATTGCAGGGTTTAAGGACTATGATAAATATCATATAATTTGCGGAAGAGCTAGAGTTCTTGCTTATAAGGATTTGTTTAAAGCTACTAAATCAGAAAAATACCTTAAGATTCCTGCTTTTGTTTTAGATGGAGATAGATGTGATGAATACTTTTTACGTGCTCTTATGATAGATTCAATGCTAACTCAGATTAAAAGAATAGATAAGAAATATCTATGCAGAGCAATCTATACAAGGCATCAGATTTTACTCGAAGAAAACAAGTTTAGAGCAGATAGAATGAATGTTGCAAGGGAATTATGTGAAGAATTTGGTATGAGCAAATCGAGCATATATAACTATATAACCTTAGGGAATTTAGCTATAGAAATTCAAGCCCTAATCTGGGATAATAAACTCTCAAATCAAGCAGGTCTATTATTATCAAATGTAAATCATGA
>JAVBPQ010000110.1:0-9328 GCA_031549525.1 Clostridiaceae bacterium | reverse complement strand
TCCCTTTTTTGAAAATAAAAAGGGTTTAGGAGAACATGTCCATTTTTCTGCAAAAAAGATAGAAAATACAAAAATAATATCAAAATAAATATAAATATGCTAATATTAATTTAACTTGATTAAATGATTTTGATTACTCCTTAATTCAAATTTACACTTACAATGATTAGTATTTTTTATAAATAGTTTGTCTTTTTTATGTGTTAAAAGCCAATTTTAATAGAAGTGGCTTCTTAGCTGCAATTTTAAACCTAAATAATTAAATTTATATGCACATCTTAGAATATAAATTTTCTAATTATGATATAATTAATTAATTAAAAAATAAAGGAGGTTGATGTATGAGAAAATTAATTATATCTTTTCTCATAATGATTTCAATCATTTCACTTGGCGGTTACACTATTAAGGGAGAAGAGAATAATCTTTTAAAGATTTCTTCTAAAGATTATCCTAGGGTAGATGGTTCTACTTCGACTATTCCACTTGCGATTGCCCTTCGATCTAAAATAACTGGGGAGACTGTGGAGGATTTAAAACTAACGACAGTGCATTCGAAAACAACAGAGTCTTTTCGAGCTTTAATGTACAACACAACTGATATGTTAATAGTTTATGCCCCCGCTGAAGGTGTTTTAAAGGAAGTAAAAGATGCAAATATAGATATAACAATGAAACCAATAGGAAGAGACGCCTTGGTATTCTTTACTAATAAAGGAAATCCAGTTGATAATTTAACCAAAACACAAGTTCAAGATATATATACAGGAAAAATTAAAAATTGGAAAGAGGTTGGCGGAAAAAAATCAAAAATCATAGCTTATCAAAGAGATAAAGAATCTGGAAGTCAAGTTATGATGGATAATCTCGTTATGGAGAAAAACTCTATGGGGCAGGTTAAAAAAGAATATGTAATAGATGCTATGTCTGAAATTATTGAAGTGGTATCAAGTTATAAAAATAAAAAAAATGCTTTAGGATATTCTGTTTATTACTATATAACTGCTTTTTTAAATGACAATTATAAGATAAAGCTTCTTAAAGCAAATGGCGTCATGCCATCTAATGAAACTATAAAAGACGGAAGTTATCCTTATACTCAAGATTTTTATGCTGTTATAAGATCTTCTGAATCTAAAGATTCAAATACAAGAAAATTATTTGATTTTTTAACTAGCGAGGAAGGGAAAAAAATAATTACAGAAGCTGGTTATGTGGCTTTAGATTAGGAGAGTTTGTATGAAAAAATTCATCAGTATAATTTTGATGATTCTTTTAAATAGTTCTACTACTGTTTTTGCTTCTAGTTTTTATACGTTACCAGAGGTTAATAGGGAAATTATAGATACTAATTTACAAGACGATAATATTTTATATCCAATTAAGATAAATGGTAAATATGGCTTTCTAGATATAAATGGTTTACAAGTAATAAAGCCAAAATTTATCGAAATAAATCGTTATGGTATGGATTATGGCTATTATATAGCTTATACCTCTGATAAAAAATATATACCAAATAAAAGTAGCATACCTATAAATGAAACCTATTTGATTTGCCCTAACAATAAAGTTATAAAGATAAGTGATGAAAAAATATACGAAGTTAATTTTACAGAAAATAAAAGATATATGGTAACTAAAAATAAAAACATAAGGTTTATCTTTGATTTAGAAACAGAAAAACTTTTTGATAAAAGCACAGATTCTTACGAAATAATAGATGCCTTTGATAATTGTTATATAATTAAAGCCTCTCAATTATATTATATAAAAGATTATAACAATAATATAATAAGTCCAGGCTTTGAATCTTTTGAAGGGCATACAGATGGAACATTCTTTTTTAAAAATGCTAGCACTCTTTATTTTTTAGATGAAAAGGGAAAACAGATTTTATATTATAAAAATGGCAAGAGTGCATTGCCTTTTTATAAAGATGTTACAGCTATAATAGATAATGATTCAAATCTTTTATTTATAAATAAAAATAAAAAAATTTTAAATCAATATAGCAACATATTGAGCATCAAAAGAATGGATAACACATATCTCATGAAGACAAATGACAATTATGAAGATTATACTATTTTAAATTTTGATGGCTCAAAAAAAACAGGGGATCATTTAGATGGAAGAATAATTTTAAATGAAAAGGACCCCATCGCAATATACAATGAAAAAACATCCCTCTTTACTGTGCTTAATGAAGATGGAGATGTGAAAAATTTTTATAAAATACCAGAAGGATATTTAAATCCTTCACTAATTGAAGATTTGATAAAACTAGGAAAGAATGGTCTATATGGACTTTGTAAAGTAGAGGACGATGAAGTAGAATGGCTCATAGAACCTGAATATGTTTATTTTTCTGAACTTGCAGATGAACAATTTGTAACATTTTACTCAGGGGTAACTAAAAATTTTGGTCTATATGATGTTTTAAATAAAAAGTTAATATTAGATGCAAAATATAAAGCTATACAGGTTTATGATACAAATATGATATATGTTCAATCAGCTTACTACAGTGGCTATATGGATTCTAATGGGCAGTTTATATATGTTCAATTAAATTTTAATTTATAAAACTTTAGAGGCTTGCAAAAACTGATAAAAATCAGTGGCAATGCCTCTTAAAATATATTTAAGAAAAGAAAGTAAGAATATGAACTATAAATTTTGTAAAATAGAAAATTATGAAGATTTTGCCTGTGGCAGGGTTATATATAATAAAGCTGGTTATCCTAACTATCCTGTGAGGCTTTCTTTAGAGATCTTTATGAGATGTTTAGAGTATATAGGTGGATTAGATAAAGAAATATGCTTATATGATCCTTGTTGTGGAAGTGGATATATGCTCACTGTATTAGGTTTTTTGTGCAATAAGAACATTAAAAGCATATACGCTTCAGATATATCTAAGGAAGCTTGTATTATCTCTCGGAAAAATCTTAATCTCTTAAAGGATGAAGGGCTTAGAGAAAGAAGAGAAGAATTGATAGATATGTACAATAAATTTAATAAAGATTCTCATAAAGAAGCACTTTTAAGCATAGATAATATTTCAAATATTAAAAGAAAAAAATCTTTAAATTCTACGGTGTTTAGAGCTGATATACTGGATACAAACTCTCTTTTAGACATGAAATTTAAAGTAGATGTTGTTATGACTGATGTTCCATATGGTAAATTGGTATCTTGGTCAAGTAATAATGATAATGCTGTTGATACATTATTAGATACACTTATTCCAGTGCTTAATAAAAATTCTATTATTGCAATAAGCTGTGATAAGAAACAAAAGATGCATAATGAAAAGTTTATAAAACTTGATAAATTTCAAATTGGGAAGAGGAAAATTTATTTATTGAAAAGATGAAAGATCACAAAAAAATCGAACCTTTCAAAGATTCGATTTTTAAATTCATTATTTAGGTTTTATAACAGGCATATCGCAGTTATGCAATATACCTTTTGATAGAAAAAAGCATACAAACCCTGCAATGAGTTCCCATGAGGAGAGTATTAAAAGTCCTATAAGGGTTCCTAAAACACCACCAACTGAGTAACCTACAATAAGTGCAGGTATGACTCCTGGAAGGATGATGATTACAACTGCTAAGATGTAGATAAATATTAAAATACCATTGCTTATATTAGCGTCAGTTAGTCGCATAGATAAATAATTTATAGCCACAAGGAGCATTGAAAACAATACATAACAAATTATTACACCTAAGATGACCAATATATTATCACCCAAAATAAAACCAGAAATTCCAAACATAAATATGCTTTCAACTAAAGTCCTTAAAGCTATTTCCATATTGCTAAAGATTATTTTAGAAACTGAAGGCTCAGGTATTAAATATATATAATGTGCATAAAGCTCTTTAAGGCCTCTGCCATTTCCGATTAAAAATATCTGCATCCACATTAAAATTTGCATTATCATAATGCAATTGGAACCATCTGGCATAAACAATGCTGTTAATGCAGCACCTATTATAAAAATCAAAGATGCAGTATTTAAAAATCCAAAACGATTTTCACGAAATGACTCCCTGATGTGCTTACTAAATATAGCATAGGAACCATCTCCTGAGATACCTGTCTTTGTAACTTTAAACTTGCGTTCTGATACACCTACTGCATTTATATTTCCTTCTTGGGCAATACGTTTTTTTAAAAAATCCTTCTCTGTAGCGCATAACACATCTTCATAATAATCTGATTTTAATTTAAGAATTACAATGATTAAGAAAATGCTTGAGATTATGATGATGCTTAAAAAGAAAAGGCCATTAAAAATGTCTCCAACTAAAATACTAATTAGTGCATAAGATCCCCAACCAGCGATAGGTATAAAGTTTAAAAATGGAGAATTTACTGTATTCTCTATAGAAGTCATAATATCATAACTTGATATATATGAAGTTAAAAAATATACTGCTAGTGGTATAAAGACTAAAACTGATATGCATTTTACTATGAGCTTTCGAAGATTATGTCCATTTGTTATACTATAAATAAAAAGTGACAAAATTTCTGATAATATCATACACAGCATAAAGACAATAAGAACTAGAAATATTCCGAAAAAATTTATACCAAAAATGGTTCCAATAGTATTGCTTTGAAATAAAATGAAAAAACCTGCTAAAAATGCTGTTTTTGATAATTTGACGATTCCATAGATAAGAATTTTTTTAGGACTTATAGGAGAAACAAATAACAAATTGACATCATTCATCTCAAAAAAAGTATCTCCTGACGAAAGGCTCTTTACTAATACAATTATGACAAACATCATAACATAAGAGAAGAATACAAGCTTAAACCAGAATATATCTGTATACTCAGTAATATCTTGTTGAGTAGTTAAGGATACTATAACTGTGACAATAATACTTGAAATTATAAAGATATACATGATGAGCTTTGCAGGCTTTCTTATAAGTTCGAGAAGGCTGTTTTTTATACTTTTTAAAATCAAATAAATTATACTACTCATAAGTATCACCTGTATTTTTGTTTTCAGTTATAGAAAAATAGATATCTTCTAATTTTTTATCATTTGAAATTTCTGAGCGGCTGCAGGTATATGCTATATGACCATTCATCATTATATGTGTTATATTCCAATTTTCCTCCATGCTCTCAATCATATGTGTGCTTATAATCATTGCACAGCCTTTAGATTTCATTTCATTGATTAATGCTTTTAATTCTCTTATTGCATGGGGGTCAAGTCCCACCAATGGCTCATCAAATATAGCAGCTTTTGGCTTTGGCAAGAGTGCACAGCAAATGCTGGTCTTTTGCTGCATACCTTTTGAAAGCTCTTTACCAAGCTTGTTTTTTTTATCAGATAGCTCAAAGCGCTCAAGGAGCATATTAGCATGAGATACCCAATCAGATAATCTATAAGCTTTTGCAATAAATTCAAGGTGCTCATATACAGTGAGCATAGGATATAATACAGGCATTTCTGGTATATATCCAAGGATTTTTTTTGCTTCTGTTGAATGATTTTCAAAACCTCCAATTGTGATGGAACCTGTAAAACGCAATAGACCACATATAGATTTAATAAGCGTAGACTTTCCAGCACCGTTTGGACCAAGCAAAACTGCAAGCTCTCCTTCTTTAACACTTAATGATATATTATCATTAGCAAGTGTTTTTCCATAACGTTTTGAAACATTTACTATTTTAAGCATAATGTACCTCACTTATAGTTATTTTAACTAAATTGTAGCATGAGTACTCATATAAAGCTATTAACAACGCTGTGATTTGTGATAAAATTATTAAAAGTACCTTTTAGGAAAGGAAAATACCATGAGCATTATATTTGCAATGAAAATTCTCAGCGACATCTGCTTTTATTTTTTCTTTGTTAATTTTTTTGTGGTTTTACTTGGAGGAGATAGCGGGCTTACTGCTGCTTCTATAATTGCCCTCTCTTCTCTTCTTTGTGCTATATTAAAAGATAGAGGTAAAATGCGCTATATACCTTTAATTGTGATGATATTCTCATTTTTTAGAATGCCAATGTCTTTTATAAACTTTGCTCTCTTAACTCCTCCTATAATATATGTTATTTATAACGTTATTAAGCTTCAAGGCTTTAGCATTAAATTTGATTATACTGATATATTTTTTATGTTTTTAAAAATAGCCATACCGTTTTTTATATTGTCTTTAATTTTTGCAGGAGGAGCTGTAGCAAATATTTGCTTTCCATATGCATTTATATTTATTTTAAATTCCATTTTGCTTATGAGAATACTAAGGCATGATTCTAATGTAATAAGAGAGACAAGATTTAAAATATTAAATATTGTGCCAGTTGCTATGGTTGTTATAGCAGGCTTTGTATTAAGTTCAAAAACATTTTTAAATATGATGAGTTTTATCTTAAGCAACCTTTATTTTAAAATTATAGTACCTATATTGATTTTTATAATTACACTTTTAATATATATAATTTATCCTCTATTTAATTTATTAAAAATAAACCCTAAAGATTTGGAATTTTTAAATCAAGAAGCTTCACCAGAGTTTGGGAAGTTAAATGAGGAATTTAATTATGTCTCTACAGAATTTATAGATGCTTTAAAAAATATTATGATCTTAATTGCAATAGGTTTAGTTATATTTCTTATAATAAAGCTGTTTAAAAAGCTTTTTATGAATAATAATTTAGAAGATACAACACAAGGTATTATAGAGCAGCGCATTTCTATTGATGAAAAGAAGGCTCCACGCAATAAAATAAATCCTAGGACTAATAATATAAGAGAGATATATAAAAAATTTATGATCCTTTGCAATAAAGAAGGCTTTGGCAGTAAATCTTATATGACAACCAGTGATTTTGAAAATTTTGCAGAATATAAATTTAATGAACCTCAAATATCAAAGGAAATTCGTCTAATATATATAGATGCTCGTTATGGTGAGAAAGCTTCAAGTCGTGATGAAATTAAGCGTATGAAAGAATTATACAAAGAGATAAAAAGGTAAAAAAGTAAATATTAAATATTTATAAATTTTATTATATAACTTTGAAATAAATATTAAAAATGTATTTATTATACATAATATTAATGATATAATTAGATAAATGTTAGTTAATACATAAATAAAATTTATTTTAAATGTTAGAGAGGATTTGGGGATGGTTACTAGACAAGAAATCTATACAAAACCAAGGAGAGAGAGGAAATCACTTATTAAAGCCATAAATCATTACATTGCACTTTTTGCTCTATTGGGAATTATTACTTACATTGGATACGAGATCTTAGCAACAGACTTATATGGTTTATATACGACATATAGCAAAGTATTTTATGTTTATAACGTAATTGTTTTTATGATTTTGAATTTAATATTTCTTTATAGCATTATCAAAAGAGGTGTGAGAAAAACTTTTATACTAGTATTTATCTCTGCTATAACATTTGTTTTATTTAATTTAGGTTCTTCATATATTGGAAGCTTTATATCTAAAAATTTAGAATTAAGTCTTTTGGATAAAATAATGAATTTTTCAAAATTAAATATTAATGATATATATATCAAAGACTATGTTTTTTTTAATTACATTCCAGTATTTCTTTCTCTTACAATGTGGGCTATCTTAACATTATTTATGCAACCTGTTAAAGAAACTAGATCTGTAAAAAGTACAAAAAGAGAAAGAAAAGCTAAAATTGAAGCAGAAGGAAGAGCATAATGCATAAGGGCTTTGTTGGGAAATTAGTTTTGCAACAAGCCTTTTTTTATTTATCGCAAAAGTGTATAATTTATTATAAAAAACCATGGTTTTATTTTTGAAGAAATTTATGTTCCTCTCAATGAAAGAGCTATTCTAGGTAAGGACTGGTGTACCATATGAGTAATGAAATTATACCATATGTAAATATAATCATTGCTATGATAAAGCAAGCTCATCAAAATGCTTTACAAAGTGTGAATACTGAGCTTATCAAATTATATTGGAATGTTGGAGAATATTTGAGTAATGAATGTTCAAAGTCAATATGGGGAGATTCTTTTATTGATTCAACTGCCAAATATATTAAAGAAAATTATCCTGAAATAAAAGGTTTTACCAGACGTGGACTATATCGAATGCGCCAATTTTATGAAACATATAAAGATAATGAATTTGTGTCACCACTGGTGACACAAATTAGTTGGACAAATCATCTACTGATTTTATCTGGTACAAAAACGATAGAGCAAAAAGAGTTTTATATAGCTTTATGTGCCAAAGAAAAATATAGTAAACGAGAGCTTGAACGTCAACTCCAAAGTGCATACTATGAGCGATATATGCTTTCTAAACAGAAGTTAGAACCTGTACTAATTTCCAAAGAAATAAAATCACAATTTTTGGATACTTATGTGCTTGAATTTTTAGATTTGCCAAGAAAATATTCAGAGAAAGATATACAAAAAGCAATTATTCATAATTTGAAAAATTTTATTTTAGAGATTGGTAAAGATTTTACTTTCGTAGGAGAAGAATATAGAGTTCAAGTTGGTAATGGTGATTTCTATATTGATCTGTTATTTTATCATAGAGGTCTTTCATGTTTAGTTGCTTTTGAATTAAAATTAGATGAGTTCAGACCTGAATATATTGGTAAGATGAATTTTTATCTTGAAGCACTTGATAGAGATTATAGAAAGTCAAATGAAAATCCAAGTATTGGTGTTATACTATGTGCAACAAAAGACGATAACATTGTGGAATATGCTATGAGCAGAAATTTATCTCCAACGCTTGTGTCCGAATATTCGTTGCAGATGATTGATAAAAAACTGCTTGAACAAAAGTTGCGTGAGTTCAAAGAAATGCTTCCTTAATGAAATTTATTTTAAATGTTAGAAGAGATTCAGAGATGGCTACAGACTTGTTGTTTGAAAGCCCACTCCATTCAGGGGTGGGATGAAAAACAATTCCGTTAGGACAAAATCAATACAGTATAGCACACAATTAAAATTGTGTGCTATGAGGTATTTAGCGCATTTTGCGCTACTGTAGTTTAAATTAATTATTGTTTTTGGATATAATATTTTTAAATAAATAATGATCATTGAAAAGTGAACAAAGTATATGGTTTCAGGAGTCAAACATCTCCTGAGTAAAACTTTGTATGTGATTCAAAGGTTTTGATACGAGCCTCAGACTGTCGCTAATGTGCTAAATGTAGCATTTGGCAGTGAAAGTCTTAGAGAAACTGATTAGCGTCTATAATGTTGTAACTATGAGATTTATCTCATAGTGAGAGTATAGAAAAAGTCA
>JAVBPQ010000114.1:0-6553 GCA_031549525.1 Clostridiaceae bacterium | reverse complement strand
ATTAAGCTCCCAGATGATAGAGAAACATCTCTTTCAGGAGAAAGACCTCCTGCAAGTACAACAATTTTCATAATACACCTTCCTAAATGCCTTATAGCATTAAAATATTGTTTATAGTATCTAATCTATAGTTTTAATCCTCATATATGATAGCATATCTTGAAAATTTTTTATAAAAAAAATCACATATTTATTTTTTAATGACTGTTTCATCATTTATTTTTACATTTATAAATTATATCTATCATTTTACTTATTCCAAAATTGTAATATTTGATATAAAATAACATAAAGAAAACATTATAAAATTTAATATACATTTTGAGAAATTATTGTATTAAAATGCAAAGAAAAGGGAGGTTTTAAAATATCAAATTGGAAAATAGGCAAAAATATTAATTTTATTTGGTGATAATGATGAATTATAATATCAGTAGTGAAACAGAAAAAACTAAAGAAATATCTTTAAATGAAAATGATAAAGATAATCTAAAAATATTTGATTTATTTTCAGATAAAAATAGAAAGATTTATGCATGGATCTTCAGCATTATCGTAATGATAACTGTAACATTGATTTGTCACAAGATTTTTGTTTTTGAAAAAGCGGTTTTTATAATTTATGATACAGATAGCTTTTCACAATTTATGCAGTTTTTCCCCTTTTTGCAAGATGCATTTGCT
Source organism: Clostridiaceae bacterium (assembly GCA_031549525.1). Lineage (GTDB taxonomy): Bacteria > Bacillota > Clostridia > Clostridiales > Clostridiaceae > WQUF01. Next base: position 5,869 of record JAVBPQ010000114.1, on the reverse strand, counting down.
AAGGGGCAACCTTTTTGGTCCTTTAACTATGGATTAGGTGGAAATATATTTGGGGAATTTAGTTATTACTATTCAACAAATCCATATTTTTATTTAATGCTCATTCCCAGGTTAATTTCAGGTCATCATTGGAATTATCATGAAGCTTTATTTGCAAAAATGATATTAAGCTTACTTAAACAGTTTTTATCTATGTTTTTTATGTTTTCTCTACTAAAATATGAAGGCAGAAGAACTATAAATGCTTTAATTGGAGCAGTTGCATATGGAGCAAGCCTTATGTTTGCAAGATACTGTGTATCCTTTGATTTCTTTACAGATCCATACCCTTGGGTTCCCCTTACTATTTTAGGCTTTAATGTATATAAAAGAACTAAGAAACCATTTTTACTTGTCCTTGGAGCAGCACTTACAATTGCAAATAGTTATTACTTTGGCTTTATGAGCTTTTGCCTATACTTTTTATATATGATATTCTTTATAGTTGAAGCTAAAGGTGAAAATTTAAAGGAGAGATTAGCTTGTATATTTAAAAGCTGCTACAAATATTTTATATATGCTTTTTTATCAATATGTGTTGCATCAATATTTTTTATTCCAGCAATATATGCTTTATTTAATTCAGATAGATTTTCTAGAAATTTTAACATATCTTTGTTTTTTAGTTCAGACTTTTATAAGCAGCTTCCAGAAAGACTTTTTAACAATAAGGATATTTTAGCTCTGCCATTTATAAGCATTATGGCAATATTTTTGCCAATAACAAAAGTATCAAAGGAAACAAGAAGAAAGACTTTATTTGCAGCATTATTCTTTATACTTTATTTATTTCCTAAGGTACATAGTTTTTTTAACGGATTTTCTTATGTAAGTGATAGGTGGCTTTATTTATTTATATTTGCTGTTGCCTATGCAATTCCTAACTGGCTTGAAGAAGATGAGAAATTTAAATTTACAGGGTTTAAGTTTGCCATATTTGGAGGAGCATTTTTAACTGCCATGTATGCATCTAAAACATACAGAGGTGCAGGAATGATCAATAATTTAGACAAGATATTTATTTCACTTAGCATAATATCAATTTTATCTATCGCAATCAGTACTTATCTTACAAAAAAATATCAGTATTTAATGCTTAGATTTATTTTGCTAGCTTGTGTGGCTTCAACCCTTTTAGTTTATGATACCAATCATCTTAATACTGCTGGTAAAATTAGAGTACAAGATTCAGCATTTCAAGAACTTGGAATAGAAAACTATGAAGAAATGGCAATTTTTAAAGATTTAACGCCAGCTTCAAATGATTTTTATAGAGCCATATTTGTAGAATTAACATCTCAAAATGCTCCTTTAAATTATGGATATTATGGAGTTAGCACATTTAATAGCATGATAAGTGCAAATCTTAATAAATGGATGAAAAGGGATTTTAATATTTTGCAGAAAATAGTTATAACAAGCCTCTACTTAAATTTAGACGATAGATTATTTGTTGAAACTGCTCTTGGGCTTAAATATAAAGTTTGTTTAAAAGATAAACCTTTTGACTCCTATGGGTATAAGCTTGTTAAAACAAGTGACAATTACGATGTATATGAAAATCAAAACACAGTAGGTATTGATATGTGGTACAATAACACCACAAGCAATGAAGTATTTGAAAGTCAGAATTATGCACAAAAAGATGTTACACTTCTTAAAAGTGCTATAGTTGAGAAAGAAATACCAGGTGTGCCATATGCAAATAGAAATGAAATTACAAAACCAGTAGAAATTGATTGGGCTCGTGCACAATACACAAATGTTGAGTTTAAAGATGGATATATTACAGCTAATAAAGATGCTTCAATGATAATTCCACTTAAAAATAAATATATAAATGATAATGGAGAAATAATCTGCATCATGAATATTGTACCTAATAATGATGGCACTATAGATATGTATGTAAATGGTAAACGTGGCTATAAAGCAGGAGATAATTTTAATTGGACATATCCAATTAATGACTTTACATTTAAATTTAATGGATCAACTCGAAGTTTAAATATAAAAATAAACGAAGGAGTATATAGGGTAAATAAATTTGAAGCTTATTTCAACTCTTATGATAGCTATAAACAAGATGTAAAGGATAGAAATAAATACAATTTAGAAAATTTATATGTTAATGGTGGAGATGTAAGAGGAGATATTAACAATAAGGAAAGAGGAATTTTAGCCCTAAGCATTCCCTATGACAAAGGTTGGACATTAAAAGTAGACGGTAAAAAACAAGAGATAATAAAGGTAAACCGTGGATTTTGCGGTTTAGTACTCGATCCTGGAAATCATCATATCGAATTTAGCTATGTAAGCCCAGGGTTTAAATTAGGAGCTTTTATCACATTGACATCTTTAGCAACCTGCACAGGAATTTATGTTTATAATAGAAGATTTAAGTCTAACAAGCTAAATAAAAAATCTAAAATATAATAAGAATATATAGTATAAAAAACAGCTATAAAATATTATAATCTATAAATAATGTCTTATAGCTGCTATTACTATTAAAATTTAATCAGGGCATCGATAAAGCTAAATCCTCTCAAGCAATATATTCATCTTTTCCCCATTTATATTTACTTCAGCGTATTCCTTTTCCTCACCATAGAATACTTCTTCAGCAAGGGTTTCGCCCTTTATATAATCCTCATATTTCTTTATTATACCTTCAATTATATTGTTGTTTGAAACATATATCTTTATCTTATCGATAACTTCATAGCCATTTTCTTTTCTCATATTTTGGATTTTACTAAGTATCTCTCTTAGATATCCTTCTTCCTTTAATTCAGGGGTTATAGTAGTATCTAAGACGACACCTATAGTTCCTTCACCAGAAAAAGCATAACCTTCAAGACCTTGCATCGTTACAATGAGATTAGATTCGTTTAATTCTATTATAGTATCATCTATTTCAATATCAACAGGCTTTCCACTCTTTATCCTCTGAGCAAGCTTCATCTGGTCAAAATTTGAAATTTCCTTCCTTATCTGTGGTATAAGCTTTCCATAAGATTTTCCAAGGACGGGAAGGTTTGGTTTTATATCAAAATTAACATAAGAAGACATATCTGCTCCAAATTCTATAACTTTTATATTTAATTCTTCCTTTATTATATCGCCATAATAATCTGGTATGGAGCTTTCACTTACGAGCATCTTATTAAGAGGCTGCCTGTTCTTTATATTAACTGCATTTCTTGCACTTCTTCCAAGTTTAACTATAGAATATGCAAGATCCATATCATTTTCAAGCTTTTTATCTATTAAATCTTTGCAAACCTTAGGCCATGAACATAGATGTATGCTCTCCTTTGCATCTTTATCAAGGGACACTACAAGATTTTGATATATATCTTCCACTATAAATGGAACATAAGGAGCACTTACAAGGCATAAGATATTTAATACATTATATAATGTGGTATAAGCTCCAATCTTATCATCATTAAGTTCTGATCCCCAATATCTTCCTCTATTTCTCCTCACATACCAGTTAGACAATTCATCTACAAAGTTATCAAGCTCCCATCCACCTTCTGTTATAGCATAATTATCTAAGTTACTTGATACTTTTTCTATTAAGCTGTTTGCCTTAGATAGTATCCACTTATCCATGACATTTTCCGATTTAAAATCTTTATATAAACATGGATTAAATTTATCAAGTTCAGCATATAGAATATAAAATGAATATACATTCCAAAATGTGCTTAAAAACTTCCTCTGAGACTCTGCTACATCGAGTTTTGAAAACCTAATTGGAACCCATGGTGCTGATGTTGTTAGGAAAAACCATCTAACTGCATCTGCTCCAAATTCATTTATCACTTCCATAGGATCTATTACATTTCCTAAATGTTTAGACATCTTCTTACCATTTTTATCTAAAACATGACCCATAACTATGCAATTTTTAAAGCTTGGAGCTTCAAATATGGCTGTTGCTATAGCATGAAGAGAATAAAACCACCCTCTAGTTTGATCTACAGCTTCTGATATAAAATCTGCAGGAAAGTTTTTATTAAATAGATCATTATTTTCAAAAGGATAATGATACTGAGCAAATGGCATGGACCCAGAATCAAACCAGCAATCTATGACTTCTTCAATCCTCGTCATTTCTCTTTTGCACTTAGGGCATTTTAATTTAACTTCATCTATAAAAGGCTTATGAAGCTCTATTCCTTCCTTAACATCTATCCCCTTCTCATAGAGCTCTGTAACAGAGCCTATGCACTCCTCATGACCACATTCACATTGCCATATTGGAAGAGGTGTTCCCCAATATCTATTTCTGCTTATGCTCCAATCTATTACATTTTCAAGAAATTTACCAAATCTTCCTGTCCTAACATTATCAGGATACCAGTTTATCTTATTGTTATTATCTATAAGCTCATCTCTTAAAGATGACATTCTTATAAACCAGCTATCCCTTGGATAATATAAGAGCGGTGTATGACATCTCCAGCAATGAGGATATGAATGGACAAATTTTTCTGACTTATATAGTTTATTTGTGTTTTTCAACTCATCTATTATCTTTGGATCTGCATCTTTTACAAACATACCAGCAAAATTCACAACTTCTTTTATAAATTTACCCTCTGCATCAACTAAATGAACAAATGCAAGATCATATTTTTTACATGTGTTATAGTCATCCTCCCCATAAGCTGGAGCTGTATGAACTATTCCAGAACCATCTGACATGGTTACATAATCTCCATGTACAACTATATTAGCCTTACCTTCAGGTTTTACAAAGTTAAATAATGGCTCATATTCTAATCCTAAAAGCTCTTCCCCTTTAAACTCACGGATTATCTCATATTCCCCTATTATAACCTTAGACACTAATTCTTTGCCTAATATATATATTTCATCATTGTTTTTAACTTCAACGTAGTCATAGGATTTATTTACTGTAAGAGCTACATTTGAAGGAAGAGTCCATGGAGTTGTAGTCCATGCTAATATATATTTATCTTGAGATTTAAGTTTAAACTTTGCTATTACCGTATTATCCTTAACATCTTCGTATCCTTGAGCAACCTCATGAGAGGCAAGCCCCGTTCCACATCTTGGACAGTATGGCATGACCTTAAAACCTTTATAAAAAAGCCCTTTATCCCATATCTTTTTAAGAGCCCACCACACAGATTCTATATAGCTGTTGTGATAGGTAACATATGGATTATCCATATCCACCCAAAACCCAACCTTTTCAGACATTTCTCTCCACATATTAACATAGGTAAATACACTCTCTTTGCATTTTTCAATGAAGGGTTCCACACCATATTTTTCTATGTCTTTTTTACCAGATATCTTAAGCTGTTTTTCAACTTCTAATTCTACAGGAAGACCATGAGTATCCCATCCACCTTTTCTTAATACCTTATATCCCCTCATAACTTTATATCTTGGAATTATATCCTTAACAGTACGTGTAATAACATGACCTATATGAGGTTTACCATTAGCTGTTGGAGGTCCTTCATTAAACGTAAAATACTCTGCACCTTCATTTAAATCAAAATTTTTTTTAATGATATTTTTTTCATCCCATAACTTTAATATCCCATCTTCCATTTGACGAAAAGTTCTTGCTTGATCAATTTTTTTATACATTAATATAACTCCCTTCAAAATATAAAAAAACCTCGCCCCTAAAGGACGAAGTTATACACTTGCCACCACCTTAAAGCACCATCATGCTCTGTTCTTTAACGCAAGAAACCATGCGGATTGCCTACTTAGATTTCAGCTTTCACTCCCAGGTGATATTCCTTAAAACTTCCTGCAAAATTTCACCTTA
>JAVBPQ010000105.1:0-15639 GCA_031549525.1 Clostridiaceae bacterium | reverse complement strand
TTGGAATGTCTTGGAGCTATAGAGTTTAAATGATATATAGAATAGTTCATAGCTTTATTTGCTATATCATCACCTTTAATCTCTATTTCACAAATATCCCATAGGGATTGCCATCTATCTTTGCTTTTATGCTTTTTAATTTCATAGCTTTCTTTATGAAATCCAGATAAGAGCTTAAATGAGCTTTCTTTTAAATCATCTGAATCCTTTGTAGTAAATATTGTACCAATTGATCTTATTATAAATTCATCTTTGGCTTTTAAGCTGAGTTTTATCTTTTTAACATAATTTTTCACTTCACAAAGTTCATATGAGCCACTAAAGAAATCTTTCCTTGACACCATAACTGCTGAATTTTTAGCATAAGCTGTAGAATATATTATATCATCTTCTACTTTGCACTCAATGTCCTTATAATGAGGACCATTTATATCCCATACATCTTTATCTATTCCAGTGTAGATAAAGGTGTCGCAATCAAAGTCACATTTTAATGAAAATTCATAGCCAAATATATGGACATTATCCATGCTTACAAATCTTTCGCTCCTAACTTCAATTATGCCTTTATCATTTTTCCACTTGGTATTTCTCTTAAATGTTCCACATCTAAAATCTAGTTCTTGATGATGTTTATAAGGTGTAATCTCTGGACAGGTATATTCTCTTTTATCTATAACGACATAACTATAAAATGGATTAGGAGCATTTAGAGGCTCCCTCCATAGATTTTCAACCTTATCATATATCCCTGCTAAATTAACTGCTACAAGGTGGTCTTTTTTATATTCATCAAGCGTTCCCCTTACACCCATATAGCCATTTCCTATTAAAAATCTGTTCCCATCATCTGCAAAATCTTCTTTATCATAGATATCTTTAGAAATTTTCCACATCATATTTTATCACCTAATGGTATTGTAATGGTATCTCCATTTAAGAAATAGGATTTTCCATATATATTGATAGGCATTTTAACTGATTTATCAGATGAAAACTCTGCAAAAGCTTTTGTGATATTTACATGTATAACAGCGCCATGATAGAGTATGTTAAAGGAGTATCTATTAAAATCGTTGAATATAATAGGGGCGAATGATAAATTTTCACCATCAGATCTAAATCCTGAAAATCCATACACTATATTCATCCAAGCCCCTGCAAAGGACGTTATGTGAAGACCCTCGTTTGTATTTCTGTTATAGTTATCTAAATCTAACCTAGTTGCAAAATTAAAGAATCTATAAACATCCTCTTCTTTTTTTACCTGGGCTGCTAAGATAGAATGAACTGAAGGGGAGAGGCTACTTTCATGTATACAAAGAGGTTCATAGTATTTATAGTTTGCTTCTATTTGTTTTTTTGTAAAATCTGAATTGTATAAGAACATAAACATTAAAACATCAGGTTGTTTTATCATATTATTTCTATATATTCTATCATAAGACCAATTGTGGTATAGAGGAAAATCCTCCTTGGGGATTTTTTTAATATCTATTTTAGGAAGAGAATAAAAGCCATCTTGCTCTTCAAATAACATGGTATCTTCATCATAGGGGATATACATATTTTCACTCATATATATCCAATTTTCTCTCTCTTTTTCCTTAAGAGAAGTCTTTTCTAGGAGCTTTTTAAATTTATCTATGGATTCCTTTTCCATTTTTATTAAAGAATATTCTGTATATTCAAAGGTTTTCTTTGCCATAAAATTTGTGTAGCAATTATTATTTACCATAACTTGAAATTCATCAGGACCCATGACACCATAAAAACCATATTTACCTGTTAATGGGTTAAAATCTCCTCTTGTTGCAAGCATTCTTGAGATTTCAATAAGCATCTCAACTCCATAATCGTAAAGAAAATCATAATCTAAAGTAGAATTTATATATTGGCTTATGCCATACATTACTCCAGTAGAAGCTTGAAGCTGAGTGCTTGCGTGTTGCCAAAGGGAGCAGCATTCATCACCGCTTATTGTGGCAATTGGATAAAAAGCTCCATTACAATCTAAATCTTTCGCACGCTTTTTAGCTTTGCTAAGGGTGTCATATCTAAATTTTAAAATGCTCCTTGCAGCTGTGGGGTTTGTAAATATATAAAAGGGGAGGCAGTAAACCTCGCTATCCCAAAAGGCATTTCCATTATAAACCTCTCCTGTGAGACCTTTTGCTCCGATTATTGCTCCATAATCTGAAGTGTGAAGTGTTTGATTTAATTGAAATATACTGTATCGTATGCCTTGCTGAATCATATCATCTTCTTCTATTTCAATATCAGAAAGTTTCCAGGAGTTTTTCCACCAGCTTGCGCTTTTTTCTTTAAGATCCTCATAATCTATTTTTGATAAATCTTCCCATTTTTCTAAATGATCATCATATTTATCATAGGATATATGAATAAGTCTTGTGATATCTGATGCTTTACCTTCATCTAGTATACCTTTATAATTTAAAAACAGAGATTTTTCATTCTTTTCAACCAAAGATGTTTGCATAAATTCTGTTTTAAAATAACAAGAAGCTAATACTTTTTGGAATGTGGTCTTTGTAATGCCCATAATTTCACAATAATTTGAGTGAATTATCATAGTATCCTTTGGGCAATTCCAGAAATTTTCATCCATTAGCATATGTTTTCTAGAAAAATCAAGTCCACATTTAATATTTAAAGAAGCAAGTCCTTTTAAACATTTAAAGGATATCTTCTGACCTCCAAATTTTGGGTTTTCCATGGATAAAAATCTTTCAAACTCTATATATATTTCTGTGTTATCTTCAATTTCCCAAATAAAGCTTCTAGTTAAAACCCCAGTTTTCATATTTAAATTTCTCTTAAAATCCCTTATTGTTGAATGATTTAAATCTAAAATAATTCCATTGCATGAAATTCTTGTATATAAAAAATCCACAGTATTTATCATAAATTCAGTTGAATCTATTATTCCTTTATATCCGCTTTTTCCTAGATATTTTCTTTCATAAACACCATTTATATAACTACCTATGAGAGTCTTTCCAGAAAACCCTTCTTCAAAATATCCTCTAACACCCATATATTCATTTCCAAGGGAAAATATAGATTCGCATATTAAAGAGTGGTCTTTATCAAATCCTGATTCTAATATATCCCAAGGTTTTATTTTAAAATATATATCTGCTTTTTTTTTCATTAACCTTTTAAACCTCCTGCCGTAACTCCATCAGTTATTTGTTTTTGGAATAATATAAATAAAATAGTAGGCGGTATTACAGAGAACACTATTGCTCTTAAGATTTCAACATCTGTAGCATGGGATGTTCTAAACTGAAATAACCTCACCATGACAGTTTCCTTTGTGCTTCCTGATAGAAGAAGATAAGGAAGCAAAAAATCAGACCAGGCTGCAGTTACAGCAAATATGCACACTACAATTATTATGGATTTTGAGATAGGCATTAGGATCATAAAGAACACATTTAAATCAGAGCACCCATCTATAGTTGCAGCTTCAAAATATTCTCTTGGTATTGAATCAAAGAACTGTTTAAATAAAACTACATAAAAAGCATTTGCACCAAAGGAAAGCCAAAGAGGTATAAAGCTTTGGTTTAAACCTATTGAGTTTATATTGACATAAAGTGCAACAATACTTGTAGTTGCAGGTATTAAAAGGCTCCAGAGGATCATCCCAAGGACTATATTGCCACCCTTTGGTTTTAAAATAGATAGAGAATAAGCTATAAGTCCATTGAATAAAATTGCACAAAATATGCTTCCAGCTACTGATATCATAGAGTTTATATAAAACTTCATAAATTTGAAGTCTCCCCAGGTCTTTATAAATTTACCAAAATCATAGCTAGATGGAAGCAGGCTTTGCTCCCTTCTAAATTCTCTTATATCTTTAAAGCTTCCAAGAACTACCCAAATGGAAGGAAAGAGTGAAATCACTATCATAATTACACAGGCTATGAATATTAAGATAGTGGCAACTTTTACAAGAGGGGAGTGCATATCATAAAATCTTATTATACCTTCTTGTTTTTTTGAATATCTCTTAAAAAACATACAAATTCCTCCTTTATGCATCCTTGGTCTTAGTGATTTTAAAATAAACTATGGTAAGAATAACTAAAACGAGGCATATTAAAACGGATAATGCGGCTGCCATAGGATAATTAAAGTCTTCAAAGGCATATTTATAAACTAGTTGCATTATGGAGATGCTGGCATTGTTTGGACCTCCATTTGTTAATACAAGTGGCTCATACAATATCTGAAATACAGATATTATTTGAAGGATTAACAGGGTTTTTCCAAGGTCTAAAATGCTAGGAAGTGTAATATGCAAAAATCTCTTAAAAGGTTTTGCACCATCTATGGTAGCAGCTTCATAAAGGTCTGAGCTTATATTGCTTAAACCTGCCATATATATTAGAGCAGTGCTCCCAGCAGATTTCCAAGTCATGGTTAAAACTATGAGAGGTATAGTGATTTTTGGATTTGTAAGCCATATTTGAGGGCTTATGCCTATTTTCCCAAGCAGGATATTTAAAACCCCCGTAGGTCCTGGTCTAAAAAAGTATCCCCAGATCAAAGTAGTAGCAAGCCCAGGAATTATATTTGGAAAATATACCCCAACTCGAAAGCCTGCTTTAAAGTTTACAACTTCAGAAATTAAAGCTGCCATGATTATGGGAACCCAAAATCCAAGGATAAGAGACCAGAATATATATGAAAATGTATTTCTAAATGCAGGAAAGAAATTAGGATGTTTAAATACATCTATATAATTGGAAAGACCTACAAACTGTTGAAGCCTTATGCCTTGAGCTGAATATAAAGACATTCTTACGCTTCCTAATAGAGGAATCCATACGAAAAAGCCAAACAATATTAGAGATGGTAACATTATGAGCCAGGCATTTACATGTCTTTTTAATTTTCCATATTTATATGCTTGGACTAATTTAACTTTATTTCTTTCTAACAACAATATCACCTCATAATAAAGTATAAATTTTGGGTTATCTCAAGGATGGCTTAGATAACCCAACTTAAAATTTACTTATTTAATTTTGTATCAAGGATTGTCTGATAATTGTCATTTGCCGTCTTCATAAGTGCTGCAGGATCTGCGTTTTGGTCTGTTATAACAGCTTGTAATACTTTAGTAAGTTCAGCATACATATCTTGTGTTGAACCTACTTCTTCAAGGCGCAGGTTTCCTTCTTTCTTTATAATGTTAAAATAATCATCATATAACTTCATATCTACATTCTTGTGAGCTTCTAAAACCTTGTTTTCTTCCTCTATAAGCTTAGGATCAGTCCAACATGGGAACCTTGGAATTACAGGTATGCCATTATCTACTCTATACTCGGCATCTTTATTCATTCCATCTATAGCGTCGCTAGTTGCAACGGGAGCCTTTCCCATAACTTCAAGATAATCAAGGGCAGCATTTACTTCTTCATCAGTTGCGTTATTTGCAAACATATATGGAGTTCCGCCAGATAATGAAAATTGTCCTTTAGGTCCTACTGGCATTGGAACTAGAGCAAGTTTATCTACAGGAAGCTTGTTTAAATATGTTGGTTGATTTACAGCATCATTTGCTCCAATATACATTGCACAAACTCCTGTACCAAGCTGTGCAAAGCCTGTTCCCCAATCTTCATTTGTTGGGTCTGGAGTTAAGACATCATATTTCCATTTTAAATCCTTCACATATTGCATAGCGGCTATAGCTTCAGGAGTATTTAAATTTGATACAAATTTATCTCCTTCTTTTTTTGTAAGTTCAGCACCAAATCCCCAAGCTATATTGCTAAAATGCCATCCTCCAGCATTATCCTTAGCTAAAATACAAATTCCAGCACTTCCAGTTTTATCTTTTATGGTTTTTGCAGTTTCAGCAAGCTCTTCCCATGTCTTAGGGTATTTAGGAAGACCATTTTCCATAAGGCCTGCTTCTTCAAAAAGCTCTAGGTTAAGCATCATTCCAAGAGCGTATCCATCACGAGGGATACCATAGATGTGTCCATCTTTTGATAGTAGATCACGAATAGATGGGTTTATAGTATCGAGCCACCCTCTTTGTTTTAAAATATCGGTAATATCCTTTACAAATCCGCCAGCTATGAGCTTTTGAGGTTCAGTATACCAAGATTCAAAAATAGTTGGAAGGTTTTTAGCTTCAGCCATGGATACAAAGGTATCTGTAGCATATTTATAATAAGCTGGAACAACCTCTACATTTGGATGAGTAGTTTTAAATTTTTCAACAAATCCATCGTGCATTTTTATTTCATCAGTTAAGGAATCTTCTGGCCAAATACCGAGTTTTAAGACAACTTTTTCAGCAGCTTTTGCAGTAGTGTTCTCTGCAGTGGTATTTGCTAGAGTAGTATTTGCTGTTGTATCTACAGGGGCTTGAGTCGTGTCTGCTTTTGCAGTTGTATTCTCAGACCCTTGAGATGTTCCTGTTTGAGTGCCTGTACAACCTGAAAAGGTTAAGGCAATAAATAAACCTACAAGAAAAGAACTAAGTAGCTTTCTCATGATTACCTCCAAATAAATATTTAAAATAAGTTTAACGTTAAATCCAATTTTAGAATATCTCATTTCAGTTGTCAATAAGTTTTAAGAAAATGGTGATAACCTTTTCAAAGTTCTCTACCTTATTGTTTAAACATCATATTTGATATACAATTGTGTTAGTATTTAAAAGGGTAGGGGATAAAATGGATATAGCACGTTTTACAGAATATAAGAAAAAGGTGGTGGATAATTGCTCTAAGGTCATTATTGGCAAGGAGGAATCTATTTTTTTGACTCTTATCTGTTTTGTATGTTCAGGTCATGTGCTCATTGAGGATGTGCCAGGCACAGGTAAGACCATGCTTTTAAGATCTTTTGCAAAGACAATTGGAGGTAATTTTAAGAGGATCCAATTTACTCCTGATCTTTTGCCATCAGATCTCACAGGTATAAATTTTTATAATCAAAAGACAGGAGATTTTCAGTTTAGAAAAGGTCCTCTTTTTACTAATATAGTCCTCGCAGATGAGATAAATAGAGCAACTCCAAGGACTCAATCTAGCCTCCTTGAAGCTATGGAAGAAAAACAAATTTCCATAGATGGGGATACTATGATTTTAGATGAGCCATTTATGGTCATGGCAACACAAAATCCACTAGAATCTTATGGTACATTTCCTCTACCTGAAGCTCAAATAGATCGCTTTTTTATGAGGCTTTCTTTAGGATATATGAGCCGTGAGCAGGAGATCTTAGTTATGAAAAGAGAATCTACATTAAATATAGTTGAGAGTCTCTCTAAGGTCATAACTGATGAAGATACAAAGTATGTTAAAGAAAATTATAAAAATATAAAGGTATCAGATGATGTGGCAAATTATATTATGGACATCATAGAAGGGACGAGGAAAGAGAGTAAGTTTATGACTGGAGTATCTACAAGGGGTACTATTGCGTTATATAAAGCTTCTCAGGTTTGTGCTGCTATGAGTGGGCGAGATTATGTTATACCTGAGGATATTAAGTTTGTAGCTCCTCATATTTTGATACATAGATTAAATGCAGGAGGTTTAAGGGGGGAAGGGGTTGCTTCCTCATTAAATACTATAATAAATAAAGTTAAAGTGCCTTTAGAGGACATTTTATGATAGCATTTATTATTATATTTTCTTTTCTTTTATATTTTATAGAAAAATGGTCTATGGATAATGCTCTACGTGGCATTGAGTTTTACTATGAGCCATCAAAGCTTTTAGTTGAACCTTCTGAAGAATTTGAGATAATAACTACCATCACAAATAAGACTAGAAGGGTTGCGCCATTTATACGCATAGAAGAGAGATTGCCTTCTAAAATAAAGGTACATTCAGAGAATTTAAATTTAGAAGAGATGCCCCATGATTTAAAGCATATATCTTCTATATATATGCTTCCACGAGAAAAACTCATAAGAAAAATAACTGTATCTCTAGAAAAGAGGGGAAGGTATATTCTTCAAGGAGCAGATTTAAGTGGTGGTGATTTTTTGGGTATAAGGCAAAAGAAAGAGGAATTTCTTTGCTTTAATGAGGTAGTGGTTTATCCTAAAGAAGCACCATTATCTGATATTTATTGGAAGATAGGAGATTTTCTAGGCGATATTTCTGTAAAAAGATTTATAATTGAGGATCCCATATTGACAGTAGGTTTTCGTGAATATACTGGCAGAGAACCTATGAAAAATATATCATGGACTCAAAGCGCACGCATAAATAGGCTTATGGTTAAACAATTTGATTATACAACAGAACCTTCAGTTACTGTGTTATTAAATGTGGAATGTGAGGATGCTGATAGAGACGAGCTCATTGAAACTTGCTTTTCTTTAACAAGGACAGTTTGTAGAATGCTGGAGGAAAGATGTATAAAGTATGATTTTTTAACAAACGCAAACACATCAAATGCTTTTTCTGAATGGTCTTATATAGATGAAGGTCTTGGAATTAAACATTTTTTAACCATATTAGAGGGTCTTGGTCGTGCATTTTATACAAGTATCGAGCCTTTTAAAACAACTGTTAAAAAAATAGCTGATACATTTAATATGAGATCTTTGATAGTTATAACACCTTGCAAGCTTCATGAACATAAAAATTTGCTTGAGAGCATATATGGTCAAAATACAAAATATGTTTTGATGATATCTGCTAGTGAAATAAAATAAGCCATAAAAGCTTATTTTATTTCAGAAAGAATATCAGGATAAGATTTAAAATCACTATCTAAAAGAGGTGAGTTTATTTTTATATATGTAGTTTCAAGTTTTTTGCTTAAATTTCCTTCTTTATCAAAGCATTCAAATTTTAATAAAAAACCAGTTTCAGGGTTAACCCACATGGTAAAGTCTGAAGTTTTGTATCTGTACGCATATATATCATCATTAAGAGAGCCTCTAATAACAATACAATCTACGTCTGCTATTTTTTCAGAACTTTCAATATGCCAGTTGTTGCTGTTTACTAAAAAGCTTAAGACCATCTCCTGTGGATCTAAACTTTGCCTTGAAAACTCAATTACCATCCTATTTTGCCTATAATAAATTGAACTTATGCCATTATCATTTATAAACCTTTCGTTGGGTTTTTTATTTTTTATAATGTCATCTTTTTCTTTAAGTAAAGGAGAAGAAAAATCAGCAGTATCAGAATGTTTATACGTTTTATACGCCTTATCTACTGTCAAAACGCTTTTCTTAGAATATTCATAGAGAGTTTCACAGTTTATATAAGCACCTATGGCTTTTTCATAGCTTTTAGCATCATCACCTAGCCTTACCTTGTATTCTGAAGTGTAGTCACTGTCAAATACATTGTCTTTAAATTCAAAACTACCCTCTACAGTGTTAAAGTTATCTATAGTATTTAGCATCTTTTTTACTAAGTAATCTTTATCTATTCCATCTATATTTACTATATTTGCATTTACATTTTTGTATTTTAATTTAAGTGAGTTTATATTTTGAAGAGTTCCAAATACAAATGCTATGACAGATAGGATAAATATAAACTCTAAAACTATATTTTTTTTAGAAAGTGTCTTGTTTTCCATATTAAAAAAAGCATACTCCTTTCTTTAAATATTTATATACATATTTTTGAATTATTATCAAAAATATTAAATTTTATATTTAAAAATTAAGCATAGATTAATATACAATAGTTTATTAATCTATTAAAGTTATAGTAGCAGAAAAAAGTCTGATATTAAATTATTTTATCATTTATTATTATTTTATAGTCCTCATAGGATGAATTCCTTTATAAATGATAAAATGATAATATGAAAATAGTTTTTGATATATATGTTAAAATGGAAGAATAATAATGAGCATATTAATTTTCATGGAGGGTATTTATGGATAAAATAAAGTTAACTTATAAGGGAAATGGGTACTTATTTCCAAATGGAACTAAGCTTTGTGATGTTGTAGATAAGATACCTGATTTAAAAAAGGATGTTTTATTGCTTTGCAAAGTAGATAATATATACCATGAGATGTGGGATAAACTTGCAATTTCAGGAAACCTTATTCCAATATACTGTAATGATAGTTTTGGCATAAAAGCTTATTTAAATACAATTCAATTAATACTTATAAAAGCAGCAAATGAGCTTTTTCCAAAGTGCAGTGTGAGCTTTCAATATGCCATTGGAAAAGGTCTTTATGGAGAAATATATAAAGGCAGCGATTTAACTAAAGAAGATATTGAAGCATTAGATGCTAGAATGAAAAACATAATTAAAGAGAATATAGATATAAAAAAGATGAGCGTAACTGTAGGTGAAGCTTTAAAGATATTTAAAAAGCACAATATGCCTGATAAGATAAAGCTCTATAAGAATTCAAATCTTCAACATATAAGCTTATATGAATTAAAAGGCACATATGATGCTTTTAATGGCTTTGTAGCAAGTAACACATCTGTTGTAAAAAATTTTAACATAATAAAATATAAGGATGGTTTTATTATAACCACTCCTAGTGATGAAAATGCAGAATATATACCTGAATTTAAGGATTACCCTAAACTTTCTAATGTTTTTTTAGAGAGCGAAAAGTGGCTTAAAATTATAGGAGTTAATAATGCAGGTGAATTAAACGAAAAAATAAGCAATAAATCCATAATGAACATCATAAGGATCAATGAAGCGCTTCATGAAAAGAAGATAGCACAGATTGCAGACATGATAAAAGAGAGGGAAGAGGTTAAGATAGTGCTCATAGCAGGTCCTTCATCTTCAGGAAAAACTACATTTTCAAAGAGGCTTAGCGTACAGATAATGGTAAATGGCCAAATACCTATATATATAGGTCTAGACGATTATTTTGTTGAAAGGGAGAATACTCCAAAGGATGAGAATGGAGAATATGATTTTGAATCCATAAATGCTATAGATATTGATCTATTCAATAGAGATTTAAAAGATCTTCTAGCTGGAAAAGAAGTGGATTTGCCTAGCTTTAATTTTAAATTAGGAAAAAAAGAATGGACAGGAAATAAGGTAAAGATACCTAAGAATGGACTTCTTGTTATAGAAGGAATACATGGGCTTAATGATGACCTCACTATTTTAATCCCAAAGGAGAATAAATTTAAGATATATATAAGCGCACTTACTCAGCTCAATTTAGATGATCACAACAGGATTCATACAACAGATGGGAGGATAATAAGGAGGATGGTGAGGGATTTTTTATCAAGAGGGTATGATGCAGAGCAAACCTTACTAAGATGGCCATCTGTTAGGATAGGAGAAGAAAAAAATATATTTATATATCAAGAAAATGCAGATGTTATGTTTAATTCAAGCTTAGTTTATGAAATAGGTGTTCTGAATAAATTTGCATTAAATCAATTTAATACCATAAGTGAGGAGAGCAGCGTCTACAGTGAGGCTTTAAGGCTTAAAGGGATAATCAATTTATTTCAGGATATTCCAATAGATATGGTACCAGATAATTCTCTTCTTAGAGAATTTATAGGAGGAAGCATTTTTTATAATTATTAACCTTTATTTTGATGTATAATAAACATAATAATTAAGATATTGGGGGTTATACTATGAAAAAAATAACCATGATTATTTTAGTGTTTATGTGTATGTTTTTATCTTCTTGTAAAGCACAAGGAGGGTCAAGCGGTATGAAAGATGATAGAAAAAGTGTACTACAGCCTATTGCTGAAGAGTTTTTTTATAAGCTTAAGGATGGTAAATATGCAGAATGTGTTCAATATTTTGACGACAAGATGAAGGAGGTTTTGCCTGAGGATAAGTTAAAAGAAGCCTGGGAAGCTACTACTGCAATTTGTGGAAATTATGTGAATATAAATAAGGAAGAGTTTTTAAATCAAGGCGGCTATGATATGGTGCTTATATATGCAGAATATGATTCACAAGGTATAGTTATAAGGGAAGTCTTTGATTCTGAAAATAAAGTGTCAGGGTTGTTTTTTTCTTATACTACAATAGGAGAATCAGGCAAAGCTTATAAACTGCCTGAAGACATAGAAGAAGAAGATGTTTTGATTGGAAAAGGCACAAAATATGAGCTGAAAGGGAAGATAACATTTCCTAAAAATTTTCAAGGAAAGATTCCTTGTGCTATACTAGTTCAAGGTTCAGGGTCTACAGATATGGATGAGAGCATAGGACCAAATAAACCATTTAGAGATATAGCTTGGGGCCTTGCAAAACATGGAATTGCAACTTTAAGGTATGATAAAAGAACTTATACATATGGCAGCACATATACAGAGGAGGATCTTAAAAAATTTACAGTAAGAGAAGAAACCATTGAAGATGCTATACTCGCAGCTAATCTTGCAAAAAAGCATGATAGAATAGATCCTTCAAAAGTATATATTATAGGTCACAGCTTAGGCGGAATGCTAGCTCCAAGGATAGATAAAGAGGGAGGAGATTTTGCAGGAGAGATAATAATGGCAGGCACTTTAAGGACTTTGTATGAAGTTATGTATGATCAGAATATGGATTCAATAAATTCTCAAAATTTAGATGATAAGACCAAGGAAGAATACAAAAACACAGTAGAAGAAGAATTTAAAAAAGCAAAAAATATAATAAATATGACTGATGAAGAAGCGCAAAATGCAAAGGTATTTGGAGTAAATGCTTACTATTTTAAGGATATGGATTTAAATAATGTAAAGGATATAGTGCTTAGCATGAATAAGCCTATGCTCATTTTACAAGGAGCAAGGGACTTTCAGGTATATAAGGATAAGGATTATAAGCTTTGGCAAGACACATTAAAGGATAAGGAAAATGTAGAATTTAAGCTCTATGACAAATTAAATCATCTGTTTTTAGAATATGAAGGAGAGGATGCAGGTACCATAAAAGAATACAATGTCCCATCTAATATACCTGATGAAGTAATTGTAGATATAGCAAATTTTATAAAAAAATAGATTGAGGAGGTTTTAAACCTCCTTAAATCATCTTTTTTGCATATTTTAAAGAGAGAATACGAAAAGCTGCTCTATTTATTAGCTCTTTAGGTATCTTTTCATTCATTACAGCAAGTAAAACCTCAGAGTATCCTTCTGCTACATCAGTTATTATGATCATATCATTTCCAGCAAGTACTGCTTGAACTGCAGGATGTTCACCGCTTGTATAAAGCTTTATTGCATCCATATCTAAATCATCTGTCATTATGACTCCTGTAAAATTGAGCTTATCCCTTAAAATATTATGAACCTTAGGAGATAAGGATGAAGGATAAGAATCATCCATGCAATTTACAATATTATGTGAAACTAGGATGCTATGAACACCCTCTTTTATGCCAGCTATAAAAGGAATAAAGTCGCTGTTTTCAAAGGATTCATAAGGGCGATCATCTATAGATATTCCAGTATGCGTATCCACATTATTGCCGTATCCTGGAAAGTGCTTTAAGGTGTTAGATACATTTTGAGATTGAGAAGCCTTTACAACGGTTGTAACATAATCTTTAGTTTCATCTGCATTTTTACCAAAGGTTCTATAATATATAAAATCTTCAGGGTTTTCAGATACATCAGCAACAGGAGCTAAATTCATATTTATGCCAAGTTTATAAAGCAGATTAGCTTTTTCTAGAGAATCATCTTCTATCTTAGATAATCCGCCTAATAGGAATAAATCTTGAGGAGATTGAAATATATGATCTGAAAGAGCAGGATTTTTACTTACCCTTACAACATTTCCCCCTTCTTCGTCTGTGCTGATTATAAGGGGTATATTTGCAGCATCTTGATAGGATTTTATTGTATCCTTTACTTCATCTAAAGTTTTATTTTCAAAATCTCTTCCAAATAAAACAAAACCTCCAATTTTATAATCCTTTATCATATCTATAGCTCCATCAATAGGGCATCTTGCCAAAAAAAGCTGTCCTACTTTTTCTTCAAGGCTCATGGTATTTAACCTTCTATAGGCTTTTTCATAATATTCGCTAAATATACCATTATCATCATAAGAATCAGGCAATAAGCTATTTTTCTTAGTGGTGTTTTCTGCAGTATTTTGTTCTAGCGTTTTATTTGTAGTACTGTAAGTTTTAGAAGTCTCTTCTCCTAGGGGATTAAAAAAATTTTTTATGGTTTTGCAACTTACGAGGCACATAAATGAACACATAATTATTAAAATATAGAAAAGATTTTTCATAAATATCTCCTAACTTAATTAAATAATATTATAATAATGGTCTACTATGTGAAAGATATACTTGGTTGAGCAAATAAATAAAAATTTTAATATATAAAAGTTTTAAAATTTTAAGTTTTCTTATATAATGTTGTATAGATATACTTAGTTAGAAAAAAATGGGACAACCCAACATATTTTTAATAGAGGTTGGCATTGCTATTATTGTACATATTTTAATGTTTAATGCTTAAAAACAAAAGTTAATTAATAATTTTTACAAAGGATGGGGTGGTCATATGTTAGATTATATAAATTATTGGGATTTTGATAAATTTTTAGCTGGTAATTTAGATAAATATTACAATGGTCGTTGGGAATACATAACAGAAATCATAAGCCTTATAAAATTAGAAAAGGTTAAAAAGGTTTTGGAAATAGGGCCTGGAAAACATACCATAGTTAAAAACTGTGATATTATGATAAGGCCAGAAGATGATAAATGGGGAAGACCCATAAATAAAGTGAGCAAGGAGATCGTATTTGATGCAACTGAAATACCTTGGCCTATTAAGGATAAGGAGTATGATCTTCTCATAGCAGCACATGTATGGGAATATCTTGGCAACAAGCAGACAAAGGCTTTTAGAGAAGTGATGCGAACTTCAAAAATGGCTATAATGACATTTCCATATATGTGGAACTGTCCAAAGGACAATGTATACTATCCTGAAAGTCATATGATAGATAAAGAACTTATTAAAGATTGGACTTTAGGTGTAGAACCAAATAAAGTGATTACAGTGAGAAGAACTGCCATGGATGTTAGCAAAGGTCGTAGGCTCATATATTTATGGAAATTTTAATCTATAAATTTTTATAAAAAAAGCATTTTGATTTACTTTTTAAAATTTTGGTAAATCAAAATGCTTAATTTTATTTTTTTATGATTTAGTTTATTATCTTTTTAAATGCTAATTCAATAGTTGTATTTGTATTATCAAGAACTGTGATGTTTACTACATTTTCTAGATAGAATTTAGCAGTTGTGGTTATTGTATATTCACCTGCTGGAATATTATTTACTACAAATGAGCCAGTTGAATCTGTAGTTGCATTGAAAGTTTGACCATTGCTTGAAATTACAACTGTAGCATTTTGGATAATAGCTCTTGAATCTTTATCTATAACTATTCCTGATAATGTGATCATCTTTCTTTCAAGCTGTACATTATAAACCTTGTTTCCATCAACATTTAGGCTTCCTGATACATCGCTATATCCATCAGCAGTAGTTTTTGTTGTATAGATTCCAACTGAAACAGAGTTTATTACATATTGGCCTGAAGCATTAGTAGTTCCTACAAATATCTCTCCATTTCCTGAAAGTTCAACTTTAGCGCCAGATATTGGAAG
>JAVBPQ010000058.1:0-45604 GCA_031549525.1 Clostridiaceae bacterium | reverse complement strand
GACAGCATTGTTAAAAATATTACCTTTAAAACGGTTAAATGTGTATCTACTGGAAGTAAATCAGTGTCTATATTTTATAATTTTAAAGGTACAACTACAGCAAGCAATGTATGCATTGAGGATTCGCTCTTTTTTAACGATGCTGTCGAAGTAACTCAAAATACAGCACCATTTGTAAGTGTTTTTGATAATAGTACTTTGGTTACTTTAGATAATTGCAATGTTAAGAACACAGATGTATATGGTGTAAATCATGTAGGAGGCTTTGTTGCAATTCCTATGAATGCTTTCATCACAAACTGTTATGCTATAGGTGGTACAGTAGTTGCTATAGGTGGTCATTCTGGAGGGTTTATATCTTGTAATGATTATACATGTACTGTGACGAACTGTTTCGTTAACAATAGAGTATTTGGTGCATCTCAGACAGGTGGATTTGAAGGGTACAGCGCACGAACAAGATATAAAAACTGCTTTGCAGCTGGTTCAGTTGAGGGCTTTGAAACATTGGGCGGCTTTCAAGCACTGGTATCAACACGTTTTGGTACTCCTTACTCAAAATTTGATGATTGCTATTCTACTGTCATCGTTGGTATGCAAAACGGTGGACTAAAACAAGGAGGATTTGTTGGCCAAATTAACAATGTTCCAGCTCAATTTACAAATTGTTATGCAGTAGGCGAAGTTGGTGCGCTTGATACTGACGTAAGTGATAATAGAATCTCTCATCTTGATGTAGGCGGTTTTTTTGGAGTTAATAATGGAACAAAAGCAATATTTACTAATTGCTATTATGATAAGCAAAATTCAGCACTACGGGAATGGGCATCTGGTCCTGATAAAGTCGTTTCTGGTATCAAAGGTATTCTTACAAATAGCATAAAAGGAGGAGATGGCCAAAAAATGGTTGGTCATAATTTAGCTGGATTTGACCCTAGTGTATGGAAATTTGAAGATAATCTATATCCTCAGTTAAAGGTATTTGCAGATACTAGCATGTCAGGTTTTTTAAATCCATATGATAAAGTCATAGCGAAAGCTTATTCTGGAGCAAGTGTTTCCACTCCTATATTAAGCCCATGGGACTACATGACTTCAATACCAGATACTGCTTATGATACTGTAAGAGATATAACATTAGATTTTCCTCTTTCAAAGAATGATAATTATAATTTAAATTGGACGAATCAAGGGACTTATGGAGCAGTCGAACGGGGTAAACATATTTTAGAACTTACTCCAGATGGTTTCTTTGGTAGTGTCTATACTGTTGGCATCGAATGGATATTTGCAAATAATACTGTAACTGAAGCAGGTATTACAGCTACTGGTATTCGACCGTTACGGATTATTCCAACAAAATCCTTACTTGCAGGTGATGATAAGGTTAAATATGTGGGGGATTTTTATAATAACTGGGAAGATGTAACTCTCATTGATTCAACTGCCGTAGGGCTAAATAGGCATATGCTAGGA
The DNA here is from genome assembly GCA_031549525.1 of Clostridiaceae bacterium. GTDB lineage: Bacteria > Bacillota > Clostridia > Clostridiales > Clostridiaceae > WQUF01. The sequence continues at coordinate 44,128 of JAVBPQ010000058.1, read as the reverse complement.
TTAGGTAATATTGTTCCTAAAATAGGCAGTGATGCTAGACCCTTTGTAGAAAATGGATCAGCTCCAACATATACGACAAATTCTCCATATATTGAGGATGAGTTTAATAAGATTTATGATTATTTTAATACCTCTCGCAGGGTAGAGCAGATATTCAACGAAAAAAAACCTATACCTGCATACTATGGTGATAAAGAATTTACTATTTCTTACTCATGGGTATTGCCAGATGGGCGTTTTTTAACAGATTATAAACTTCTTGATGTATTAGGTAAGACAGTCCACATTAGGCAAGTTGTTATGGATCACAATGGTGAAAATGAAGTAGAGCTTCCTATTATAGGATATATGAAATTAAATAATGTAGATTTAGCTAATACCTCATCAATAAATTTTACAAGCAATATAAATACAAATAGCGGCAGAATTCAAAATAATCCTCCATTTAGTGATTTTAAGTTATCGGTAGATCCTACACATAAGGGTTATACAGTAGATTATGTTGTTCCTCAATATTATAAATATGAAGGATATACCAAGACATCTACAGACTCACTTCATGGAGCAATGCCAGATAACACAACTAGTTTTATTTTGTTAGATTATCAAAATTCAAATGAATATTGGTTAACAATATATATTAAGCAAATATCGGATACACCTCACAAAAATGATGTGGATTATTATACAAATGAATTTGGGGAGATATAAAAATAAGGAGATGTTAGTATACAAAGCTTGTTATATAATATAAAATATAGTTAAAAATATATAAAAACAATGAGCAGAAAAATAATAATTTATATACTATTATTTATGTAAAAGAAGAAAGAAAGGAAGTAGAAAATGAGCGAAGTATTGCGTTTAGCTGCAGAAAAATTATATGTAAAAGAAATAGAAGCTTTGATTGCAAGCGATAAGGATGAAAAACCTTTTGGATGGCAGATGTCTCCAAATTCTGTATTAAAGTTTATAACTGGAGGAAAATCAGGAAAAGTTGAGATAACACCTAAATATATAGGAAATAAGAGGTTAGTTGAGATTGCTATTGCAACACTATTGACAGATAGATGCCTTCTTTTAATTGGAGAGCCTGGAACAGCAAAATCCTGGCTTTCAGAAAATTTAGCTGCAGCTATTTGCTCAGATTCATCAAAGGTTATTCAAGGCACAGCAGGAACTAGTGAAGAGCATATAAGATATACTTGGAACTATGCTATGCTTCTTGCAAATGGCCCTACAGAGCAAGCTTTGATTAAAAGTCCTATTTTTAGAGCTATGGAGTCTGGTACAATAGCACGGTTTGAAGAGATATCAAGGTGTCAATCTGAAATTCAGGATGCTCTAATCTCTATAATGAGCGAAAAGACGGTATCTGTACCTGAGCTTGCAAGTGAAGTCAGTGCTGTAAGAGGTTTCTCAATTATAGCTACAGCAAATACTAGAGATAGAGGAGTAAATGATATGTCTGCAGCTTTAAAGCGAAGGTTTAATATAGTGGTTCTGCCAGCCCCTGCGAGCATAGATACAGAAATTGATATAGTTAAACATAGAGTGGGGGAAATAGCATCAAGCTATAAATTAAAAGCTGCTCTTCCTGCAGATGATCTTGTATTAAAGGTAATTACAATTTTTAGAGAATTGCGCCAAGGGATGACTTTAGATGAAAAACAAAAACTCAACATTCCAACTGGAGTTATATCAACTGCAGAGGCAATTTCTTTAATAACAAACTCCATGGCTTTAGCTGGAAGCTTTGGAAATGGAAAGATATCAAACGATGATTTAGCAGCAGGTCTTCAAGGTGCTATAGTTAAAGATGAAGGTAAAGATAAAATCGTGTGGAAAGAATATCTTGAGAATGTGATGAAAAGGCGTGGCTCAGAGTGGAGAAATCTATATAATTCCTGCACCGATATGAATAGCTGAGTTATTGGTGAAATATGAAAAGCAATATTGATTTTGAAAAACTTTTTATCTTTGGAATAAGGCATCTATCTCCTGCAGGGGCCTATCATGTGCTAAAATACCTAGATGAAAGAAAACCAAAGTGCGTCTTAATAGAAGGACCAAAAGATGCCACTGATTTGCTTCATTTTTTAAAAAATGATGAGATAAAATTGCCTATTGCAATTTTAGCATATACTGAGGAAGTTCCTGTAAATACTATACTATACCCTTTTGCAGATTACTCTCCAGAATATAGAGCAATAAAATGGGCTCAAAATAACAATGTAGAAGTTAGATTTATGGACCTTCCTTCTGATAAATCGCTTTTTTTGCACTCTAAACGAGAAGATGAAGAAGAAAAGGACGGTCATTTAGAAAATGAAAGGTTTAAAAAGCAACAATCTTATTATAGATACCATAATGATATTTATAAAAATATAGCAAAAAATTCAGGAGAAGAGGATTATGAGAGCTATTGGGAGAGGACCTTTGAACATAATTTAAATAAAGATAGCTATTTAAAAGCTGTATCAAAGGAATCTGGTATTGTAAGGGAGATGGTTTGTAGATTAGAAGAAGAGGCTCTGCCAGTTTCTTTTGCATATAATTACTTGAGAGAAAGCTATATGAAGAGCCAAATTGAAAAGGCAGTGGAGGATGGCTTTAAACAGGATGAGATTGTGATTCTATGCGGCGCTTATCATGTCTTAGGTTTAAAAAGCTCTCTTTTATCTATGAAAGAAGATGAATTTAATAAGATCCCAAGCGTAAAGACAAGGTTGACACTTATGCCCTATTCAAATTATAGATTGTCAAGTCGCTCAGGGTATGGTGCAGGAAATCTTGCTCCAGCTTACTTTGATATGATGTATAGGTGTATGGAAGAAGGTAATATAGAAGATCTTCCTTATCGATATCTATCGCTTATGGGAAAATTCATGAGGGAGAGTGGGAATATAACATCCACTGCAAATGTAATAGAGAGTGTGCGCCTTGCAAATTCTCTTGCTTCTTTGCATGGAGGCTTTATGCCTACATTAAAGGATTTACACGATGCTTCTGTCGCCTGCATGGGTCATGGGGAATTATCTTCTGTTGCAGAAGGATTTGCAAGGATAGATATAGGGACAGATATAGGATATCTTCCAGAGGGTGTGAGCAAAACTCCTGTACAAGATGATATGGCTCGTGAGCTTAAGAAGCTTAAGCTTGATAAATATAAGACCATAACTTTGCAGGAATTAGATTTAGATTTAAGAGAAAACAGGAGAGTTAAGAGTAAAGATGCTGCCTTTTTAGATTTAGAGAGATCCACATTCTTTTATAGGCTTAAGCTCTTAAATATAAATTTTGCTAAATTTGTACCTATAAATCAAGAAGGAGCAACATGGGCTGAGAAATGGCATCTAAGGTGGAGCCCTGAAGTTGAAATAGAGATTGTAGAATCTAATTTAAAAGGCGAGACCATTGAGCTTGCAGCATCCTATGTCTTAAAAGAAAAGCTTTATGATACAAAAGATGTGTTATCTTCTGCAAAATATATAAGGGTTGCTTATGAGTGCAAGCTTATGGAATCGTTAAATGATGCACTAAAATCCCTTCAAAAAATGGCAGTAGATTCAGGAAGTTTTGTAGACATTGTCCTCTCAGCCCGTGAATTATCTATATTAATAAAATATGGGGATATAAGGCAAGTAGATACTACATGTTTAAATCCTCTCTTAAAGCAGTTATTTTTAAGAGCAGCTCTTTTGCTTATCGATGCAGCTACTTGTGCAGATAGCGTTGTAAAAGAACATATGGAAGCTATAAATGCTATGCATAAGATTTCAGATGAGCAGTTTGACTTAGTGGATGATGCAATTTGGCTCTCTTCCCTTAAGGAACTTGCAAAACGAGATGATAGAAATGCAAAATTATCTGGTCTTGCTTTTTCAATTTTAATAGAGAGAAACGAGATAGAGGAAGATGAATGTGCAAGTGAGATATCAAGGAGATTATCTAAGGCTACCCCTGTAGAAATCGGGGCAGGGTGGTTTGAAGGTTTATCTATGAGAAATAGATATGCTCTTTTATCTAGGGTTTATCTATGGGAAGAGCTTGATAAGTACATTTCTGATTTAGATGAAGAAGACTTTTATAGGAGTGTTGTGTTCTTAAGGAGAGCTTTTTCAAGCTTTGAACCAGCACAGAAAAATAACCTTGCAGAGCTTTTAGGAGAGCTTTGGGGAATGAATTCTTTGGATATCTCTGAGCTTATTCAAAAGGATCTCTCAGAGGAAGAAGAAAATACATTGAATGAATTAAATGATTTTGATTTTGGTGATTTAATATGATGAATGAGAAGATTAAAAGATGGAGATTGATTTTAGGCCCATCCGTTCAAGATAAATTTGGCGGTATGGGAGAAGGATTTAAATTAGATGATAGGGGAGCTATCATGGATAATGCGCTTGCTGCAATCTATGATGAAACGACATCATCAAAAGGAGGAAAAAAGTCCGCTGGGCTTGGATCTTCTGCTCCTAATCTTGCAAAGTGGCTCACTGACATAAGGGAGTGTTTTCCAGAGGATGTGGTGTCTGTAATTCAATCAGATGCAATTGAAAGAAAAGGTCTTAAGCAGCTTTTACTTGAACCTGAGACGCTAAAAAATATAAAGCCTGATATTTCTATGGTAGGAACCCTTATGTCTTTAAAGGGACAGATTCCAGATAATGCAAAGGAATCTGCAAGAAAACTCATAAAGCAAGTAGTGGATGATATAATGAACAGGCTTCAGCAGGATGTAAAACGGGCTGTTGCAGGAGCTATTCATAAAAAAAATCACACACCAATACCTAGCTTACCTGGAACAGATTGGAAAAGGACTATTGAAAAAAATTTAAAAAATTATGATAAGGATAGAAAAAAAGTAATACCAGAGAGATTTTATTTTTTTGAGAGGACAAATAAGACAAATCAATGGACAGTTATTTTAGATATCGATCAAAGTGGTTCTATGGCAGATTCGATAATATATTCATCTGTGATGAGCTGTATATTTGCTTCTATGCCAGCTCTTGATACAAAGGTTGTGGTCTTTGATACAAATGTGGTAGATTTAACTGAAGCTTGCCATAATGATCCAGTTGATATGCTGTTTGGAATTCAATTAGGCGGAGGAACAGATATAAATAAATCTGTAGAATATTGTTCTCAGTTTGTAAAGGAGCCTGCTAAAACTTTATTTATCTTAATATCAGATTTGTATGAAGGTGGGGTTGAAGCTGGGCTTATTAAAAAATTAACTGCACTTTATGAATCTGGTGTAAAGGTACTTGTCCTCGTAGCATTATCTGATAGAGGGATACCTTCCTATGATGAGAGACTTGCAAAAAAGATTGCAAATATTGGGATACCATCCTTTGGATGCACTCCAGATCGTTTGCCAGAACTTATTGAAGGAGCTTTAAAAGGATTTAATCTCATGGAACTTAGCAAGAGGATTTCTCAATCTAAGAAATAAAGTAAAAAAGTAAAGCAGTTTAGTTTTAAAAAGCTAAACTGCTCTACTAATTTTTTGTTATATTTTAAACAAATTCTATTATGATGATGAAAAAGCGCAATTTTTAAAGAGAAAGGATGTATAAATGCGTAGAACAATTAAATATTGTTTGAAACACTACAGCTTAGAGAATATCACAAATAACGGTTCTTTTACATAATTGACCCTTAATAAGAAAAGATATATACTATATTTTATTTTATAATATTTTAACTTTTGGACATATCAAATAAAAAATTATGTTTATTATAATGTGGAGATGATATTTTGAAAATAAATGTAAAAAGTATATTGCTAGGCAAAGCTTTAGCTAATGATCAATTAGGAGAAGAAAAGTTATCAAGGCTTTGGGGACTTCCTATCATGGCGAGTGATGCTGTTTCTTCTGTAGCATATGCTGTTGAAGAAATTTTAATGGCCTTAATTCCTGCTATAGGACTTCTTGCAGTAAACTATGTAGGTATGGTTAGTATACCTATTATTTTATTGCTTCTTATGTTGGTATTTTCTTACTCGCAGATAATAAATCACTATCCAAATGGAGGAGGCTCCTATATAGTATCTAAGGAGAACTTTGGCAATACACCTTCACTCCTTGCAGCGGCATGTTTGATAATTGATTATATTATGACTGTAGCAGTTAGTATTTCATCTTCCACTGCTGCAATTATAGCTGCATTTCCAATGCTTGATAATTATAATGTTATAATTTCAATTATATCCATAGCACTCATAACCATAGTAAATTTAAGAGGTGTAACTGAATCCTCAAAGATATTTGGAATTCCTACTTATGCTTTTATATTTTCAATGATTATTTTAATAGTTACAGGTTTTGTGAAAATCATGACAGGCTCAATGACTCCCATTTCTTATACATCATCTCAGCTTACAAATATTATACCAAGTGATGTATTGCAAGGTATAACACTTATGCTATTTTTAAGAGCTTTTTCATCAGGATGTTCAGCTTTGACAGGAGTAGAAGCCGTGAGCAATGCTATACCAAATTTTAAAGAGCCTTCTCAGAAGACAGCAAAGCATGTTTTATTTATGCTTGGAGGTATAATAGTATTTATTTTTGGTGGAACAAGCTTTCTTGCAAGCACGTTAAAAGTAATATCTATTCCTAATGTTACAGTTATGTCGCAAATGGCAAACGCGGTGTTTGGTCATGGTATAATGTTTTATTTAATCCAATTTACAACATCATTGATATTGTTGCTAGCCGCAAATACAGCATATAATGGTCTTCCAATTTTACTTTCCATACTAGCACATGACAGATATATGCCTCATCAGTTTTCTCAAAGAGGAACAAAACTTAGCTTTTCAAATGGTATATTATTTATACTAATTGTAGCAAGTGCTTTATTGATTGTCTTTAAAGCAGATACACATAGATTGATACCTTTTTATTCTGTGGGCGTTTTTGTATCATTTACAATATCACAAGCAGGAATGTTTGTAAAATGGTTAAAAATAAAAGAAAAAGGATGGCAGTATAAGTCTCTAATAAATGGTTTCGGAGCACTTGTTACATTGGTAGGGACTGTAGTAGTATTTATAACAAAGTTTAGCCATGGAGCTTGGATGTTAGTTATAGCAATACCTCTTATAATGTTTTTTATGGCATCAACCTATAGGCATTATAATAAGTTTGCAAAGGAAATCACGTCAGAGAATTATGATTATAAATATACGAAAAGCACTAGCCAAAATAACATGCCATGTATCGTACTCATACACACTATGAGTAAGGCTGCGCTTAAAACATTAGATTATGCAAAACAAATGTCAAGTAATGTAACAGCATTGCACATTTCTACTTCAAAAGAGAGTGCAGATAAGCTTCAAAATAAATGGAATGATTTGAAAATAGATATACCAATTACTATTATAGAAGCTCCCTTTAGAGATATTTTACCACCTCTTGAAACCTATATGACAGAACGTGAGAGTAAACTTAACAAGAAAGAAAACCTCACTGTAGTATTGACTAAGTTTGTTGGGAACAAATTAAGAGATGCAATTTACCACAATCAGACCACGTTTTTTATTGAGAATAAATTGAGCCATCACAAGAATATAGTTACAGTGTTGGTTCCTTATATTTATGATATCAATAGGATTTAAGTTAATATATTATAAAACCACCATGTGTTAAAATAATGGCATGGTGGTTAAATATTGGGGGAAATTTAATGAAATTTGATTTTATAAAATTGAAAGATAATTTTGCAAAGAGAAATATAACTGTTTTATATTTTGAAACATTTAATGAGGTTAAAGAGTATATCCTTCAAACAATTCCAACATTTGCTGAAGTTGGAATAGGTCATTCTCAGACTTTGCAGGGTATGAATATAACAGAATTATTGAAAGAACGAGGAAATACTGTTTTTGACAAAGAGCTTGGAAAAAATAAGGACGAAGTTAAAATATTAAAGAAAAGAGCACTTTTAACTGATTATTATATTTCAAGTGCAAATGCAGTTTCTGAGGATGGAAGAGTTGTTAACATTGATCACAGTGGCAATAGAGTTGCCGCAATGATTTATGGTCCTGACAAAGTAATAATTATAGTTGGTATAAACAAGATAACTAAAACTAAACAAGAGGCTATACTAAGAGCAAAGAATATTGCAAGCCCTAAAAATGCAAAGAGAGCAGGCTATAATCCTCCTTGTGTTGAAATCGGTAGATGTGTAGATTGTGTATCTTCTGAAAGGGTGTGTAATGTTCTATCAATAATTGAAGGTCAGCATATAAAAGATAGAATGACCATTATTGTTGTAAATGAAGAAGCAGGATTTTAGATAGAAGAAAATTAAATGTTTAAACATATTTTTTGGCATTTTGATGGTACACTTTTTGACATGTTATGGCAAATGCATGTTATAGAGCCTTAAAAGAAGATGGAATAGAAGAGCCTGTTAATAAGATAATGTTAAATATGAGAATTTCTATTTCATGAATTATATGCTATATTATTAGATGATTAAAATTAAGCAGTTTGACTTTATGAAATTATCAGTCGAACTGCTTTTTTAAGACATGAGTTTTATTTTTAAAATAATTTTTCTCTTGTTTAGGGAAAAGTACTTTAGTATAAAGGTATGCTATGAAATATTAAGTATCTCATCTAAAGTAACTAGAATTATATTATCAGATTTTTTTGCCTCTTGTATGATAGATTCTGAAAATCCACTTTTTGAAAATAATATATATATTGTGCGATTTCGTTTCTCACAGAAAACATTAGCTTTGTTATGTAAATCCTTTAAAACCGAAAGGTCTAAAAGTTCATTTCTCCACTTGCATTCGCAAAATATATAATCATTGTTATCCTTTGCTACTAAATCAATTTCTACTTGCTCACGTTTTTTTGAATCTGTTCCCCACCAGCGACCAATATCTGAAAATAATATTGGCAATTTTCCTTTGCTGTTTTGATACAGAAGATAATCCCTGCAAACAATTTCAAACACATGCCCCATATAACTACTATAATCAGGTTCAATACGCTTTTCCCATATGACCTCCTGTCCATCTGTTTCAAGCAATGTTTTATTGCGTGAAACATATCGATACCAAAAACGGAACATTAAATCTGATATTTGATACAGCGTTTTTCGCGAAGAAGCTTTTTCGCCAAAAGGGACTTCTTTATAAACAATTCCTAATTCTCGCAACACACTAATATATTTCAAACATTTAGCAGAATTTTCTCCTGTTTTTGTGGAAATTTCATTAATTTTAGATGCTCCATTTGCTATAGCTTCAATAATGGCGCAATAAATACCAGGTTCTTGTACTTCCTGCCTCAAAAGTAGAAGTGGTTCTTCATATAAATAACCAATAGGGGTCAAAAATAGTTCTATGATATTCTGCTTTAAAGACTTTTCTTTGCGTATATATTGAAGGTACATCGCTGTTCCACCAAAAGCTCCGTAAAACATAAGTTTTTCTTCTTGACTAAATTCATTTAAAAAACGAATACTTGTTTTGTAATCAAAAGGTCTCATATGAAGTTGAGAGGTTCGTCTTCCAAACAGAGGACTCCTAGAACCTAAAACTTCTTTCTCCATAAATCCCACATAGCTACCACACAACACAATAAATAGCTTTCCAGTTTTAAGTTTATGGTCTATTAAGTGTTGAAATATAGATAATAATGATGGATTGATATCTGCTAAATAAGGGAACTCATCAAGCACAAGGATTAAAGGTTTTTGTGTCTGTTTGTTATTTATGAAATTCAAGGCATTTTCCCAGGATGCAAATGGTTCTAATGTAGTTTCTTCATAATGAGAAAACACTATTTTTGAAAATTTTTCAATATTTGTTTTTTCATTGCTTTGTTCTGCTGAATAAAAAATAGCTTCCTTGCCCTTGCAAAATTCCTTTAAAAGAGTTGTTTTACCAACACGCCTACGACCATATAATATGAAGAGTTGAAATTTATTTTGTGTATACAATTCATTTAAATAAGAAATTTCTCTTTCTCTTCCAATGAACATATTCTCACCTCCAAACAACAATAACTTACTTTCAAGTAACTTACTTTAGAGTAAATTATATTTGGTTTTTTAATAAAAATCAATCTTAAATCCTAAATTTCCATGATAAAATAAATATGACAATTTGATGTTTGATAAGTAATTTTTTAGATGCTATACTGGTTATAGATAATAACAGGACCTTTATTGAAATGCAATAGGAGAATTTTCTATGATAATATTCTTAACTTTTAAATCTGAAGATGATAAGAATAAGTTTGAATATATCTATAACAAATATAAAAGGCTTTTGATTTATAAAGCTTATGAAATATTAAATGACTATTGTCTTGCTGAAGATTCTGCAAGTGAGGCTTTTGTTAGAATTTATAAAAATTTGCATAAGATAGAGGATCCTGATTCTAATATGACTATATCATTTTTGGTGACTATAGTAAAAAATACCTCTTTAAATTTGCTTTTAAAAGAAAAGAAGTATGTTGATGATGAGATACCTGAGACTTTAGAAGATAGCTTTAAGTTAGAGGATTCTGTTTTATCAAATATGGCTTTAAAGGATATGTACAAGCTTTTGAATAATTTAGATGAAGAATCAAAATCTATCTTTATATTGAAATTTGCACATGATTTTTCTTATAAAGAGATAGGGAAGATGTTAAAATTAAGCGAAAACCATGTTGCTATAAAATTGTTTAGAGCAAAGAAAAAACTTACAAAACTCATTGGAGAGGTGATTTATCCATGAGGAATGATGATAAAATTTTTAAAGTAATTGCAAAAGATTATATAGATAAAGAAGCAGAGGAATTAAGGGAGCTTTTAGAAAAATTAAATAAAGAAGCAAAAGACACCTCTTTACTTGATATTAAGGTCAAAAAATCTCTTAAAAATGAAAAAAAGAAAATATATTATATTGCTTCTTCTTTAGTTAGCTGTTTTGTGCTTTTATTTATTACAATTGGAGTTTTAAATTATACTTCAAAGTTAACTAGCCCTGATGAGATATCAAATATTCACATGGATAGGGAATATGATATTGAAAAATTATCTAAAATGCTACCTCTTGGTTTTACAGTAAGCGATATTGATTACGATATAGATAAAACTATATACTATGTTATAGGCAATAATAATAAGATAATTTTAGAAACGCAAAAAACTGATGAAGAGGTTCATAGTATAGGGCTTAAAGAAATTTATCTCTCTTACAAGAAAGTTTATGGTATAGAAAAAGGAGATTATAGCCTCTTAACTTTTAAATTAAGTGATGTGCTTTATACTTTGACAAGTGCATATGATGCAGATGACCTCATTACTATAGGAGAAAAAATAATAAGCTCTCAATAAAAATATAAAGGCTTTCACTAAGGGTAACTATGATGAAAGCCTTTATGTTGCTGTGCTTTTATGCACATAATAATGAACAAAATTAAAATAAAAGCATATATATTAAATGTGTGGATTGAAATTAACCATGAAATTTTTATTTAACATGAATTGGATTTTGATCCTATCATTGTTCCCTATTTTATATAGAGAGGTGGTTTAGAATATGAAACACAAATGTAAAATAATCATATTATTTATGTTGATAATGATTATGATTACACAAAATATATATGCCACTGGTACTGATGGTTTGTTAAATCAATATCCAATCTTGAAAAAGGTTATTATTACTGAATTTACTAAACAAAAAATTAAAGAATACTTATATGATACAGGGAAATTGATTGTTAAATATACTAGTAGTATTCGTAAAGATGATATGACTTCTTATGAAAATCTACATCAACTTAAAAATAGAAAATTATTAAGTGATAATTTAAATTTACATCTTTATGATCTACCAGAAAATAAAAAGCTTTCTGTTGATATTCTTAAAGAGATAAATGAATCTCCTTTAGTAGAATTTGCTGAACCTGATTATAAGATGCACCTTACCAATGATCCATATTATGATAAATTATATAGTGTTTATCGACCAGAGATTAATATAAATGCTGAAAATACATGGACAAAAACCAAGGGAGAAAGCTCTGTTGTTGTAGCTGTAATTGATAGTGGTGTAGATTATACGCATCCAGATCTTAAAGATAATATTTGGGAAAATACTAAAGAAATTACTGATAATGGTATTGATGATGATAAAAATGGTTATATAGATGATGTTTATGGTTGGAATTTTTTTAACAATGACAACAATCCAATGGACAATTTTAAACAAGGTACTCATGTATCTGGAACTATTGCATCTGGAGAAAATGGAATTGGAATCGTTGGAGTAGCACCATTAGTAAAAATAATGCCGTTAAAGATATTTGGAGATTATGGGGAGTTAAGTTCCTATTCAGATATCATACTAGCTATAAATTATGCAAAAGAAAATGGAGCAGCTATTATAAACATGTCATTTAATGGAAAATTATACTCTTCCAGTCTATATCTTGTAATGGCTAGTACAGAAAAAGAAAACATTCTTTTTGTTACAGCTGCAGGAAATGAATCATCTGATAATGATATAATCCCTTGTTATCCTGCAAGCTTTGATATTAGTAATAATATTTGTGTTGCAAGTATAGATCAAAAGGGTGCTCTTTCTTATTTTTCAAATTATGGTAAAGAAACTGTTCATATTGCTGCTCCAGGCAGCTTAATATTGAGTACAGTACCAGATGCAAAGTATGAATATATGCAAGGTACTTCTATGGCTGCAGCTCATGTTTCTGGGGTTGCTGCGCTTATAAAAAGTTATTCGCAACAAACAACTCCAAAAGAAATTAAAGATATTTTAATTAAAGGCATAACTCCTCTTCCATCTTTAGAAGGGAAGATATATTCTGGAGGTCTTATAAATGCTGATAAGGCTTTAGAATTAATAAGCTCGGATGATAATAATACTGATAACAGTATTGTGACTACTCCTATAAAATAAATGATAAAAAAGTAGAAATCAGTAAAAAACTGCTTTCTACTTTTTTAGATATGGAAATAGCAATTTAAAAAAATAGATATTTATGTTATAATTAATAATAATTTTATGAAAAAAGAAGGTGTTATTGTGGAATTGCATGAATCAGGTGAAAATTATCTTGAAACTATATTAATTTTAAAACAAAAAAGGGGTTTTGTGCGTTCTATTGATATTGCAGAAAAACTTGGATTTTCAAAACCAAGCATAAGTCGTGCAATGAGTATTCTTAAAAAAAATGGTTTAATTACCATGAATGAGAATAATCAAATTGAATTGACTATTGAAGGATATAATCTTGCTATAAAAGTATATGAGCGTCATAAAATTTTGACAAGATATCTTATACAATTAGGAGTTTCACATGAAATTGCTCAAGCTGACGCTTGTCGTATAGAACATGTTATAAGTGATGAGACCTTTTTAAAAATTAAAGAGAATTTAAAAGATTAGCAATAACTTTTTATAAAAAAATTATTGACAACGAAGTTTAATTTTGATAATATTAAACTTAAGTTAGCGTATGCTAATTATAAAAGATAACTCCTTATTAAATTTTAAAGCCATAATAATAACTTCTTTTGAAGGCTATGCTCTTATAAGCTATAGCCTTCTTATATGTAAAGCTTGTACAATTATTTTAAATTAAAATATGCATTACCTGGTTGTAATGAAATACCTTTAATTGCAGCAAGCTGACTTACTGTTACAAATTTATATCCATTATTGCTATAATCTCTGAGTATCCTAATTGCTGCTTCTACAGTGGTTGCATGAATATCATGTAATAAGATTATAGACCCATCTTTTAAATTATTTTCTATAGTGTTATATACGTAATCTACATCTCTATATTTCCAATCTAGTGTATCAACATCCCACATGATTAATGGTAAATTATATGATGCACATATATTACTTACAGTACCATCATAAGCACCATATGGTGGTCTTAGTAAAGTTGGATAAGCTCCTGTAGCGGACATAATTAAATCAGAAGTTTGCTTAATTTCATTTTCAACCGTATCAGTATATAAAGTAGTTAAATCACTATGGTTATAACTGTGGTTTCCTATTTCATGTCCTGATTTATAGATTCTATTTACGATATTTTTTGAATTATATGCCATATTTCCAACTAAAAAGAAAGTTGCTTTAGCATTGTAGCTATCTAATGCATCTAAAAGTTTAGGAGTTAAATTTGCGCTAGGACCATCATCAAATGTCAGTGCAACGTATTGTACATTGTTTTGAGTGGGTGCATTTCCAGTGAGTGGTTCAACAGGTTTTGTTGTATTTACATCAGGTGTTTTTGGTGCTTCTGATGTAGTGTTTATATTAGATGTGTTAGAAGGTGCTATTGTAGTATTTACATTGGATGTAGTAGAAGGCTTTGCTGTTGTATTTGTATTAGGTGTAGTAGCCGTATTGGAAGGCTTTGCTGTTGTATTTGCATTAGGTTTAGTGGTCGTATTGGAAGGTTTTGCTGTTGTATTTGCATTAGGTTTAGTGGTTGTATTAGAAGGTTTTGCTGTTGTATTTGCATTAGGTTTAGTGGTTGTATTAGAAGGTTTTGCTGTTGTGTTTGCATTAGGTTTAGTAGTTGTAGCTACAGGTTTTTTTGTTGTATTTGCATTAGATGTAGTTGGAGCCTTTGTTATGGTAGTTACTTTAATTCCATTAGAATAAGTTATAGTTATCTTAGTACCATTAGAATACGTTGTTACAGTTTTAACTTCAGAAGCTTGTACTAAAATTGTGAAGCTTAAATTGATTGAAAAAAATAAAAAAGTAAATAAAATAAATAGAGTTTTAAAAATTTTCATATATACCCCCCCTGTTATATTTTTGGAAAAAATATAATTTATATTAGTATTTTACATTTATTTATTCATAAAGTCTATTAATTGTCCTTAAAAATGTACATAGTATCTTTATATTATAATTTAAGAGTTTTTAATATATTTCTCGCTGCTTAATAGGGATAGCTTCTTTTTCGATAGTACGTATATTATACACTATAGTAGTCGATATTTGTCAATATTGCAGATAACTCATCTTATAAGTTAAAAACCTAAAAACTTCAAATGTTAAAGGGTTAAAAAATAATAATTTTTTGTTCACATTGATTTCATAAACATATAGTATAATAGCTAATAATAGCTTATAAAACCTTTTTTAAGATAGTATTGTTTAATTATTTTGAAAAAGAGTTATTATATTCTTAATACTTTACCTTATTAAATAAGGTAAATGTATTGTCTCAATTACTTGCTCAGAAGATAATAGAAATTTCAGAATACTTATCTTTATATGATGAAATTTTAAAATAATGAGAGGAGTTTTTTAAAATGAAAAAGAAAACCTTAGTTTCTTTAGTTGCTGCAGCATCAATTGCAGCATCATGTATTTTTGTACCTTCTGTACAGACATTTGCAATATCAGCTTTATCTATATTTCGTGTAGGTGATGCAAAGACCATAAAGATAACCTTAGCTGATATTGAAGAGATGGCAAACTATGCTAAACAACATGAGGATGACCTTAAAGAATATTGTGAAAATGATGAGAATGTACAGAATTTAAAAGGTGAAAAGCCTCAATATAAGACTATTACAGATGTATCTCAGTTTGATGCTTTCTCTTTTAATCTTCCAAAGGATTTAAAAGATGAAACACCTTCTATCAAGTATGTAGATTCAATATCAAAGAGTTTTACTTTAGATACAGATAGCATAAATGAGAAGCTTACAGATATGGGATATGCTACATTGCTTGATGATAAATTTAATGGAGCTAAGATAACAGTGAGTGCGCCGCCTTCAATAGTGGCAAGCTATGATGATGTAGATTTATTTGCAACTCAAGGGATGTATGTAGATGGAGAAGATAGTGTTTTAAGAGGACTATGGGATAACATATTAGATATGTCTTTTATTCCGCAAAACATAAAATCCCAAATAGCGAGCATAGATATAAAAGATCGTGATGTTTACCTTCCAGTTATCATGGGACTTGGTCGTGAAACTTCCATAGGAAATACAACAGGCTATATCTACTCAA
Organism: Clostridiaceae bacterium; assembly: GCA_031549525.1. Lineage (GTDB taxonomy): Bacteria > Bacillota > Clostridia > Clostridiales > Clostridiaceae > WQUF01. Next base: position 28,074 of record JAVBPQ010000058.1, on the reverse strand, counting down.
CAAAGGATATGGATGAGATATCCTCAATGCTTCCTGAGGATTTAACAAAAGGATATGAAAGTGAGAATAAAAAAGATGGCTCTGCTCTAATATGGACTAAAAATGGAGTTCTTTATTGCTTAGTTGGCGATAAATCTGATAATGAACTCTCTAATATAGCTAGGAGCATTCCTTAATGGTCATAGAGACCAATGACCTTACAAAGAAATACAAGGATAAAATAGCTGTTAATTCCGTAAATTTGTCTGTTGAAAAAGGACAGATTTACGGTTTTTTAGGTCCAAATGGAGCAGGGAAGAGCACATGTATAAAGATGCTAATAGGTCTTGTATTTCCAACTAGTGGAGAAGGAAGCGTTTTAGGTTACCCTTTAGGAGATGTTAGGGCTAGGGAAAAGATGGGATACCTTCCTGAGTTATTTAGATATCAAGAGTGGATGACAGGTGAAGATCTTCTTAATTTTCATTCAAATTTATATCATCTAAAGGCAGATAAAGCTCGTAATAAAGATATCTTAACGAGGGTAGGACTTTTAGGGCAGGAAAAATATAAAGTAGGTTCATATAGCAAGGGTATGCAGCAGAGGCTTGGGCTTGCTTGTGCACTTTTACCTGAACCTGAACTCTTATTTTTAGATGAACCAACTTCAGCTCTTGACCCAATTGGCAGAAAGGAAGTCAGGGATATTATAATAACTCTAAAAAAAGAAGGAACTACTGTTTTTTTAAACAGCCATTTGCTTAGTGAGGTTGAAGCTGTAAGCGATAGCGTAGCTATCATAAACAAAGGTGTTGTAGTAAAATCTGGACTTATGAAGGATTTAACTATGGATAAAATAACTTTAAAAATAATGTGTCATAATATTTCTTCCGATGTTTATCTAAAGCTTAAAGAATATTTTGATGAAGGCTTAAAAGAAGAAGATGGGTACATATGGATACGAGTGAATAGCAGGGAAGAGATACCTGAAATTGCAGCCTTTTTAACGTCAAGGGATGTGAAGATATATGAATTGACACCCTATCATGAGACACTAGAGAGCATATTTTTAAAGGTGGTAAAGGGGGGAGAAGCATCGGAGCTATTATAAAAGCTACATTAAATGAAGCTGTCCGTAAAAGAACTTTTGTTATAATGAGCATTGTAGCTGTTTTATATTTAGTGCTATGGGCTATATTGTTATACTATTTTGAAAAAGAGGCGAATATCCATGGTATGAGAGATCAAGTTAAAGCAGTAGCAACTGTGATGATTACTCAATCTGGTCTTCAATTTTCATCTATGCTCATGTGCCTTTTAACAATAATGTTAGGTGCTGGAGCTATTGCAAGCGAGCTTGAAAATGGAATGATTCATGCCATTCTTTCACGACCTATTAAGCGTTATGAATATGTGATGGGGAAATATTTTGGTCTTTTTATACTCTCATTTATATATGCTACTATTTTATTTTCTGCTATTTTGCTGATAGGGGTATTTTTTAAGTTAAATACCATAACCTCTCTTACATTTATTCAGATTTTTAAAGGGTGGTTTTTATATCTCCTTGTGCCAGTTACAATTTTATGCCTTACTATTTTTGGGTCAGTATCTTTAAGAGTGGTTCCAAATGGTCTTCTTATGATATTTATATATATACTTGGAAATATAGGGGGAATGGTGGAGATGATAGGAAAATATATTAATAATGAGGCAATAATGAGCGCAGGAATTTTTATAAGCCTTGTATCTCCTTTTCATACTATTTTTTCATCAGCAGAAAGAGTTCTCCTGCCTTCTTCAGGAATTGCAGGGGAAGTCATGAGAAATATGGGAGGTTTATCAGGCACTGGAGAACCTGCTAGTATGTGGATGTTTATATACATAGGGATTTATGCTGTAGGTTTTTTGATTTTATCTATAAGAAAGTTTGGGAAAATAGACGTGAATTAAATAAATTTTGAGGATGTGAAGGTATGGATTTAAGTTATAGAGCTGTTTTTAATAAAGACATGGATATTTCCCTTAAACTTGGTTTAAATTTATTAAAGGATTTTCCTATGTCTAGAAAATCTTTGCTTAAAATAATCATGCATCAAAAGATGGCAGAGGATAAAAGGATAAAGTGGGAGAAGGAAGATATTATAGTTCCTCCCCTTCTCATCGTAGGAACAACTAAAATATGCAACCTTAATTGTTTAGGTTGTTATGCATCAAGTAACTGTACTTCATCAAAAGATGATATGACATATGATGAAATAAATAAATTGCTTATTTCTGCAGAAGAAGCAGGATGTTCTGCTGTTTTGCTTGCAGGAGGGGAGCCTCTTTTATGTGAAAATTGGCTTATTAATATGTCAAATCATACTAATTTGCTTGGTCTTGTTTTTACAAATGGAACGCTCTTTACAGAGGATAAGGCAAAGTGGTTTAGTAATAACAGAAATATGGTACCGCTTTTTAGCATCGAAGGCAGTAAAGAGGATACAGATAGAAGAAGAGGCGAGGGAGTATCAGAGCATATAGATAGAGCTATGAATCTATTAAGCTCTCTTTCTGTTCCCTTTGGGCTTTCGATTACAACTGGAAGGCACAACATAGATACAGTTACACATGAGGATTTTATAAAACCATATATAAAGCTTGGATGCAGACTAGTTATCCATGTTGAGTATGTTCCAGTGGATAAAAACTCTGAGCTATTAGCTCTTAATATAGAAGATAAAGATAAACTTGATAAGTATTGCCGAAAATCTACTGAAACAAATAAGGCTATTTTTATAGCTTTTCCTGGAGATGAATCCTTTTACGATGGGTGCCTTGCTGCAGGGAGAGGTTTTGTATATATTAATTCAGATGGTTCTCTTGAGCCTTGCCCTTTTGCGCCATATTCTGATAGAAATGTGCGCAATGAAGATTTTATTGATGCCCTTAAATCTCCACTTCTTAAAGCCTTAAGAAGTGAGAGCAAAAAAATGCATGAAGGCTCTGGGGGATGTTCTCTTAGAAATTATGAGAAGTGGATTAAAGAGATAGTACTTTAAGGTGTTTATATGGATAAAATTGTTTTGAATAATGAAAAAGAAACATTGCTTATCCCATTGTATGGGAAAGCTATGGAAAATAAAAAGAAGAATCCTATTATTTTTGATAGGAAAGCTAAAGAGATTGTGGATAAAATAGATTACGATTTTAAATCTCTTAAAATACCTGAAAAAACTAATATGATGATGTGTATAAGAGCAAAACTCCTAGATGATCTTGTCCTTGATTTTTTAAAAAGTAAAAAAAGCGCAATAGCTCTTCACCTAGGATGTGGTCTTGATTCAAGATATCTTAGAATCGATGATAAAAATGTGAACTGGTTTGATGTGGATTTTAAAGAAGTCATAGATCTTCGCAAGGAGTTTTATATTGAGACTGATAAATATCATTTAGTTTCATCATCAGTTACAGAATCCTCATGGATAGATGAACTTCCATCATATACAGATACAGAGCCTTGTATTGTTATAGCTGAGGGCTTATTTATGTATCTTAAAGAGGATGAGATAAAAATACTTATAGAGCGCTTAAAAAATAAATTTATAAGCTTTTATTTGATCTTTGACGCCTTTAGTTTAGAGACTGTGAAGAGAATGGATAGATATCCCTCTCTTAAAAAAACTGGAGCAAAAATTCATTGGGGAATAGACGATCCAAGGGAGTTTTTAAAATTAGGAGAAAATATTTATTTTGAAGGTGAAAAATATATTTCATCAAATGATGAAATAAAAAAGCTTAGTAATTTAAATAAAATTTTATTTAAAATTGCGCATTCTTTTCCTCAAGTTAGAAAAGCTCATCGTATTTTAATTTATAAGGTTGGCTTACTTAAATAATTGAATTAGGAAGTGTATGGATATGCTTTATAGGGTTAACCCTAAAAATCAGGATAAAATCTCTCAATTAGGGTTTGGATGTATGAGATTGCCTAAAAAAGGAACCCAAATAGATATAGAAAAAACAACAAAATTAATAGAATCAGCTATTGAGCAGGGTGTCAATTATTTTGATACTGCATATATTTACGGCGGATCTGAAGAAGCATTAGGAAAAGCTCTTTCTAATAAAGGGCTTAGGGATAAGGTTAAAGTTTCAACGAAGATGCCCATCATATTATGCAGATCAGGTGCTGATTTTGATAAGTTTTTTTTAAGGCAATTAGATAGGCTTAAAACTGATAGGATCGATTATTACTTTATGCACATGCTGTGTGATATTGCTTCTTTAGAGAGGTTAAAATCCTTTGGACTTTTTGAATGGATAGAAAATAAAAAAAGAGAAGGAAAGATCATAAATATTGGTTTTTCATATCATGGTGGTAAAATAGAGTTTAAGAATATATTAGATGCTTATGATTGGGATTTTTGCATGATACAGTACAATTATATGGATGAAAATAATCAAGCTGGAAGAGATGGGCTTCTATATGCAAATAAAAAGGGTTTGCCTGTCTTTATTATGGAGCCTCTGAGGGGAGGGACCCTTGTAAATGCACTTCCTAAACTTGCAAAAGATGTATTTATGTCTGCAAATAAAGAGAGATCTCTTGCAGAATGGTCCTTTAGATGGCTTTGGAATCAAAAGGAAGTTACTATGGTCTTATCTGGTATGAATGAATTTAGTCAGCTTGATGAAAATATAAAGACAGCAAGCGATGCAGATGTTGGATGTTTAGCAGAAGATGAATTTAAAGTATATAAAAAGGTATTAGAAGCTGTGAATAGAGCTATAAAAATTCCCTGCACAGGGTGCGGATATTGTTTGCCTTGCCCACAAGGTGTTGATATTCCTACTTGTTTTTCATGTTATAATGAAACATATAGCCATAAATACAGTGCAGGCTTAGGAAGATATTTTCTAACTACAGGCACCATGTCTGTAAATCAGAGCAATGCATCAAAGTGCGTAAAATGCGGCAAGTGTGAAAGACATTGCCCTCAAAGAATTGAAATAAGTAAGCACCTTTCTGAGGTATCAAAGAGGATGGAGTTTTTCTGGTTTAAACCAGCTACAGCTATAGCAAGAAGGGTTATGAAAATAAAAAACTAAAACAAAGCAGCATATCAATTTGTGTGATTGATATGCTGCTAATCTTTTGTTTAAGAAGCAGGCGAGTTGAATTTTGAATAAAATGTTCAGTTTACTGCCCAAGCTGTGCAAATCTCAACGCCCTTTTGCGGGTTATTTGCCCAATCGTCTGCTCCGATAAATTTACAGGCAATCTGAGTAACTGGGTTTCCTCCAATAATAATTTTAACACTATCCCTAAGTCCTGCATCTTTGAATGCTTTGACAACGTTAGCCATGGAATCAAGTGCTAAAGTTAAAACGCCAGAGAGTGCTATTATTTTTATGTTCTCTGTCTTTGCCGTCTCCACAATCTTTGCAGGCGGTACGTCAATACCAAGGTCAATGACTTCAAAACCTGATCCCTCAAGCATGCTCTTGACGATATTCTTGCCAATATCGTGCAGATCTCCCTGTACAGTGCAGATTAACATCTTCCCCTTACTGCCGATTGCGCCATCACCTAAAAGAGGTTTCAGCATATCGATTGCATCCGCCATAATTTCACCTGCTAAAATGAGATCGCCAAGGTAATACTCACCAGATTCAAAACGCTCACCGACTATTTTCATACCATCTTGGTACGCCACAAGGGCACTGTTGATGTCACCGTCGTTGTCTATGAGATCTTTCAAGATTTCAATACAAACATCTTCCTTAAGATCAGCCATTGCTTTACATAGATTGCTCGCATCTGCCATATTATTCATCTCCTTATCCAAGTCTTATATTTAATACATTGAAAGTTGCATATTAAACATCATGACAAGCTGTTTCCTTAGTTCTGGATCCGGTTCCCAGCTCTCGTCATTTACGGCCTCATCCAAAAGATCAATTAAGGTGAAATCTACGTTTTCAGCCATATCAAATACCTCCTTTTATTTTCTGCTAAGCTCATTGGCAGTTTCGTATACAGCCATTATATTTTCGATTTTTGCGTCAGCCCCGCAAAGAAGAGGCTTGTTCTGCAAGAATATAAAACCGCCACCAGGAGCAAATTCGTCAAAACATCTTTTCACAAAGTCAACGCACTGCTGCACTGTCCCCATCTTCAACAGGTCGGCCGTAATGCCAGTACCCAATACCTGCCAATCGCCAAGAGCTTTGTACATTTCAAACGGGTCGTCCTCTTCTAGCATGAAAACACAGGAGCCTTTGGGCAGTTTGCGATATCGGTCGATTGTGTTAAGGAAGCGACCTTCACCCTTAATAAAAAACTTCAGTCCGGCTTCCATGAAAGGCATGAACAACTCCATAAAGGGGTTAAAGAAAAACTCGTCGAATTGCTCTGGTGACAGGAAGCATTCAGCATGATATACAGTCATAGCTAAGGGGTGCGGTTCAGTGAAGTCCTTAGGGTCAAACATCGCCACATTTTTCCTAATGTCATTGAGCAGTGCTTCACAAGCCTGCCTCAAAAGATCGGGTTGGCGCCTCAGATCCAGCAGCGTATTGCGCATCCCACGGTAATTGTCAAATATGAGTGTAATCGGACTAAGAAATACAAGAGGTGCACCAGTCAACTGGACAATACCCTTGTTTTCAAGTCCTTTCCCAACCATCTCCGTTACTTTTACATGTGTCTTATATGCTATCAGGGCTTCCTTCACCTTTTCATAAGCCTCATCCCTCGGAAGTTGAAGGGACTTGAACAATTTTTTAAACCTCTTTTGGTTGAACTTCGCCGGATCTGCAATCAATTCTGGATACTCTTCGACACTCATGAATTCCAAAAGAGCTTGCCTGTGCTGAATCAATACACCGTCATCGGCTATGCCGTAGTTTGTTCCACCGAGAGCTTGATACACCCTAAGCGGATGAGGAAACGGTTGTCCGATTCCGCCCCACAGGAAATCAAATTCGATATCGTCAAAGACCTTGAGATAAGCTTTTGCCGCTTTTTCTGGGTTATCCATAACATCATCAATTTTGACCCCTGCATAAGAAAATGGCCATGTAAGTATTTCAGCTCCAACAGGTATCTTCTTTGGTTCCTTAAAACTTAATGCATCAATTAGGTTTTGTCTTCGTTCTTCTCGTAAATTATCCATGCTTTACCTCCTATCTCTTCTTTTTAAGAGCTTTTCATTTTTTCGTGTTTTCACACGTTTTAAATATTTTCAATCCAGTCTAAACTTCTTTCACTTTCTCTTTCTCCTGATATTCTGCCACAAATAGTGCGGCCATCTTTTTTTTGTTTACTAAGAACGTAATCAACACAGCTAAAAAAGTGGATATGACAGAGTTTATGGCAACGTACACAGCGTATTGCAATATTGCTTCTGGAATTGATGCCGTAAAATAAGTCAATATAAACGGCATAACACCTCCCATTACAATTCCTGGAAGGCTGAAAAGCAATGCGTGTTTTAATTTCATTTTTCTCCTCCTCATAATAAAAATATTCTTATAACTTATTATACTTTTTTGTTGAATTTTCGTTAATACAACATTTTATATAAAAAAAGAATAGAATCATTCTACACATTGTAGTATAATAAAATTATTTTAGTTTTTTAGTAAAGGGGTGGGTAGTATGTTACTTAATAAAGATATAATTTACTATCATATTGCAAAAGCATTTCCTATTAGTTTTATCAATGAACCTGAGATTGATATTCAGTATGAGCGTCCCGTTTTCTATGCTGATGATGTTGATATTTCACATCATTTGGTTATGATTGAAAACTATGATCTTAAAAAGCTGAGTCCATTGGCTTATAAGTTTACAACTACAATGTTTATATGCCTAAATGTGGAAGCCGAATCATGCAGGAGTTTGATACACTCAGTTTTGTCAGTTAATTCAGATGTTCAGCTTATTCAAGTATTCAATTACATTCAAAATATGTATATAAAATTTGATAAGTGGGACGAATCTCTAAACAAAATTTGTTATGGCAACGGTAATTTTAAAAATTTAGTTGAATGCTGCGATGAAATCGTATACCACCCATTAAGCATTCATGACACGAATTTTCATGTTGTAGCCTATAATAGGTTATTTTTAGAGCATGGGTTAATCGAAATAAATGTTAATGAGTTATATAACATTCCCATGGATGTCGTGAACGAGTTAATTTCGGATAAGAAGTATTTAGAATACAACAAAATGAAAGAACCATATACACATCAATATAAGCTTTATTATTCTGATTGTAAAAATATTTTTTATAAAGGGGATTATTGCGGTAAGTTTGTTGTTTTCTGTGAAACACCTTGCCAATATTTAAGCAGATATTATTTTGCAATCCTTAAACACATAAATGTTTATGCTGAAAAACTATATAAAAATTATAAATCTTTTTACGAAAATGAAATCTTGTATAACAGCTTGCGAAACCTAATGTCAGAAGAACTGACTAAGGGAAATGTCAAAAAACAAAAATGGCAAAAAACACTTTCAGATACAGGGTGGAAATTAACCGATAAACTTATTTTATTGCAGTTTACAACTGAAACAAGGCATGACAAAAATCTTTATGCTAAATATTTGAGTACAGAAATTGAAAATATTTGGCAAGGAACTATATGTTTTGAATATAGTGACAAATTTTTATTGCTGATAAATACAAATAGATTTGCAGCACATGAAGATATGATGATATCCCAAATACTTGAATCTTTCCTTAAAAAAAATCTTTTGGTAGCTGGAGTTAGCAGGCAATTTTCAGATATTGAATTGCTCTCATCAGCGCTTAATGAAACCGAGATTGCACTTGGATACGGACTTTATAAAAACCCATCCCGTTGGTGTTACAAGTTTGATGATTATGCGTTATCTTATATGCTTGATAAATGCACAGGAGTTATTGAACTTGACAGAATTTGTAGTATGAAAATTCAAATCATAAAAAAGCATGATGTGGAGAAAAAAACGGAATACTTAAAAACTCTTCAATCGTATTTCAAGCATAGATTTAATGCGACTGCAACGGCAAAGGATTTATATATCCAAAGGAGTACATTTCTTTATAGAATGGAGAAAATTCAAGAGCTTGTTAATATTGATTTTGATTCGGATGATGAAATACTTTACTTGTTGCTGTCTTTCGAGCTTTTGAAAGAAAAGTATTAGACAAATTTGTTACTATACTACCATGTGTAGCATACGGCTATATGAGAACTGTACGCTGTGAGCATAGTATTTTTACCTTTATGTATATATAATGGCATGTAAGTACATTGGTACGGACGCATGGAGCAAAAATGCAGCGGAAGCTGTTAAAGTTTGTGGGGAGTGGGTGTAAGGTATGATTAGAATGCAAAAGACCATTCGCTTTTTAACATACAGATATAGATGCCAAATGGTATAAAAAGAAGTATATTTTGAATAATTTCATGCAAGAGTATAGCTCCATTTTCATCAATTTTTATATGCTGTGTATTATTGATGATCTTCAGAGATTTCTTCACTTGAAACACCAGTATTGTAAGCTATGACTACTGAAAGAAAAAGCAACCCTAAAATTGTTAAAAGAAGTTTATGCCTACTTTCCATAATCATCCCTTCTTTCTTTTATAGATTTTTAATATTTACAGATTAGGATATTTAAACCTAAAGTTTTATTTGTAATTATTATACTATTTTTATATTCATTTTTCAAACAAAAAGTTCTCCATAAGAAGCTTTAAGCTTATCAAATTTTTCTGTAATCTACTTATAAAAAATTCAAGTAAATTTTAATTGAATTTCAAGTAAAACATTTACATAATTAAATTATAAAATATGAAAAGGTGAGCTTATTGGTTTCTTTAATTTCTACTAAGAAAACCTGTGAAGAAGTATTACTTGAATTTAAAGCTAATAACACAGTCTTTCAATCTGAAAAATTAATTTTTAAATATAATTATGAAAAGGATATATATAATATCACTGCTCCTTTTTTAATAAATGATGAACTTATAATTGCAGCAAGGGTTGAAGAAAGAAGTAGTGAATATTCAGAAGTTTTATTTTTTAAAAAAGATAATGATATTTTTTCTGTTAAAGAGGATTTTCCTGTTTTAAATCTTCAAGACCCATTTTATTCTAAAGTTAAAAATGAGATCGTTTTAGGTGGTGTGGAAATTTATCCTCATCCATTGAAAAAAGAGGAGCTTGGATATAGAACAATTTTCTTAAAAGGAAAAACTATGGACAAGTTAGAAAAGTTTGCTTACGGTCCTGATATGATGAAAGATATTAGGCTTTTAGAACTTTTAGATGGAAAAATTTTAGTACTTACAAGACCTCAAGGTAATGAGTTTGGAAGAGGTAAGATTGGTTATATCATAATTGATAGTTTAAAGGATTTGAATTCAAAAAATATACTTAAAGCAAAAATTTTAGAAGATATATTTTATGATGATGAATGGGGTGGGGTTAATGAATTACATATATTGAAAAATGGACTCATTGGAGCTTTAAGCCATATTGCAAAATACGATGATAAAGGGAATAGACATTATTACAGCTCAGTTTTTGCTTTAGATTTAAAGTCAGGAAATTATTCACCTATGAAAATTATAGCTATTAAAGATAATTTTTGTGAAGATCAATATAAGAGAGAAGATTTAAAAGATGTTATTTTTAGCGGTGGTCTTATTCGTAAGGATAATGGTCTAGCAGAATTGTATTGCGGTGTTTGTGATGCTTGTGCACATAAAATTTTAATTAAGGATCCTTTTTTAGATTATGAATTTTAAAATATAAGGAGGAAAAAAATGAGCAAATTTTCAAAAATAATTTCTATTTTAGCAACTACTTTAATTTTTGGAACAAGTTTAATGGGTTGTTCTAGTGGTGACAATTCTTCTGGCACAAATACAACAACAAGTAATGCTACTACAACTGACACTACTACAAGTGCAGCAAATACTACAACAGCAAGCGGTGAAACTATAATAGTCAGCTTCTGGTCTGCTCCCCAAAAGGTTCAATATGATTTTTGGGTTAAAAAAGCAGAGGAATTTAATGCTACAAAGACAGAAGTTAATGGTAAAATAATCAGTGTAGAAGTTCAACAAATCCCTGAATCTCCTTCTTCTGAAGCTGGAATTCAAAATGCAATTGCAACAGTAATAGTGTCTGCCATTTCAGAAAATATAAATAGAGGTTTTGCTGCAACACTTGCTGAGTCAGATGCCATTTATCCACTTGAAAATGAAGATTGGTTTAAGGAAGCAGTATCTGCAAGAAAGATGGAAGATGCCATAGCTGGATGGGAGATTAATGGTCATCAATATGTTTTACCTGAATACGTTAACCCTATTGTATATCAATGGAATATAAAAGGCCTAAAAGCTTTAGGAATTAATGAACCACCAAAAACTATCGATGATGTTAAAGCTATAATTACAGCTTATAGGGAAAATAAAGATACGAAGATGAATGAAATGGGAGTTTTATGTACTTACTACAGACCTCAATTCCTTAGAACTGATACATGGTGGGAGAGATGGTTTGACTTTCAAACTCAGTATGAAGCTTTTTCGGGTGGAAAATCATGGGTTGAAGGAAATAAGTTAACTTTAAATCCTGCAATTTCAAAAGAAGTTTTTGAACTGTTTGGGCTTTATGGAGATACATTAGGGACTGCTGAAATGACTGATGTATGGAAATCTGAACAAGTACCAATCTTAGCTGGTCCTTGTGAGCCATGGGCAATTCAAGATATGAGATCAGCTGGAAAAACCTATGGTTTAGATGGTGATTATGTTTATGGTCAACCTATAGTTAAAAATGCTTCTGACAAACCTTATTGTTTTGGTGATGCTAAAGGATTGGTTTTATATAAAAATAAGAGCATTTCAGAGGACGAGCATTTAGGTGCAGTTGAATTTGCTAAATGGGCTTATGCTGGAGAAAATTCTGCTAAAACTGATTCAGGCTTTTTACAAGCTACTACAATGCTTCCAGTCAGAGGAGATTTAGCATTAAATAGTGAGTTTAAAAATTTCTTAGATCAATATCCAGAACTTCAAGATTTAGCAAAATATGTACCATTTGCTATACCTGCTATGTCTAATGCTAAAATGCAAGATATTCAAAGTGCTCTTACTGAAAGTGGTTTTTCTCCATATGTTACTGATGCTATGAATACAAATGATCTAACTCCACTTGATGCAGCAACTTATGTTGACAATGCATTTAAAGCAATGAAGGAAGCAGGAGGATTAGAATAAAAAAAGAGAGTTCATACTCTCTTTTTCATTAAAAGGGGTGATAGATTTATGAAAAATAAAACTAATTATAATCCTAACTATAAAACTGATTATGATACTAAATATAAAACTAATTATAAAAATAATATATTAGGTTGGATTTTTAATTTACCATATCTTATATATTCATTAGTATTTTTTTTAATTCCTCTGATATGGGCATTCTGGTTATCAACAACAGATTGGAATCTTATGTCTCCAAAAATTAATTTTGTATGGTTTCAAAATTTTGCAAAGGTTTTTACAGATAATAAATTAAAAGCAGCATTTTTTAATTCTTTCAAGTACTTAATTATAATCGTTATTTTAACATTGATATGTGCTCTAATAACTGCACTTTTAGTTCACAATTTACCTGATAAAATTAAGGGGATCGTTGCAGTACTATTTTTCATACCATATCTAACCTCAGGCGTTGCCACAGCAGTTGTAGTTAAATATTTATTAAATTATAATTCTGCTTTTAATGAATTTTTAAGGAATTTTTAAGGAATACTTTTTCCATTAATATTAAGTGGCTTCAAGATCCATTTTGGGCTTTTGCAATTATGATTGTAATTGTTGTTTGGAAAATGTCTGGTTACTATGCTCTTTTTATACTTTCATCTTTAGAATCAATTTCACCTGATGTAAATGATGCCTGCGAAATAGATGGATCAACAGGATTTAATAAATTAGTAAATGTAGTGTTGCCTATGATAACACCAACACTTACTACTGTAATAGTACTTGCATCTGGTCTTGCGTTTGGAATATTCACTGAGCCATATATGCTTACAGGAGGTGGACCAAATTTGGCCACTACTACTTGGATGCTTGAAATTTACAATATTTCATTTGTAAAATTCCAATCAGGGTTTGGTGCAGCAACAGCTATTATGAATGCAGTTCAAATATTCATAACTATAAGAATAATTTCATTTTTTATGAACAGATTAAACAAAAAATTTGGATTCTAATGGAGGTGAATTTCATGTCTTATAAAATAACTCCAAAAAAAGTTTTAATAATCATAGCTGTTTTAATATTATTATGCATTTCCTTATTTCCATATTATTATATGATCGTGCAATCACTTGCACCTTCAAAACAAGTAGATAAAATATTATTTTTAACAAATCCAACCCTCGACAGCTATAAATATTTGTTAAATAGCGGCGGCAGCGCAAATCCTCATATGTGGACTCGGGCACTTGCAAATTCCTTAATAGTATCAATACCTACAGCAATTATATCTGTAATTGTTGGGCTTTTAGTTGGTTTTTCAATGTCAAAGCTTGAATTTAAAGGTAAAAAATTTATATACAACAGTTTATTATTTCAAATGTTTTTCCCAGTAATTATCTTGCTAGTTCCAAGATATTTAATTGCTAAACCACTGGCAAATAACTATCTTGGTATGATATTACCTATGGCTATATCTGTATGGGCTATTTTCATGTATATAAATTATTTTATGACTATTCCTAATGATGTCTTCGAAGCAGCTAGAATTGATGGCGCTAATGAATTACAAATCATATCAAAAATAGCATTGCCAGTTACTAAATCTGTAACCATCATAGTTCTCTTATCTACATTTATGGCTAGATGGTCTGAACTAATGTGGGATATGTTAATTTCTCCAAAGATCGAAATGCAAACTTTAAATGTAATAATATCGACTCAGTTTAAACCAATGGGAAATTTGCCCGGTCCACTATATGCAGCATCAGTACTATTGACATTACCAATAATCATATTATTTTTAATTTTTTCTAAATACTTTAAAGAAGGAATTAGCTTTATGTTAAAATAAGAAGGCTAATAGGAGGACCAAAATGAGATTTAATAAAAATCCACTAATAACTCCACAGGATGTAAAACCAAGCAGAGAGGATTTCAAAGTCGATGGTATTTTTAATTGTGGAGCGACAAAATATGATGATGAAATAACACTTCTATGCAGAGTTGCTGAGTCTGTTAAAGATTCAAAGGATGATGAAGTACAAATACCCATAGTTTCAAATACAGATGGAAAAGATCAAATTGAAATTGTAACGATTAATAAGAAAGAGCATCCAGAATATAATTATTCTGATGCAAGATCCATATGGAAAGAGGACTTAAATGGTACAAGGCAAATTGTTTACTTAACTTCTCTATCTCATCTTAGACTAGCAAGGTCAAAAGATGGAGTGAACTTTAAAATAGATGAAGTTGCATTTGCTTTTCCTAATTCTATATATGAAGAATGGGGTATGGAAGATCCTAGAATTACTAAAATAGATGATATTTTTTATATAAATTATACTGCAGTATCAAGATTTGGAGCAGCTACAGCCCTTATTGTAACAAAAGATTTTATAGGATTTGAAAGAAAAGGAATAATATTTGCACCTGAAAATAAAGATGTGACAATATTTCCAGAGAAGATAAATGGAAAATATTTAGCTTTTAATAGGCCTGTACCTAGAGCTATAGGAAACGCTGATATATGGATTGCAGAGTCCTTAGATTTAATTCACTGGGGAAATCAAAAGCATTTTTACGGTGTTTCAGATAGCAAGTCATGGGATAATGGTAGAATAGGGGGAGGCGCTCCTCCTATTAAGTTAAAGGAAGGGTGGCTTAAAATATATCATGCTGCTGATAAAAATAATAGATATTGCTTAGGGGCATTTCTTTTAGACTTAGATGATCCATGTAAAATAATAGGTAAAAGTAAGATGCCAATACTTGAACCAGAAATGGAATATGAAAGAAATGGATTTTTTGGAAATGTTGTTTTCACTTGTGGTTTGATAAATGAAAATGATATTTTAAAAATTTATTATGGAGCAGCTGATGATAAAATATGCCTCACTGAAATTTCAATAGAAAGAATTTTAAAAACTATGAATTAAATATTAATGTAGGGGAAGTTATTATGAGTAAAGATAAAGTTACTATGAAGTTAATAGCAAATAAGCTTGGATTATCTATAAATGCTGTTTCTATAGCGCTAAATAATAAAGAAGGTATATCTGAAAGAAAACGAATGGAAATATTAAAATTAGCTGATAAATTAGGGTATTTAGATAAATTTCCCTATTATAAACCAAGCTTTGCAAATAAAAATGTCTGTGTCATACTTCAGTCTATGTATTTTAAAGATGCTTATTTTTACTCAAAGATACTTATAGGAATAGAGGAAGAATCTGGAATTAACCATTACAATGTTATTATCAATTTTTATGAAGATGGGAATTTTGCAGTTCCAAATTGCATTGAGAATAGAAAGGTATCAGGAATAATCATTGTAGGGAACATAAGAGATGAGTATTTAATTAAAATTAAACAGTTTAATATTCCAATAGTATTAGTAGACCATTCTTCTTTACTTGTGCCAACAGATAGTATAATGTCTGATAATAAATTAGGTTCTTATATAGCTACAGAATATTTAGTTCACAAAGGGTTTTTAAACATTGGTTTTTTTGGAGACTTAAATTATTCTCTAAGCATAAATGAAAGGTTTTTTGGATTTCATGAAGCTTTAAAAAATAATATGAATTTTGAAAACAGCAATTTATTAAATAATTTTATTGCAGATAGATCGGTTTTATATGACACTGAAGACTTTGTAATAAATAGTGATATTGATAAGATAATAGAAATTATAAAGCAAATAAAAATTATTCCTGATGCTTTTATATGTTCAAATGACAGTGCTGCCCTGCATTTAATTAAAGCGCTTAATTCTATAGGTTATTCTATACCAAATGATATATCTATCATAGGTTTTGATGATATTGTTTTAAGTACATTAATTTCTCCCAAATTAACTACTATAATGGTAAATAAAGAACTCATGGGGAAAAAAGCTGTTGATAAGCTTATATTTAGAATGAAAAACAAAGAAGAGCCAGTAGAAAATACAATTTTAAGTGTAAAGTTAATTGAAAGAGATTCAGTTGCAAAAAGTAAAGAGGCTTAATGTTTAGCCTCTTTTTATTTAATATCATATACAGAGCGCAATTTTATATTTTTTGGATTTCCACTTAAAATTTTAACGACAACTTCTTCATTATTCATATCAAAAAAGTTATCTGAAAGCAAAAAATCTTCTGTGTTACTATAGATCTCAACAGATTTTGCATAGGAATGGGATTTAATAGTGATTTCATCTTTAAATATAAAAGCTTCTAGTTTTGGATTTTTAAAATTAAAATGCTTTGGCATAGAAAATAAAACTGATCCTTTTGAGATTTTATTCATTCCACAATCATATAATTCATAAGAAAAATAATTTTCGTAAATATCAATTTCATCTTCATCAAATTCTAGTGTAGGAAACCACGCACTGGATAAAGGAGAAACATTACAATTAAACTCACTAAGTTTAATGATATCTCCATTTACATTCATAAGATACCACTTTACAATTCCTTTAAATTCTTTCATCGTTTCATTGGTAACATTTAATATAGCTGAAATTTCAATTTTTTTATATTCTTCTATGATAAAAGGCCTCTTAGTCATTTCTCCTTCTTCTAAACAAGAAATCATTATAGGAGAAAAGAATCTTTTAGAA
Source organism: Clostridiaceae bacterium (assembly GCA_031549525.1). Lineage (GTDB taxonomy): Bacteria > Bacillota > Clostridia > Clostridiales > Clostridiaceae > WQUF01. Next base: position 11,222 of record JAVBPQ010000058.1, on the reverse strand, counting down.
AAGTAATGAAGTGCTTTCCATCTTCCAAAATAATCAATACTTGACCAAGAAGCAACAGGCCAGCAATCGTTAAGCTGCCAATAAATAGCCCCCATGCATCTTCCTCTATTTCGTCTAAGATGCTCTACAGCATATTTTATTGCTTCAGCTTGCAGAAGCTGAGAAGCATATAATAGCAATGGAAAACTATGCGGATAAAGATAAACGCTAGATAAATAATTCATTATTTTGCCATTTGCAGAAGTATTTCGTTGATGCCTTTCCATTACCCTTGAAAATATGTTTCTATCTTCTTCTAAGGTAAAGGTTTCAACAGTTTTTAAAGAGGGAAAGGATTGAAATCCAAATTCAGAAGCATAGCGAAAATAAAACTTTCTATACTCAGAAAAAGGCTTATTGCCATGCCATACATCCCAATAATGCTGATCTCCTCTATTAGGGTCATTAGGTTCATCAAAGCTTCCGCAAGAGGAGGGAGATGCTGGCCAATAAAAAATCTGTGGACAATATTCTTTAACTATTTTAGGAAATATATATTCAAACATTTTTATATAATCTGCTCTTAAGGCTAAACTTCCATCATATTCAAAATTAACTTGAAACATCTCCATTTCATTATTTCCACATAAAATACCTATTGATGGATGATGCCTTAATCTTATAATATTTTGAATGATCTCTTTTGTTATGCTTTCTTCAAAATCTGAAGTTAAATCATAATTAGCACAAGCAAACATAAAATCTTGCCATACAACTAATCCTAATTCATCGCAGAAATCATAAAAATAATCATCTAAATAATACCCACCGCCCCACACTCTAATGCAGTTAAAATTAGCTAAAATACAGTTATCCAGCAGTTCCTTTGTTCTCTCTTTGGTTATTCTTGGAAATATATTATCAATAGTGATTAAATTTGCACCCATAGAGAAAAACTTTACACCATTTACACACATTGCAAAATCCTCTCCATATTCATCTTTCTCTCTTGAAACTGTCAATGTCCTAAGACCAATTTTCTTTTCCCATATATCCATTAGAGAATCTTCATAAATCATCTCTACTTTAATCTTATATAGATTTTGCTCCCCAAGTCCATTTGGCCACCATAACATTGGATCTTTAATATTTAATGAATACTTTCCTAATGGGTATTCTAATTCTTTTCCATGAGGATCAGTTAATGTGATTTTATATTTGTAATCAAAAGGGCAGACTATGTGAGCTTTAGGGTTAACCTCTATGGTACATTCATCATCTGAAAAATGCTGCAGGATCGAACAATTATCCATATATCCAGTAGATGTTCCTTGTAGATAAATATCTCTCCATATTCCTGCATCAGGGAGCCTTGGCCCCCAGTCCCAGCCGAACATGCAGTGAGCTTTTCTTATTTGCGGAAATCCTCTCATGGCATCGCTGCCACCGCCAACATGCTTTTCTTTATCTTTCTTTTTTATATAATTTGTTGGAGAAAATAGAGTAATTTTAATTTCATTTTTTCCTGTTTTTAATATACCCTCATCTATATAAAAATCCCAATATATATGCATGTTGTTGCATTTACCTATTAAAGTACCATTTATCTCAATTTGTCCTATAGTATCTATTCCATTGCAGATTAGTTTAATTTCCTTTAAATTTAAAAATTCTTTATCTAAATCAAAGACCTTAGAATAAATAAAATCATTGTCCATGATTTTTAAAGCATTTATTTCATTTTCACGCCAAAAAGGATCATCCATTTTTTTATTTGTTAATAAATCGTGGTAGATTGATCCTGGAACTTTAGCTGGTATTTTTCCGTAGTCTTTACAATCTAAGGTCCACATTCCATTTAAATCTATTTTTTTCAAAATCGATTCTCCTTTAATTTGGTATTGTTAAAAGGTTTAATGATTTTTATATTATTATAACATCAACGGTATCACCAATTGAAAGTCCCATATTCCCTGGCTTTATATCTACTAAACAATTACAATCCATCATGGAGCTTATTAAGCCAGAGGAGTTTAAATATAGTTTTTCAGAACTTGGAATAGTGACTTTGCCATTTTTATATATAGCTCGAATAAAACGCCTTTTATTGCTTTTTTTATTAAAATCGCTTTCCATAACTCCTACTGTAGTTTCTGGCAATAAGGATGGATCATGACATAATTTAGCTAAAATTGGGCGAGCCAATAATTCAAAAGTAGTTATAGCTGCAAAAGGATTACCTGAGAGGCTCAATATTGGTTTTTCATTATAAATTGAGAAAATAGCAGGGGAACCAGGCTTTAAGTTTAATTTCCAAAATATCCTCTTAGCTCCTAACATAGGTATAACTTCATGGATGATATCTTTTTTCCCAACGGATACTCCTCCTGATGTTATTATCATATCTACATCATCTATGATCTTTGATATAATATCAGTTATGATGTTTGCATCATCAGGTACATAGGTTGAAAAAGCTGGCTCTATTCCAAATTCTAAAAGGCGGGAGGAGATTAAATATAGGTTGCTGTCATATATCTTCCCATAGGTTAAGGGTTTTCCAATTTCACATAATTCGTCTCCTGTAACAATTACAGCAATTTTAGGCTTTGACCTTACATAGACGGAATCTTTTCCAATGGTTGCTATAACAGCTTGATGAGTATATCTTATATGCTCTCCATTTTTTACTACTAGTGAATCTTTTTTTATATCCTCTCCAGAGAAGCTATAGTTTTCGTTAGGACTCATCTTTCTATAAATTTGAACAAAGTCTTCCCCAAAATCTGTATCCTCTTGACGGATTACACAATCGCTTCCCTCTGGCATAGGAGCACCTGTCATTATGCGGATTGCTTCACCTTGCTTTAATTTATGGGTAGAGTAAGATCCTGCAAAAATTTCATCAACTACCTTAAGCTTAACAGGTGTATTCTTAGAAGCTCCTAGAGTATCATGAGATATAAGTGCATATCCGTCAAGTGGAGAGCGGTTAAATGGAGGGACGTCTATAGTTGAAATGATATCTTCTGCAAGGATTCTTCCATTGCATTTATGTATAGGAAGTTTTTCTGTTTTTAAACAAAATGATATATTATATAATATAAGTTCTATTGCTTTTTCAAGTTCAATTCCGATCATAAATATCTCCTAATAAATTTTTATAATCCTCTGGTGTATTTATATTTGTAAGAATTTCTTCATCACCATGAAAATCAAAGGCATTGTAACCAGTATCCTCAAAGAGTTTTAATACAAATGCAGATTTATCTTTTATTATTTCATAGATATCTTTATAAAGATTAGTATCATATATGCCTATTAGCGGCTCAACTTTTCCATTTTTACAAAGGAGGGTAGCCCTTTTATTGCTTTTTATGTGGTCCTTTGCCATAGGTATTAGGGCATCTATATTTATCTTAGGAACATCTACAGATAAAACCAATGAATATGGGCTTTTAGCTATTTTAAAAGAAGAATATAACCCTCCAAGAGGGCCTCTTTCTTTTATTTCATCTACAACAGGAGTTATAGAGCATATATCTTTAGGATATCCCGAGACTATTATATCTGAAAAACTGCTAGCCATTCCTTTTTTTATTAAAATTTCTAAAAAGCTTTCACTATTATATGTAAGATCTGCCTTATCAATACCCATGCGGCTGCTTTTTCCTCCTGCTAGTATGACAAGGGAAAAGAATTTAAAAATATCATCAGTGAGGCTTAAGGATAGATCATCGTTATTTACCTTCACCATATCCGTTATTTTATAAGTATCATTAAATAAGCTTAAATCTACTAAAATATCTGCTTTATCCATGACATCCCAAGCGGTTTTTTTGATGTTTTCATTATTTTTTTTGTGCATCATTATAAATATTCCAGGCTTAACATATTTTCTTAAGCTGTTTGATTCACAAATTATGATAGCGTTTTTAGGTATGATATTCATAAATTCATCCATAGCGGTAAAGAGACTGTCTTTAAACGCTCGTATCCAATATACCTTGTTTGCACCTTTTGATAATAAAATGCCAGTATCTTTATTGCTTATTTTGTTTTCTTCTGATATGACATAATCACCATCTATTTTTGTGCATGCCCCACAGCCATCATCACCATGATGACATTTTCCATCCTTTGTATGTATAGTGGTTACCTTCAAAGCTATTATAGGAAAATCATCCTTCCATTTATCGACAAAAAGAGAAGCTAGCGTGGTTTTACCAATATTGCGCATGGATGAACCTATCATCAACATATTTGGGATATAGAGATAACTTTGCTCCATCTAATCCGCCTCCTTTATTTAAGTCAGTAGTTAAAAACTAATTTTATTTTATCTATAGAGAGCATTGATTGTCAATCAGGAAATTTAATGTATAATTTCGTAAAAATAAAATAATTAAAACAGGATAAAATTTATATGAAAACAATTGCATAATAAAATTCATATGATATAATAATTTATCATTTAGTAACTGCAAGTATAATAAGGAGGATTTTATGAGAATCAATAAAATATTGACAAGCATTACTATTTCTTTTGTTTTAGCAGGAAGCTTTGGTGCCTGCGGAGATTCTAGCGGCAATGCATCTACAGATACCACAACAGCTCCTAATACAACAGCTTCAGTAGATACTAATACAACAGCGGCGGAAGCTAATACTACGGCAAATACCACAACAGCTTCAACTGACAAGCCTGCAGCTGCAGGTAAGGTGTATTTTTTAAACTTTAAACCTGAACAGGATGCAGCGTATCAAGCAATTGCTAAAGAGTATACTGAAAAAACAGGAGTAGAGGTTAAAATAGTGACTGCAGCTTCTGGTACATATGAGCAACAGCTCCGCAGTGAAGTTGCTAAAAATGATGCTCCTACAATTTTTCAGATAAATGGCCCTGTAGGCTATGGAAACTGGAAAGACTACACAGCTGATCTTTCAAAGACAGAGCTTTATACTCATCTTGGAGATAAGAGCCTTGCAATCACAGATGGGGAAGGAGTTTATGGCATTCCATTTGCAATTGAAGGCTATGGCATTATAGTAAATAAGAGTATTATGGAAAAATATTTTGCATTAGATGGTGCTAAAGCTAAGAGTTTAGATGAGATAAAATCATTTGATAAGCTTAAGGAAGTCTGTGACGACATGCAGGCAAGAAAAGATGAGGTTGGAATTAAAGGGGTATTTTCTTCAACCTCGCTTTTACCAGGAGAAGATTGGCGCTGGCAGACTCACCTTTCCAATGTTCCTATTTACTATGAGTTCCGTGATAATAAAGTGGATTTAAGCGATCCTGAAAAAACTGCCAAAATAAAATTTCAATATGGGGAAAACTTTAAAAACATATTTGATTTATATTTAAATGATTCTACAATAGCTCCTACTATGACAGGATCTAAAACTGTAGATGATTCTATGGCAGAGTTTGCACTTGGAGAGTCAGCTATGGTTCAAAATGGAAACTGGGCTTATGGACAAATTTCTGGTGTTGATGGAAATGTTGTAAAACCTGAAGATGTAACTTTTCTTCCAATATATACAGGAATGGATGGGGAGGATAAACAAGGTCTTTGCATAGGTACAGAAAACTTTTTCTGCATCAATAAAAAGGTATCTGAAGAAAACCAAAAAGCTTCCATTGACTTTTTAACTTGGCTCTATACTTCTCCTGAAGGTAAAGCTCATGTAGTAAACGACCTTGGATTTATCGTTCCCTTTGATACTTTTTCTGATAGTGAAAAACCAAAGGATCCACTTGCGCAAGCAGTCATGGCATGGGCAACAAAGAGCGATATAACAAATGTTCCATGGAATTTTACAGTGTATCCAAGCCAAGCTTTTAAAGATTCCTTTGGTGCAAATTTACTTCTTTATGCTCAAGGTCAAATGGAATGGAGCAAGGTAGCTGAAGCTGTTGTTTCAAGTTGGGAAGCAGAAAGAGCTGCCGCACAATAAAAACAAAAGCTAAGCGCACTTAAATAATATAATTTTTGCGCTGAAACCCTAAAAGGTGCTCAGCGCAATTTTTGTAAATTTATTTAGAAAGGGGTATGGGCTTTGTATAAAAATTTAGCAAAGTATTTTCCTGTATTTGTTTTGCCAACTTTAATCGCTTTTTCCATAGCATTTTTGATTCCTTTTGTTATGGGGCTTTGGTTATCATTTTGTGATTTTAATATTATAACTGATGCAAAATTTACAGGTTTTAATAATTATATTCGTGCATTTTCAGATCCTGCAAGCAATTTTATATATTCTCTAGGGTTTACAGCCCTCTTTACCATTGTATGTGTAATAGTTATAAATATACTAGCTTTTGCACTTGCGCTTATTCTCACAAGGAGGCTTCCTTTTACCAATCTTTTTAGATCAGTATTTTTTATGCCCAACCTAATCGGTGGTATTGTCCTTGGATATGTTTGGCAAACCATAATAAATGCTATCCTTGCAAAATTCGATGTGACTTTATTATTTCACGAAAAGTATGGATTTTGGTCCCTTGTCATGGTTATGACATGGCAGCTTGTAGGGTACATGATGATAATATATATTGCAGGAATTCAAAATATACCGAGGGATTTAATAGAAGCTGCTGAAATAGATGGGGCTACAGGTTTTAAGATACTCTCTAATGTGATGATTCCAATGGTAATGCCTTCTATAACTATTTGTACATTTTTGACGCTGACAAATTCATTTAAGATGTTCGATTTAAATTTAGCTTTGACTGGGGGAGGGCCTGCCTTTAAAACTGAGATGGTAGCTTTAAATATCTTCAATACATTTTATAGCCGCAATGGATGGTCAGGAGCAGGGCAAGCAAAGGCTGTGATATTTTTCATTTTGGTGGGGCTCATAGCTTTAATTCAACTTCGCATCACTAGAAATAAGGAGGTGGAAGCTTGATGTTAAAGGAGAGAAAGCTTTTTATAAATGTTGGGATTTATATCATATTGATAGTGTTAACATTGTTATTTATATTTCCCATACTTATCATCTTGATGAATTCTTTTAAAGGAAAATTATATATTGCAAGCGATCTCTTTGGTTTTGTAAACTCCAAGAGCTTTGCTCATCTATCAAATTATATAATGGGATTTACCAGAATGAATTATCTTAGCTCCTTTGTAACTTCACTTTTTATTACAATTTCCTCAACTTTACTTATAGTGTTCCTCTGTTCCATGACAGCATGGTATATTACAAGGGTTAAGAGTAAGCTTACTTCTTTTATCTACTATCTTTTTGTCTTTGCTATGATAGTGCCTTTTCAAATGGTAATGTTTACTATGAGCTTTATTTCAAATAAACTATCTTTAGGGAATCCTGTGGGAATTTTATTGTTATATTTAGGTTTTGGAGCTGGCATGTCTGTATTTATGCTTTCAGGATTTGTAAAGAGCATTCCTATAGATATAGAGGAAGCTGCGGTTATAGATGGATGTTCACCAATTAAAACATTCTTTAGTGTTGTCTTCCCTATTATGCGACCTACTGTGATGACAGTATCCATTTTAAATGCTATGTGGATTTGGAATGACTACCTTTTGCCGCTTTTAGTCCTCGATTCTAAATATTCTACATTGCCAATTGCAATTCAGAAGATATTTACAGGTTCATATGGCGGTCGTGATATGGGAGGGCTCATGGCTATGCTCATACTTTCAATCATACCTATTATAGTTTTCTATGTTTTAGCACAAAAATATATCATCGAAGGCGTTGTTGCAGGTGCAGTTAAGGGATAGTAAGTATAACTATTTTTTGCAAAAATAGTGGCAATTAATCTCACCACCTATAGAGGTGGAAGTTTTCTTGCCACATCATAATAAATAAATTAAATCTTTGCTAAATTGATTTGTAAATACCAGTTTTCTTATTAAAGTCCCAACTCATTGAACATTTCATCAGCAGTATCGAATTTATGCAAGTTAATATCACTTCTAGCTTTATACATAGCTTTTAAAATTGTTTCGTTAGAAATTGGCAATTTAACTTCAAACGGTAATCCTTTGTTTAATATGACTTGATTTAAAAAAATAGTAATAGCGTCTGCTATTGTTAAGCCTAAGCAGTTTAAAATGCTGTCTGCTTCTTCCTTTATTTCTGGTTCAATCCTCATATGAATTATATCCGTTTTTCCCATAAAAAATACTCCCCTTTCAATTCGTTATATGCATATTGTAGTACATTTGATTAACGTTTACAATACGATATTAAAAAAGGAGTGTAATAATTTTTTTGTGATAAATACAGACAAAAAAATAAATTGAAATTATAATAATATATAAGAAAGATTTAATATGAATAAAAATACTAAAATTTAAGGAGAGAAAAATATGACTGGTGTGGAAATTGATTTTATCGTAACAGACTGTAAAAAGGCTTTGCCACTGTACGAGTCCATTTTTGAAGTAGAGCGTATAGAGGTAACTGACCTCCCCAAGGGCAATAATGAAGCTGTGTTCAACATCTACGGTTCACGCTTTCATATGTTAGACGAAAACCTTGAACTCCAAATGATAGCTCCAAAAGCAGGAGATCCAACCCCTGTATGGTTCAATGTTCTCGTGCCGAACATCAAGGAAACCTACAATAATGCTATCAACTCAAGATGTGTAGAGATTATGCCTATCACTAAACTAGAATCCCACGGTGCTTTTACGGCTATGTTTTCAGATCCGTTTGGATATGTATGGCAACTTCATGAAATTATCTGTAAAGAACGCCCTTGATGCAAGTTATCAAGGGCGTTCTTTTAGAGTGCAAGTTTTAGAACTTTTGGCACGGAATTTTCTCTACATCAAAGGTTTCATTACGAAATTCCCCATTATAATATGGGAACTGTGCAACTGTAGCACGAATCTTCATTTGTGCTGTTCCAGGCATTCCCCATAATACTTCTAAATTCTTACCTTCCACAGCATATTCCTTATCAATAAAGCCTAATGATATAAAGGTATTGGTATAATAATCGATTACTCTTCCACTTGTCATACCAATCTGTTTTCCATCAGCAAGGACTTTATCTGCATGGGCTCTCGTGCATTCTGGCTGAAATTCGCTATACTCATGAATGCCTTCTGGTATTGCAAGTTCTGGATTTGCGATTTGCGCCCCATATACAGCGCCAACATCATCTAGATTCCATACCAATGTTACGATGGTTTTCTTGTCTTCAGTCGCAATCTTTAAAAGCGCCTCTTTTCCGATAAATTCATGATCAAAATTTACTAAATTTCCCCAGCCTACTACATATGGATCGCAATAGTAGTTTTCAGCATTATCTGAACAACTGCCGCTCAAGCGTGTTGGAGGTGCTTCAACTCCAGGAATATCAGCAGGTGGATTAATAAAATGTATGATAAAGTTTGGGTAGCCACCTGGAGTATGATTATACGCAGGATATTGCCTTGTTCCCTGTCTTCTCAAATCAAATTCTTCACCAGCTTTCAGCAGTAACTCATAAATCATATCTGCGTATTCTGGCGCACCATGCATTTCATAAGCTAAAGCTCCAGACATACCAAGACGATGAACCAGTAATTCACAGCCATTTACAGTAATTTTCTTATTACGTGCAAATTTTAAGTCATGTAAATCACAGTTAAATGCTTTCTCTAGAATCTGCAGAGATTTTGGTCCATCTACCTGAAAGAAAAATTCATCAACTCTTTCTATTTTGACATCCCACTGACCACTCATAGCAAAACCTATAAGAGAATACATGCAATAGGTCTGAAAATGATCTTCTCCAAGTCTTGTGATTACTCCAGATCCAGTCATACGGCCTTTTTCATCACAGGTTAGTGCATGTCGGGAACTCCCGATTTTCAACGTAGAAAAATCTCGATTCACGCATACATAATTCAGCATCTTGACAACATCCCGCCCAGTAAGATCATATCTGCCAAGCATAGTGAGGTAAACTCCAAGCCAAGCTGATTCACGGCTTCCCAGCACTTCGTGTCGAGGAGTTGTGAATTGGTATGGATAACAACCTTCAAACATGAATAAGTCTTTAATATACCCCTTTGCACCGTTTAGAACTGCTCCGTTTTCATTGTACTTCATGAAAATTCCTCCTTATTATAGTGGCTTATCATGATAATTATCTTTGCCTTACCATGGTAATTATATTTACCTTACCATGGTAAGTAATGCTTGTCAATATATGATAAACAAAAATCGCTGAAATTATTCAGCGATTTCCACAAAGAGTTCTTCTTCAATTTGTTTTAAGAGCAGTTTCATTTTATTTTCAAGCAGCAAAGAATTGTGTACCATATTTAACAGTTCGTCTTGCTTAATGTCGTAATTTACAAGAAGCCTCAGCGAATTCTTGAGATAATAAGCTAATGCATCATGAATATTGATTTCTCCAAGAGACAATGCCTTTATGATTTGTGCATCAGCCTCAATAAGTAAGTGCATGTTAAGTGATAGTTCTGGTTCAGTATATGCAATGTCCATATTAGTATAACTTTGTGTCATATAGAGATAGCCTTGCGGATTAAGCTTATCAGATGCTATCTCCTGACGATTAGTATTAACAAATTCTTCATAAAACTTTGCGAAATTTGGGTATTCAAGAATGAACAAATAGTGCATTATCCAATATAGGGAATAATATTCGATAGATGGGGTAATGGATTTTTCATTGGCTAAAATGCTGACATATTTATCAATAGTAGTAAAATATGTGTGTTGAAAAAGCAGTCCCAAATCGTATTTATTCTTATAATGATAAAGCACATTTGCATGAGTAATGTTACATGTTTCAGCTATTTTGCGCAGCGTTGTTTTAATGTATCCATTTTCTAAGAAATACTTAAATGCTGTTTGTGCAATCCTCTCTTTGGTATGGTTAGTCATATATATCTCCAATATGTTTAAATTTAACTCTATTCTCCAAAAGTTTTCAAATCATCACTGATGATTAAACTTGCTTCTGTGAGGCTAACCACCTCATCAACAGTATGACCACTTGCAATTTCCTTTAATAAAAGTCCATCTTTAGTAACCTCAATAACAGCAAGTTCTGTGATGATTAAATCTACCTTTGAAACTGCTGTTAAAGGAAGAGTGCATTTTTTCAATATTTTAGGTTTGTTGCCTTTTGCAGTGTGGGTTGTAAGCACTATTACTTTTTTAGAGCCTGATACGAGGTCCATAGCACCGCCCATTCCAGGCACCATTTTCCCAGGTATAATATGGCTTGCAAGAGATCCTTC
>JAVBPQ010000022.1:0-20490 GCA_031549525.1 Clostridiaceae bacterium | reverse complement strand
ATATATAAAAAGCTTTCGCTTAATTATCCTTTGACAACACCTATTGTCTTAAGGCGTTTTATTGGTTTAACAAGTTCTTTTTGATCTTCCATGACCTCATCAATATCCTTATAAGCAAATCTGCTCTCTTCAGCTACATCTGATTTATTATGCTTTCCAAGGACTACCCCTTGTTTTTGAAGATCTAAGATAACTTTTTCGATAGAAAAATTATTCATAGCAGCTTTTCTTGAGAATCTTCGACCTGCTCCATGAGATGAAGATTTAAAACTCATTTCATTTCCAAGACCTGAAACTATATAGCTATAAGAACCCATAGCACCTGGAATAACTGCAATTTCCCCTTCCCTTGCCCTTGTAGCTCCTTTTCTATGAACCCATACATTTTTATCATAATGGTGCTCAATAGCAGCATAGTTGTGATGACAATTTATCTCATTTGTAAAATTTATAGAACAAGATGTATATTTTCCAATCCACTTCTCTAAAATAGCTTTGCATCTTAACATCATGCTAGTACGATTTTCATGAGCAAAATCTAAAGCAAGGTTCATCCAATTTATATATTGCTTTCCTTCGTCTATATCTACTGGTAAAAAAGCTAAGCGATGATTAAGAGGTACAGTCGTATGCCATCTTTCATTTAACTCTCTAGCTTTATGATTAAATAGATCGCATACCTGCTTTCCAAAATTTCTGCTGCCTGAGTGAATCATTATCCCTAAAAATCCTTCATCATCCTCTTGAAGCTCTATAAAATGATTTCCTCCTCCTAACGTTCCCACCTGATAATAACCTGCATCTAACTGTCCTAAAAGTTCAAGATTTTTCTCATACTTATCCATTTCTTCAAGAGCCCTATCTAATGTAAAACAAGGCTGCATATGTTTATGATGATTAAACCCTAAAGGAATATTTCTTAAAATATCTCCAATCATAGCTTGAATCAAAGAACCATTTCCAGTTTGAATATCTTTAATCTCTAAAACAGGTATATCTGTGCCAACAAAAGCCATACCACAGCCTATATCCACCCCTACAGCATTTGGAATTATAACTCCTTGTGTTGCAATGACCCCGCCTATTGGCATTCCCATACCTGCATGAGTATCTGGCATAAGAGAGACCCATTTATAAATAAAAGGCAGATTAGAAAGATTATATGCTTGTTCTAAGCAACTCTCTTCTATAAAACTTTCATCCTTTAACCATACCTTTATTGGCAGCTTTGTCCTTTCATTTGAAATAACAAACATACTATTCACCTTCTCTAATCATTTATTATTTATTGTTTTTAATTTATTTGCTTTATGTTATTATAGTATCAATTATTATCTAATTTATCATATAAAAAACTCTGCGAAGTTACTTTTTAATAAAGGATGTGAGCATGTGGCTAACTTTTCTCAATTAATTAAAAGATTTGATAAAATACGTGACTATATGAGAGACTTTTATATATATGGTTTTAAACTTCGCACAGACTTTAAATTAAAATCACTGAGAACATACGACGATGAAAAGAGAAGAATAGAAAGCTATATGGGAGAATATATGAAATGGCAATATACTAAAAATGGCAAGAAATCCTTTATTGCTCTAGACTCTTCAAAGATACCAATAAACCCTCTCTATGCTGCATGGAAATCAAAATCTTTTACATCCAATGATATAATGCTCCATTTTTATATTTTAAATTCTCTAAAAAAACCTCATACAGTAGATGAAATTACAAATAAAATTTCCTTAGAATCCTCTCATACTTTTGATGTTCAAACTGTAAGAAATAAATGCACAGAGTATGTAAGGAATGGTCTTTTAATTTCTAAAAAGAAAGACAAAGCTATTTATTACTCATTAAATCCTGATGAGGATCTTTTTAAAGCCTTTCCACACCTTTTAGATTCTGTAAAATTCTTTCAAGGGAGCATTCCTTTTGGAGAAATAGGAAGCTTTATATTAGATTTAAATGAAGACTGCAATGATTTATTTGTATTTAAGCATCAGTTTATCGCTCACACTTTGGATGATATGATATTATTTGATATATTATCTGCAATAAGAAAAAATATGGCTATAATATTTGAAAGCCATAGCAAAAAAAGCGATAATATAATTATATTTGAAGGAGTTCCTCTTAAAGTATTTGTAGGTGCCTATACAGGAAGAAGATACATATGTGTCTATAAACCTAAAGCTAGAAGATTTTTTAACTATAGGCTAGATAATATAAAATCTGTACATTTAAATGGTATTTGTGAAGATGCTCTCTTTTACAAAAAAAAACTTGAAGAAAATTTAAATAAGCTTTGGGGAGTCAGCTTTGGAGGAAAATCAAGGCTTGAGATTTTATGCATGAAGCTATATATAGACGAAGAAAAAGAAAAACATATACTCAAGAGGATATATAGAGAAGGTCATGGAGGAGAGCTATTAAGACTTGAAGAAAATATATTTTTGTACACAAAGGAATTATTTGATACAAATGATATGTCTCCATGGATTAAGACATTTACTGGCAGAATTTTAGCCCTTGAAGGGACTAATAAAACTGTAATTGAAAGATTTTTTGATGATATAGAAAAATTAAAACATATGTATTTATAACCTAGAGGTGAGTTTATGGAGCTTTTTTCAGAAGTCTATGGATGTTACTTTACTGTGCTATCCATAATATTAAAAAGATCAAATACTGGAATCACCATAGATGAAATGGATAAAATATTAAGGGAAAATGCATTTTGCGATACTTCATTTCATTTGCTTCCAAAACTATTTTCTAATGAATGGGATTTTTTAGAAAAAAAGGATGATAAGTTTTACTCAAAATCAGATTTTTCATATTTTAAAAGACCCCTAACCTTACTTGAAAAGTCGTGGATTAAGACATTGCTTAAGGATAATAGAATTTTGCTCTTTATATCAGAAGAAGAGGTTTTAAAGCTTGAAGATCATTTAAAAAATATAGAGCCTCTTTTTTATAGTGAAGATTTTCATATCTTTGATTCAGCATCAGATGGAGATGATTATGAAGATGAAGACTATATAAAAAACTTCAAAAAAATTTTATCAGCCTGCAAGGCAAATGTACCTCTTTTAATTGAATATGAAAGCCCAAGCGGAAATTTGATAAGGGAACATTTTGTACCATGGAAGATATGCTATTCTCAAAAGGATGATAAATTTAGATTGCTATGTGAAACTAAAAAAAGAAAATTTACTTTAAATCTCTCAAGGATTAAAGATGTAGCTTTTTCTGAAGAATCCGATTTAGTCCTCTCTCATCTTCATATTAAATCATTTTGCATAGACCCAATCATTATTGAAATCTCAAATGAAAGAAATGCTTTAGAAAGGTGCATGCTTCAATTTGCCTCCTGGGAAAAACAAACAGAATATGATGATGAGACAAAGAAGTATATTTGCAAAATATATTATGATAAACAAGATGAAACAGAGCTATTAATTAGAATTTTAGCTTTTGGACCTGTCATTAAAGTACTTGGACCAAGGGGTTTTTTAAAAAGCATCAAGGAGAGGATATTTCGTCAGATAGAATTGATATCTTAATATTTTCATAAATATTGCCAAGATTCAGTGAAAAAACTTAACATTAAAAAGGGGACATGGTTATTGTGGAACAAAAAATTGCACTAGTCACTGGAGCAAGTAATGGCATGGGGCTTGAAACTGCCCTTGCGCTTACTAAAAAAGGTATTTTTGTTGTAATGCTTTGTAGAAACCGTCAAAGGGGCGAAGCTGCAATGGAATATATCAAAACAAAAAGCGGCTGTACCAATGTTGCGTTATTGCTTTGTGATTTAGGTGATATGCAAGACATCCGCAAGTTTTGCGAAGATTTCAAGAAAACTTATACGCACCTCGACATTTTGATTAACAATGCAGGTGTATTAAATTTTAACAGACTAGAAACAAAAGATGGGCTAGAGATGAATTTTGGCGTGAGCCATATTGGGCATTTCCTTTTGACAAACCTTTTGCTTGAGTGCATGAGCGAAAACGCACGTATTGTAATGGTAGGTTCAGTTGCCCATAAAGTAGGAAAAATCCATTTTGATGATCTTGGACTTAAACATGGATACTCCCTTTTTAAAGCATATAGCCAAGCTAAGCTCTGCAATATGCTATTTACAAAAGAAATGTCTAGGCGGCTTAAGGGTACTAATATCACGATAAATTGTGTGCACCCTGGTGCAGTGGTAACAAATATCGGAGCAAAGCGTAAAGAGGGTAAAACAAGCATCAGCTTAGCACGAAAAATTGCAGGTATATTCCTTGCCCCATTTGTAAAAACACCTAAACAGGGTGCAGCTACAGCAATTTATGTAGCAACAAGTGAGGAATGTGCAAATATGCAAGGCATGTATTTTGCTAACTGTAAACCAGCAAAAGAATCATCTAATGCTAATAATGAAGAGCTTGCAAAAAAACTATGGGAAGTCAGTGAAAAAATCACTGATAATTTAGTTTAGATACATTTTGCTAAAAATATATAGAACATGCTATAATACAGAAAGAATTTTTAAAACAAGGAGGAAAACATGGATTTTTTTATAAGACCTGTTAAAGAGGGAGATGGCTATGGAATAAATGAGCTAAGGCGTATGCCTGGTGTTTTTGAGAATATATTAGGCATCCCTTCTGAGAGGGTTAAGAGAAATGAAGATTACATTTTAAGCATGGATAGCAATGTACACTCTTTTGTAGCAGTTTTAGGAGAACAAAATAAAGAAGAAAAGATAATAGGCATGGCTGGGCTTACTGTCTATTCCAATCCAAGGATGCGCCACTCAGGTGGAATCGGAATTATGATACACAAAGATTTCCAAAATAAAGGTGTTGGAACAAAGCTCATGGAAGCTCTCATAGATATTGCTGATAATTGGCTTATGCTTTTGAGAGTGGAATTGTGCGTATTTTGTGATAACGAAAGGGCAATAGCTCTATATAAAAAATTTGGATTTGAAGTTGAAGGAATTAAGAAAAAAGCTTCCATAAGAAAAGGCGAATATATAGATGAGCTTATGATGGCAAGAGTAAAATAATAAAATCTTTTGAGGTATACATGTTTTCTCTTATAAATGACACAATAGATAATTTAAATGAATTTTTATCAAAAAATGACCTTTTATCAAAAATAGTCATCACTTTAATCTTAATCGTTGTTTCAATAATATTTTTTCAGATAGGAAAGGTTGTTATAAAACACTTTATTAAGAAAAATATCATCCTAAAAAATATTTTAAATGAAGGAAAGATAGAGACTATAAGCACTTTATCCATAAGCCTTCTTTTATTCTTATCTTTAACATTTGGAATCATTTCATTGATATATACTTGGTTTGGTCCTGTCTCTTTAGGGCTTGCTACTATCATAGGAGTTGCTATTGGAGCATCCTTACAAGGCCTTATAAAGGACATTATTTCAGGTCTTCTTATAATAATAGAAGATCAATTTAAAATTGGAGATTATATAAAAATTGACAATATAGAAGGTACTGTAACAAAGCTCACATTAAGATCAACACAGTTTAAAGATCCAAATGGTTCCTTTCATACAGTTCCAAATAGTTCAATTGTAAAAGTAACAAATTTTTCAAAGGGTCCAGTTAGAATATTAGTAGAAGTTATAATAAGCAATAAAAATAACATAAGAAATGTTTTAGATACTTTAAACAAATTTTGCTATGAATATAAAAATGATGATCTTGCTTCAAAACCCATTGTACGATTTTCATCCATAAAAGAATTTAGCATGACAGTTAAAATCATAGCATTCTCTGATTTAAAAAAATCTTATGAAATAGAAAATGATATTAGAACTGAACTTAAAGAGTTGCTAGATGAAAATAATATTGAATTTGTTTCAAAGCTTGATATAGAAAAAAGTGAAGCTAGGGACTCTTTTTAAGACATTCCTAACTTCACTTTAATTAAATTATTTAGGCATAAACTTATCTATATATCCAAATATAAAGATTATTATGATAATTGCTGGAATAACAAATGTAAAATAAGGTCTTAATTTTGCAGGGAATTTAGCTCCTGCACCTTTATTAGCCTCATTTATAAAGTTTTTCCACCCAAATCCATATCTAGTAACGCAGAACAATACATATACTAAAGATCCAAGAGGAAGGATATTATTGCTTACGATGAAGTCTTCAAGATCAAGGATAACTGACCCTTCTCCAAATGGAGCAAAGCTACTCCATACACTAAACCCTAAGATACAAGGTATTGATAAAATAACAATAGCTATAAAATTATATATTGCGGCTTTTCTTCTTGAACACCCTGTCAAATCCATTGCAAAACTCATAATATTTTCAAATACAGCAATTACAGTAGATATAGAAGCAAAATTCATAAATAAGAAAAATAAAGAACCCCATAACCTTCCAAGAGGCATCTCATTAAAGATATTAGGCAAAGTTACAAAAACAAGTCCAGGTCCACTTCCTGGGTTAACCCCATAAGCAAAACATGCTGGAAATATGATGAGTCCTGCCATAATGGCAACAGAAGTATCTAAAATTGTGATATTGATGCTTTCACCAAATAACCTTCTTTCATCCCCTATATAGCTGCCAAATATAGCCATACTGCCCATACCTACACTAAGTGTAAAAAATGCCTGCCCTAGTGCAGCATAGATAGTATTCCAAAGACCCTGTTCCATAACCTTACCAAAATCAGGAATAAGATAGAAGCTCAACCCTTCAGCTGCATTAGGTAGAGTTACAGAACGAAATACCAATAATACCATGATACCTAAAAGGAATAGCATCATAACCTTTGTTATCTTTTCAACACCATTATTAAGTCCTAGTGAACAAACTGCAAACCCTATTACACATACAAGCACCATCCATATAGTGAGTTCAAGAGGGCTTGAAAGCAAATTGCCAAATATTCCTCCAACTTCATCAGCATTTTTTCCAACAAAAGTTCCTGTCATCATCTTAAATAAATAAGCTAGCATCCAACCTGAAACTGTAGTGTAAAACATCATCAGAAGATAATTTCCTGCCATTCCAAACCATTTAAATAAATGCCACTTTGTTCCTTTAGGTTCAATAACATCAAAGCTTAAAGCAACACTTTTTTTACTAGCTCTTCCAACAGAAAATTCCATGGTCATAATAGGTATTCCAAATATCACTAGAAAGAATAAATAAATTAAGACAAAAGCACCGCCACCATAAACACCAGTGATATAAGGAAAACGCCAGACATTTCCAAGACCAATAGCACACCCTGCAGAAATAAGGATAAATCCGATTCTTGATGCAAATTTTTCTCTTTTTTCTACTGGCACAACTTCTCTTTGTTCCATCTTTAAACCTCCTTTAAAATATAATTAATATAATTAAAGCTTCTATCCCATAAAATAAATTAACAAGGATAAAAGCTAAAATATCTTAGTATATTAATTTTATCTAAATTTGTTTCATTTATCCTACAACTTATGAATTTCATTTATCTAATTATATCATAAATTAGTGGAACGTTTTCAAGATATTTTTCATTAATAATAAAACAATTTAATAATTCTTCTGCTAATTCATTCCCAATATTTAGATCACTTGCATGGATGTATGCAAGTATATCATTTTTAAAAACTCTATCGCCTCTTTTCTTATTGAGAACTACCCCTACAGAAAGATCTATAATGCTCTCCTTTGTAATTCTTCCTGCTCCAAGCTTCATAGCTATAAGCCCTACACCCTCTGCATGGATTTTAGAAATAAAACCCTCTCTATCAGATTTTACTTCTATAATATATTTTGCAGGATGCATCTTAGAACAATCCATGACAAAATCAATATTTCCGCCTTGAGCTGCAATAAATTCCTTAAACTTTAAAAATGCTCTCCCTGAGGATATGCTTTCCTTTAAAAGCTGCCTTGCTTCATCCTTATCCTTAGCCTTTCCTGCTAAAATCACCATATAGCTTCCTAATGTCAAGCAAAGCTCAGTTAAATCTAAAGGTCCAATTCCTTTTAAAGTATCTATAGCTTCTTTAACCTCAAGAGCATTTCCCACAGCATATCCAAGAGGTTGATCCATATCTGAGATGACTGCCACAACTTTTTTATTAACCATCTTCCCAATGGACACCATAGCCTCTGCAAGCTTTTTTGCTTCACTCTCTGTCTTCATAAAAGCCCCTTCGCCGAGCTTAATATCCAGTACAATAGCATCTGCACCTGATGCAATTTTCTTGCTCATTATGCTAGATGCAATCAAAGAAATATCTTCCACAGTAGCAGTCAAATCTCTTAAAGCATACAGCTTCTTATCTGCAGGAACTAAATTCCCTGTCTGCGCACCTATCACTATCTTCCTGTCATTTACATTCTTTATAAAAGTATCCCTATCCATATTAACATTAAATCCTTCAATGGATTCTAATTTATCTATGGTTCCCCCAGTATGACCAAGTCCTCTGCCGCTCATCTTAGCAACAGGCACTCCTAAGGATGCAACCATTGGTCCTAATACAAGAGTAGTAGTATCACCAACTCCTCCAGTAGAATGCTTATCAACCTTGATTCCTTCTATAGATGATAGATCTATGATCTCTCCTGAATTTACCATACTCATAGTCAGATCCTTTGTTTCTTTTTCATTCATCTTTTTAAAAAATATAGCCATCAAAAGAGCTGATGCTTGATAATCAGGAATATGACCTCTAGTAAAACCATCAACAAAAAATTCAATTTCTTCTTTAGATAATTCATGCCCTTCCCTTTTTTTTAGTATAATATCATACATTCTCATAAAACTCACCCTTTAAAGCTTTTTAATAAATGCCTTCATAAGCTCTACAAACTTATCCTTTACCATATTAGAAGTTTGTATCACCTCTTCATGATTTAAAGGCTTCTCTAAAATGCCTGCTGCCATATTTGTTATACATGATATCCCACAAATCTCAAGCCCGCAATGCCTTGCAGCAAGGACTTCAGGTACAGTACTCATGCCTACTGCGTCTGCGCCAAGTATTCTAAAAGCTTTTATCTCTGATGGAGTTTCATAATTAGGGCCTGAATACATTAGGTATACCCCTTCTTTAAGAGCTATATCATTTTCCTTACCTGATTGTCTTAATATATCTATAAGCCTCTTTGAATATGCCATGCTCATATCAAAAAATCTATCTCCCATCTTAGGTATATTTTCACCCATCATAGGATTAGAAAAACTATAATTTATATGATCTTTTATGACCATTAAATCCCCTGGCTTAAAGGATAAATTTACTCCTCCTGCTGCATTTGTAGCTATAAATATTTTAGCTCCTAAAAGCTTAGAGACATAAGGCAAGATCCTTAAAACATCTGGCTTATGTCCCTCATATAAATGAAACCTTCCTGACATTAGGAGAACTTTTTTTCCTTCAATATCACAAAATATAAATTCACCCTTATGCCCTTCCACTGTAACCTTAGGCATATTTGGTACTTTTTCATATGAAATTTTCATAGGATTTTTGACCTCTTCTGCAAGGCCTGAAAGACCAGATCCTAAAATAATTGCAACTTCAGGTTCATCATTAATCTTGCTTTTTATGTAATCTGACATTTGTTTAAAATCATCGTAATCCATCTTATCCTCCTAAAGCTTACTTAAAAAACTCTCTCCGTTTAGCTCATTATCCACATTTAAATAATCTAAAATAGTCTTTCCAATATCACAAAAGGAAGCTCTTGTTCCTAAATTAACTTCTTTATCCATGCCTTTTCTATAAACTAAGATAGGAACATACTCCCTTGAATGATCTGTACTTTTAGTTGTAGGATCGCATCCATGATCTGCTGTTATCATAAGCATATCGCAACTTGTCATCTTATCTATAACTTCCTTAATCCTCCCATCAGATTCAATTAAAGCATTTGCATACCCTGTAAAATCATTTCTATGTCCATAAAGCATGTCAAAATCCACAAGATTTGTAAATATCAATCCCTCTTCTTTTAACATATCCATGCATTTTAGAGTCTCATCAATACCATCCATATTATTTTTAGTATGAACTGCATAGTCTATGCCTTTTTTATTAAAAATATCTTCTATTTTACCTACTGCAAATACCTTTTTAGAATCTTCATTTATATATTGAAGCATGGTTTTCGTAGGAGGATCTATAGCATAATCCCTTCTATTTGAAGTTCTCTTATAACTTCCACTCCCTCCTATAAAAGGCCTTGCAATGACCCTTCCTACTGTTCTATCTCCTATGAGCATTTCCCTTGCTATTTCGCATATCCTATAAAGATCGCATAAAGGTATAACTTCTTCATGAGCTGCTATTTGAAAGACACTATCTGCAGATGTGTAAACTATAGGGAAACCAGTTTTAACATGCATATCACCAAGCTCTTCTATTATCTCTGTTCCTGATGCTACCTTATTTCCCAATACTCCATTTTTGCCTATTCTCATACAAAATTCATCTATTAGTTCTTTATCAAATCCATTAGGATATACATTTAAAGGATTTTCAAGGATAACACCTGCTATCTCCCAATGGCCTGTTATAGTATCCTTTCCTTTTGATTTTTCCATGCATCTTCCATATGCCCCTATGGTATTTTCTTTTATATTGGTATAATGAACCCCATCTATCTTAGAAATGCCCATAGACTCTAAATTAACAATAGAAAAATTAGGAATTTTTTTTGCTATATTTCCTAAAGTATTGCTTCCTACATCTCCATAGTCTTTTGCATCAGGAAGCTCCCCAATGCCAAAACTATCAAAAACTATTAAGATTACCCTCTTCATCCTTTTGTTCACCTTTCTTTCTTCATGCCCTTGGGTGCGTCTTCATATAAATATCAGCAATTTTGTTCTTTTTGGATATTAAGGAATAAATCTGAGTTGTATTAGTATCCTTATGACCTAAAAGTTCTTGAACTGTCTTTAGATCAGCACCATTCTGTATTAAGTGTACTGCAAACGAATGCCTTAAGCAATAAGGATCTATCTTTTTATATATACCTGTACTCTCTGAATATTCCTTAACAAGTTTCCAAAATCCTTGCCTTGTCATTGGAAACCCTTTTAAATTTAAAAATAAATAATTATACTTGTGTATGTTTATCTCATCTCTAACCTTTAAATATTCAAGTACAAACTTTACTGCATAAGAACCAATAGGTATTACCCTCTGATTGTTTTTATTTCCTGTAGCTATGCAGTAATTAAATTTTAAATTTATATCATCCATTCTCATGGTTAAAAGCTCTGTTACCTTCATTCCAGATGCATATATCAATTCTAGCATACCTTTATCCCTTATGCCTTTTAATGTGGTCTGATCTGGAGCGTTTAATAATTTATTCACTTCTTCTATTGTCAATATTTCAGGAAGTTTTCTATCCACTTTTGGTATTTGAAAAGTAGTGGTAGGATTAAATGATAAATACTTATTTTTCATTAAAAATTTATAAAAATTTCTTATAGATATGATATTTCTAACAATAGAGGAATTTGCCATATTTTTTCTCTTAAGTTCTTGAACATATATTCTGATAATTTCCTCATCCACAGCATCAACTGTCAAATCTTTTTTATTTAGATATCTGTAAAACCTTTCTATATCCCTTCTGTATGCGTCAAAAGTATTAGGACTTAATTTTTTTCTGTTTATATCTTCTAAGAATCCCTCTAAAAAAATATCCATTTATGCCCCCTTAAAGCTTAAAGTAAATCAAAAAATTAATGGCACAATATACCCTTCAAATAAGGCTTCTATAAAACAAAATATCAAAACCAATATATAGTTTCCAGCATATTTGTAGATTTTAGATTTTAAACCCTCTTTATTTGAGTTATTATTCTTCCTATCTCTAAATATACCTGTAGATAGCTTAATAGAAAATACTGCTGCAACTATTAAACATAAAAAAATAAAAATATTTTGCATAACTAATGTTATAATTATTTTATAAAAGCCTGGTTCAGAGGCTAATTGTGTTATAAAAGCAAATGTATATCCAAAGGAAAAACCTTTTATGAAAAGAACAGTAATCACTATAGGTGCTCCAATAAAAGTCATTCCGGATATCCATATAGCTAAAATCATTAGTGCATTACTCTTAAATGCGTCAGCAAAAACTAAGCTGTTATTATCTTTATTATTTCCATCCCACAGCATAAACTCTTTAACCACAGATACAGCGCTACTATCTAAAGGTAAAGATTTAAAAAAGTTAAACCCAATTATCACCGATATTATTATTATTGCTAATGATATTAAATAATAAATATAATTACTCTTTATGTTTTCAAATATCTTTTCTAAAAAGTTTTTCATTTTAACTCCCCCTTATACTCTTTACATATTTATGAATATTTTTTCTTTTATATGCTCATAGCAATAAAAACGAAGGGGTATAAGCATTAATTTTAATAAAATATTTATTCTATATCTTTATATCTAATTATTCTTATAGTATAATTGCATTCATAAATAAATATATTAATATTAATTTTATAGTTCAAACTGGAGGAGATAATATGAAAAAGTATGTTTGTCTTGTATGTGGATATATTTATGACCCTGAATTAGGTGATCCAGATAACGATATCGAACCTGGCACCCCTTTTGAAGATATCCCTGATGACTGGTTTTGTCCATTATGTTCTGTAGGCAAAGATCAATTTGAAGAAGAATAATAGTAAGCAACCAACTATTCTAAACAGTAAACTCTACAAGCTAATTGAATAACCTAGGTGTTAAACACTAAGTTATGATATCTACTCCCCTAAAGGGTTGTGGTTTTATTGTCCAAATTTTATAAAGCTGTTGTAACACTAATATTAAAGTTAGTATTGCAACAGCTTTATTATATTTAAAAATTAAAATATCTAATTTGCTTATTCTTAAGTAAACCCTTAGCTCCAAACTTTTTTAAGTAATCGTTCTATGTACAATTTATTATTTCTATGTTAGTATAACTTAAATATTATATTTAAGGGGAGATTTTAATGTGCAAAATCATTGAAGATTATATGCCATTCGGTGGAGGAAAGACATATTATCGAATAATAGGTGAAAACGAACCAGGTAAACTTCCTCTCTTGGTATTTCACGGAGGACCTGGAGGTTCTCATAATTATTTAAGGAGCCTTGATGACATTGCAAAAAATGGGCATAAAGTTATATATTATGATCAAATAGGATGTGGATTGTCTCCTGCCCCTTCAGATCCTAAAAGATGGACTCCTGAGCTATTTGTAGAAGAAGCCTTTGCCCTTTGTGAACATTTAAATCTAAAAGAATATCATCTTCTTGGTCAATCCTGGGGTGGAATGCTGGCTATATATTTCTCAAGCAAAAAACCTGAAGGTTTAAAAAGTTTGATTTTAGCAAGCTCTCCAGTTTCAATACCTATGTGGAATAAAGAAAGTGAAAGATTGCTCGATGAGATGCCTGAAGGTCCTAAAAAGATATTAAAAGAAGGTGAAGCTTCAGGTATTAGGGATACTACAGAATATCAAAATGCCCTCAATGAATTCTATGCAAAGCACATTTTTAGGCAGAAAGAAATGCCTGATTATGTAATTGATTCATTTTCTCAAATGGGTGAAGTTTACCATACGATGCAAGGAGATAGCGAATTGTGTTTAACTGGAACTTTGAAAGATGAAGATCTCACTCCTCTTCTTAAAGATATAGATGTTCCAACTTTAATCACTGCAGGTGAATACGATCAATGCACAGAACAAGTAGTAAAATCAGCTTTAGATGGCATAAAAGATTCTCACTCCTTCATACTCAAAGGTTGTGGACATCTTGCTCATGTTGAAGAGCGTACATTATTCAATGAAACCGTGAAATCCTTTATAGAAGAGGTTGAAAGCAAGTTAAAATAAAAAGTTAAAGATCGGAGTTCTATTATGGGAAATATTACTGATAAGATTACAAATACCAGAATCTGTGAAACTTTAACTAGCCAGGATATTAAAATCGATGTACTTGAATATGATGCTTTAACAGCATCTTCCCCTGATGAAGCCATGCAATACTATTATATGAAACAAGCTAATATAAAGCTCAAACAATGCGTCATTACATTAAATGGTAGGACTGGTATTCAATTATCACCTGGAGCAATGAGTTTTATACATGGAAGAATTGATATGACCTCAAATGTAAAAGGTGCTGGGGATTTATTTGGGAAGATAGTTAAGGCTGCCGTTACTAAAGAGCAAGCTATTAAACCTCTTTATAAAGGCGTTGGAGAGATATTTTTAGAATCAAGCTACAAGCACTTCCTATTGCTTGATTTAAAAAATGAAAGCTATTGCATGGATGATGGAATGTTTTTCGGTGCAGGGGAACATGTAAAAATCACAGCAAGATCAATACCTAGCTTTTCTGCAGCTATTGCAGGAGGAGAGGGTCTATTTAACTTATGCATGGAAGGCTCAGGACCTGTAATACTAGAAAGTAAAGTTCCTGAAGAAGAGGTTATTGAATATGATCTAAACAACGATGTTTTAAAAGTAGATGGAAGTTTTGCAATCCTTTGGAGTTCATCTCTAAGATTTACAGTTCAAAAATCAGGAAAATCCCTTCTTGGATCTGCAGTTTCTGGAGAGGGTCTTGTAAATGTCTATGAAGGAACTGGCAAAGTTTGGCTTGCTCCAACTTTAAAATTTCATACATATGGTAACATAAATCACAAATAAATATATTATCTTAATTTAAGAGTCAGGCTTAAAAGTCTGGCTCTTTATATAAATCATATTTTAATCTCATTTAAAACTTAAAGGAGAGTCAAACACCTTGTACTATTAATATAAATAAAATATAATGTATATAACGATAAGCAAGACAGTGTTCAAACTCTAATAAAAATTAAATCATAAAAATTTAAGGAGGCGAAATTTTTATGAAAGCTTACACATTTAAAATCACTCTGAAAGGCTCTAAACCACCAATATGGAGAAAAGTAATCATTCCTGCAGATATATCTTTTAAACGTTTGCATGACACTATCCAAATTGCAATGGGCTGGACAAATTCACACTTATATCAATTTCAATTTAAAGATTTAGATCTTATAATTTCAAATATTGAAGGCATTAGCATAATCAATAATGCTAACAATGTAGAAATAAAAGATCCAAATAGCACGAAAATCGATAAATATTTTACAAATTGTGATATATTCACATACATTTATGACTTTAACAATTGGTGGGAACATAAAATAGAACCTATTCGAGAAATCAATGATTACTTATTTCCATATCCTCAAATCATCAAAGCAAAAGGTAATTGTCCTCCTGAAAATTGTGGAGGAATATATGGTTATTATGATTTTCTAAGCATATATAAAAATAAGAATCATCCTGAATATGAAAAAATTCATAAATCATTAAATATAGATACAAACTATATACAATACGATATGGATAAAGCAAATCAGTTGATGAAAGAAAATTTATTGTTAAAGAGCAATATAGAAAATTATATTATAAAATAATCTTTTCCTTTTGTTTGACTAAAAAAATACAATTTGAAAATTATATTTTTTTAGTCTTTCAATGTGCTCTATGATCAATAATGAAAATTTATTTTATAAATTCATCATGTCTTTCTTCTTGTTTTAATTTCATCTAAAAATCTACTTTTTAAAATTATTTCTCATTGACATCATAAAATATTTATAATAAAATATGAAAATCTTTTACTATTTGAAAATAAAAAAGGAGAAGCTACTATGAAATATGGAATTTTCTTAATAATATTTGTTCATATTTTAAGTAGCAAAACACTAAAATGGATGTTAAAAAAATTTTTAATGAAACAAAAGTATGGGCTGTTATCGGTGTAACTTTAGATAAAGAAAAATTTGGGTATAAAATATATTCTCGTCTTAAAGAGATAAACAAAAAAGTATATGGTGTAACTAAGGTTTATGATCATATAGACGGAGACAAAATGTATAAATCTCTATCCCAATTGCCTGAAAAGCCAGATACAGCAGTATTTGTAGTTAACCCTAAAATAGGACTTTACTATGTAAAAGAATGCTCTAATCTTTCTATTAAAACTATATGGCTTCAACCAGGTACCTATGATGAT
This sequence comes from Clostridiaceae bacterium, assembly GCA_031549525.1. Classification (GTDB taxonomy): domain Bacteria; phylum Bacillota; class Clostridia; order Clostridiales; family Clostridiaceae; genus WQUF01. The sequence goes on along the minus strand of JAVBPQ010000022.1, from coordinate 4,358 downwards.
GAGCTTATTGATTTAATAAACAAATTAAAGCTTTTTATGGTCAAAGCTTGTGTATTAATTGAATCTAAATAAATATCATCATATTTTTTATAAACTTCCTATCTTAAAAGCATAAAATATGTTCGTTCTTAATATCTATTCTATAAAGCAATTAATATTAGGTGGTTTTATGATTTTAATCAGTGGTAAAGTTGATCCTAGATTAGAAATTGCAGTCCAACTTGATGAAAACGAAAGAAAAATAGATAAAGACATCATGACCGGATACAATAACATAACAAAAACTTGGAGATTAATAGTTAAATATTATGGAGATATACATCTCATAAGCAAAAAGTATGGTGCTTTTGCAGAAACATTAACAGAAAAATATGCAATAGTAACTATACCTGAATCCATGATTCCAAGTTTTGCAAATGAAATAAGCATAGAATATATAGAAAAACCTAAAAAACTTTCTCCCAATTTAAATATAAATTTATCAGAAACATGTATACCACCTGTTCAAAATTATCCACAATTTGAATTAAAAGGTGAAGGAGTGTTAATAGGTATAATAGATTCTGGGATTGATTATATGCACCCAGATTTTATAAATGATGATAATACTAGCAGAATTTTATATATATGGGATCAATCTGCTAGTAGAAATTATCCTGAAAGTTTTTTACATGGAAGAGAATATACCAATGAAGAAATAAATACTGCAATTTCTTTAAATATATCAGGTAAAGAGGAAAATGCTTTAAACCATTATGATTTCATAGGTCATGGAACTCATGTTGCAGGAATTGCAGCAGGTAACGGAAGAGCTAGCAATGGACTTTATATAGGCGCAGCTCCTATGTCTAATTTAATAGTCGTAAAAATGGGAAACCCTGATTATGAAGGATATCCTATAAATAACATAGACATAATGCAAGGTATAAAATATATCTTACAAAAAGCTATGGTTTTACAAATGCCTGTAGCTATAAATATAAGTTATGGTTCAAATATCGGATCCCATGATGGCAACAGTCTATTTGAAACATATATAAATGAAATGTCATTACAGTGGAAAAATGCAATAGTAGTTGCTATGGGGAATGAAGGTGATAAAGGAACCCATACACATGGAAATATAATGGAAAAAAACCGTTCTCAGTTTACAATTGAAGGAAATTTAAACACAATTTCCGTAGATATTTGGAAGACTCAAATGGATTTTTTCAATGTGGAGATATTGAGTCCAAGGGGCATTTCTACTGGGATTATACCCTATAAAAATAATAATTTATTATATAATATTGGAACTGAAAAAATATATATTCGCTTTAATAAATCCACTCCTTATAGTATAAATGAAAATATTTCAATTGAACTAATAGCTGTAAATAAATTTTTAAGTCAAGGAATTTGGACCATTGTATTTCATGATTACTATGTAATAAATGGAGAATATCATATATGGCTTTCTACAGGAGAAAAATTTTCTTCTGTGAAATTTTTGACTCCTACTGAAAACTCTACTTATACATTACCTTCCACTGTTAAAAACGTCATAAGTGTTGGAGGGTACAATGGTATAACAGGAAAGCTATCGACATTCTCAGGTAGAGGAAATGAGCGAGATCCTGTAAATATAAAGCCAGATATATGCGCTCCTTGCGAAAAAATAATATCTTGTGTTCCTGGAGGAGGTTATGATGCTTATACAGGTACAAGTATGGCAGCTCCATTTGTCACAGGAGCAAGTGCACTGCTTTTAGAATGGGGCATACTGCTTGGAAATGACCCTTACCTTTATGGTCAAAGTTTAAAAGGTTATTTGTGTTCTGGTGCAAAAAGAGATAGAAATCTTAAATATCCAAGCAATACTTGGGGATATGGCAAACTTTGCTTGTTAAATTCTATGGAAATATTAACTGGAATTATTCAAATGAGGTATAGAGAAAAAAATGAACATATGGATGAAAATGTAAGCGAAATAGAAAATAAGATAATTTCTGAAGATTTTGTAGATTTTATAGTAGAGTTTAATAATGATCTTATAAATCTAGCTAATTCAAATGAAGATGTCATAATTGGAAAAGTGCTTAGATACAATCTTGCTACTGTTTATGTAAAAAGAGAGCTGGTAGATAGTATAATCGATGAAATAGTTGTAATGTCAGATCTAAGTTACCCTCTTTTATTTAATGTTACAGACATGGATAGCCTAACTGATGCCAATATAATGCCTATTCTCACAAATCCAAACTTAAACTTAAAGGGAAATGGTGTCATAGTTGGATTTGTAGATACAGGTATTGACTATACTCATCCTGCCTTTAGATACGAAGATGGTACCTCTAAAATTTTATCAATATGGGATCAAACCATATTTACAGGAAACCCTCCATTAGGATTTAGATATGGTACTGAATATACAAACGAACAAATTAATGAAGCCCTTAAATCAGAAAATCCATTTGATATAGTCCCTTCAAATGATACAATTGGTCATGGAACATTTCTTGCAGGGATTGCTTGTGGAAGACAAGAAAGAAGATACTCAGGTGTTGCACCAGATGCAAAAATTATTTTTGTAAAACTTGCTCCTGCAAAAGAATATGCTAAGGTAAATAGCATGATTTTTGACGAAAATGTAACTGTATATCAAGATACCGATATACTGCTCGGTTTGCTTTACTTGCTAGAAAAATCAGAAGAATTTAACATGCCTATTTCCATAAATTTTGGCCTTGGTACAAACCAAGGAGGTCATGATGGATTAACTTATTTTCCACTAACAGGCAATGAAAGAGGTGCAGTTTTAACTGTATCTGGTGGAAATGAAGGAAATTCAAGAAGACATACAACAGGACAAATAAAAAATGATAATGCTATATATAGTATCGAAATGAATGTAGCAGAAAATGAGAAAGGAACTGCCATTTATATTTGGAACTATTCACCTGATAAAATATCCATTTCCGTGATGTCTCCGTCTGGAGAAATGATTGAAAAAATACCTGTAAAAAATACATTTCAAAACAAGTTTAAATTAGTTTTTCACGAAACAACCATATGGGTTAGTTATTATATATCTGTTGATAGAAATGGAGATCAATTGACTGTAATAAGATTTATGAATCCAGAATCTGGAATATGGCGAATAACCCTTTATGGTGAAACAATCATAAATGGAACTTTTCACGCATGGTTACCCTCTAATGGATTATCATTAAAAAATACCTTTTTTTTAAATTCTTCTCCAGATTATACAATAACAGAAATTGGAAATTCATCTCAAGTCATATGCGTATGCGCTTATAATCATAAAAATCAAAATTTGTTCATTGAATCAGGGAGAGGTCCAGCACGATATAATACAATAAGACCAGATATAATTGCTCCTGGGGTAGATGTCATGGGTCCATCTCCTGGCGGAGGCTATTCAACTTTAAGTGGAAGCAGCGTAGCTGCGGCACATGTTGCAGGAGCTGCGGCTATTATACTGCAATGGGGAATTGTAAATAAAAACTTCATAGGTATGAATGGTAATATAATAAAATCATTTCTTTTAGAAGGAGCAAAGAGACAAAAAGGTATATATTATCCAAATAATCAATATGGTTATGGACAGCTTGACTTATTAAATACCTTTAAAGAAATGGCTACAATTCAATTTAAGACCAATTACAATTTTTATATAGATAGTATAGGTCTTAGAAAATCTATAGAAAGAAAAAAAAGAGAATTTGATAGATTGGTCTTAGCAATGGTATTATTTGATGATTTAAGAAGTTACATGCTAAAAAGCAATCAAATATAGATAAAAAAATAAATCCGAACGCCTCTTTAATAATGAGTAGTTCGGATTTATTTTTATGGTGGAGATAAGGAGATTCGAACTCCTGACCCCCTGCTTGCAAGGCAGGTGCTCTTCCAGCTGAGCTATACCCCCAAATAATGGACCTTCAGGGACTCGAACCCCGGACCAACCGGTTATGAGCCGGTTGCTCTAACCAACTGAGCTAAAGATCCTTGAAAACCTGGCAATGTCCTATTTTCCCACAAGGTCACCCTTGCAGTATCTTAAGCGCTATAAAGCTTAACTTTCGTGTTCGGGATGGGGACGAGTGTATCCTTTATGCTATTATCACTGGATTCTATATATTATATATATCTTCTTTTCTTTATTATATATATCTTCTTTTCTTTGATATTTTTCTTTCTATTTGTATATCTACATTTTCTCTCATATCTATAGCATAGTAATTATTCTCTTTTCAAGATCAAGCCCTCGACCTATTAGTATCAGTCAGCTTAATACATTACTGCACTTTCACCTCTGACCTATCTCCTTGTATTCTTCAAGGGGTCTTACTAGT
>JAVBPQ010000059.1:0-13030 GCA_031549525.1 Clostridiaceae bacterium | reverse complement strand
TACCTCATTTAAAAGCTCTTGAACCATTGGGTCGTTAAAATCTATAGTCAATCCCTTTTCTTCTTCTTGAAATCTTGAATCATCGTTATTATTCATATTGCTACGCTCCTTTAATTTAAAATTTAGTCCATTATTAAATATCTATTTTAAAGATTGGAAAATTATGAAAAAAATAAAAAAATTTCTTTAAATATTTAGAATTTAAAAGTAGTTGTCACCTTTTTCAACAATTATATGGATAATCATAAATCAAATTGCAAAAAGTATAACAAAATAACAATATGTAATAAATATTTATGAAAATTTACTTGAAAACAACTTATTATGTTGAAGGAGACATATGGATATACAAAAGAAGTCATCTTATAAGAACATTATTTTAAATATAATCTTTATATTTTCTATTTTAAGCCTTATCTTTATAAAGATGTATTTATGTTCTTCTCAATATCCATTTTTAATACCATGGATGGGTCACGATGATGGATTATTATTAGAACATGCAATGTCGATAACAGAAGGAAATTGGCTTGGAGAATATAACTCTCTTACCCTTGCAAAAGGAATGTTTTTTTCTCTTTGGGAAGCTTTTATAAATTATTTATCCATTCCTATTTTAATTGCAAATCAATTTTTATATTTGCTTTGTTGCTTATATACATTGATAGTTATAAGGTCTTTGATAAAAAATAGACTTTTTTTGTTTCTTGTCTTTAGTTTATTATTCTTTAATCCAGTAAGCTATGATGTTTCTGCAAGCCTTAGGATATATCGTGACAGCATATATCCTACCATTGTAGTGTTTTTCTTCTTAGGACTAATTGGTATGTTTTTAAATAGAAATAATGTAAAATCCATGATGGTTCATTCCTTCATAGGAGGCTTTTCCTTTGGTATAGCATGGAATACCAGAGAGGATACTTTTTGGTTAATACCGTTTTTTGTAGCAGTTTTAATATTTACATTTTTATTTATAGTTTTTGATAAAAATCTTAAAGCTAGGTTTCAAAAAATTAAACCTATGCTTTGTATCTTGCTTACAATTATGATATTTTTTCTAATAAATAGCATTGTGGCTTTTTTAAATTTTAATTATTATGGCAGGTTTGTAATAAATGACTATATGTCTTCTGAATTTCAAGGAGCTTATGGGGCCTTGACTCGTATTAAAAATGAGAATTGGATAGCTGATGTACCTGTTCCTGAAGATGTGCGCTTAAAGGTTTATAAAGTAAGTCCAGCTTTTTTAGAGTTAAAACCTTATTTAGAAGAAGGCAAGGGAATGTATAGCTTTAAGTATCATATATATGATGACCATTATGATTATAAAGGAGGATGGTTTTTTTGGGCTATTAGAGGTGCTGCAGAGAAGGCAGGATATTATGAAAGACCAATGGATGCTAAGGAATTTTTTGAGAGATTAGAGTATGAGGTTAATGATGCATGTGATAGAGGTATGCTTAAAACTCAAGCAAAAAAAAGGGCAACTTTGGCTCCTGTATTTAGGAATGAATATATAAAACCTTGGATAAGTGCTTCGTTAGAAGCTTTCAGTTTTGTAAATAAATTTAAATGCACAAGCCCAATTCCTTTGTATTTTAAAGAGGATGAAAAGCCTAGCTTGATAGAGTTAAAAGCACAGATGGCAGATTATCTTCACAGCCCTATAACGCCTAGTGAGTTTACAAGAGAGGAGATAGAAAAATACGAGATATTAGAGGATATAATATATGTTTATCAAAGATTTAACCAAAACTTAACTTTTATTTCTATGATATGTTATCTTATTCTTTTTATAACCCTCATATGGAAATGGCTTAAAAGAGAAGAATTAAAGGATGAAATGACTGAATTCTTAATATTATCTGGCTTCTTTCTTATGATAATAGTGAGAGTGGTTATGATAGCCTTTGTCCATGTGAGTTCATTTTCAGCAATAAATGTTCAATATTTATCATCAGTACACCCTTTGCTTATATTGTTTAATATATTAGCTATTTGTTTTTATGGTAACAGAATTTTAAAGTTTGCTCTTTTTTACTCATACCTTAAAAAGTCATATTTTCTAATTAATTGATAAATTTTAATTTTGAAAAAAAATTTCAAAATTTATTAAGACGTTAAAATTAATGTTATTGAAAACGTATTGACAATTTAATTTTTAGATTATAAAATTGAATTATTGCGAAATATTTATGTTTTTAGAGCAAATTTTTAATATTTTAGACTAATTTGAAGATTAATTTTAAAATATTACCTCATTAGTGATTAAAAATAAAGAATATTTTTTTCAAAATTCTTGGAGGTGAAATAGAATTTGAAAAATGATTACTCTAATAGTTTGTTTTTTTTAAAGATCAATGCCAATATAAATTCTTTTACAAAGACAGAAAAAAAAGCAGTAACATACATGATGGAAAATCAAGATAAAATGATTTATTTTTCTATAACAGATTTAGCTGAACAGTGTAAAACTAGTGAAGCTACAATTATAAGGGTATGTAGAAAACTTGGATATAGTGGTTTTCAAGAGATGAAGATAAATGTTGCAAGGGAGCTTGTTGATCCAATAGAAAGAATTCATGAAGAGATTGATATAGAAGATAACAGTACAGAATTGATAGAGAAGATATTTTCAAGCAATATAAAGACTATAACTATGACTAAGAGCGTTCTAGATCCAAAGGAAATTGAAAAAGCTTGTGATTCAATTTTAAAATCTAATAAAATCGTCGTCATAGGCCTTGGAAATGCAGGTGCTATTGCACTGGACGCAGCACATAAATTTCTTAGGTTAGGATTTAATGTGAGTGGATATACAGATAATCATCTGCAGGCTATTGCAAGCTCAGTCATTAAAGAAGGAGATGTGATGCTTGGAATTTCGCATTCAGGAAGTTCAAGGGATATTGTAGAATCCATGGACCTTGCTAGAAAAAATAAGGCAATTACCATTTGCATAACTAGCTATGGAAAATCTCCTATTACATTTGTATCTGATATTAAACTCTTTACAGCATCTACTGAAACAAAATATAGAACTTTTGCACTCTCTTCTAGAATCGCAGAATTATCCATTATAGATACTTTATATACTTATTTGGCTCTTAAGAAAGGAAATGAAGCTATTGCAAATTTTGAAGGCGTTGAAAAAGCTCTTCTTAGTAAAAAATACTGACAGTTTTACATCATGTAAGGAGGTTAATTGATGGCAAAGAAACTTTTAGGTGTGGATTTTGGGACAGGCGCTTGTAAGGCTACAGTTATTGATATAAATGGTGAGGTTTGTGCTACAGCAAGCAAAGAATTACCTTCGATTTATTTAAAACCTGGTTGGTCTGAACAAGAACCGAAGTCTTGGATAGATGCTTTTATTGTAACTGTGAAAAGCTGTATTAAGCAGCTTAAGGAAGGATCAGAGGATATCATTGGCATAGGGTTTTCAGCTTCAACTCATAATGCAGTTTTATTAGATAAAAATGGAGAAGTCATTCGCAATACTATAATGTGGAACGATCAAAGAAGTGCTGAAGAAAGCAATAGGCTTAAAGAAGAAAATGGAGATTTAATATTTTCCATAGGAATGCAAATGCCAACAGCAACTTGGACCCTTCCTCAGCTTTTATGGATAAATAAAAATGAACCAGAGAATTTTAAAAACATACATAAACTCATGTTCACAAAAGATTATGTCCGCTCCTTTGTTACAGGAGATTTTTGCACAGATGTTGTAGATGCTCAAGGAAGCCTTCTATTTGATGCAAGAAATAAAAAATGGTCTAAAGAACTTTGTTCTATTATTGATATTCCTGTGGAAGTACTTCCAGAGATTACTAGATCGAAAGCTATTGTAGGATATGTTTCTAAGAAAGTTAGCAATTTAACAGGTTTAAAAGAAGGCATACCAGTTATTGCAGGCTGTTCTGATACGGCTGCTGAGGATTTTGGAGCAGGAGCTGTTGTAGAAGGGCAAATGATTGTAAAACTTGCTACTGCAGGAAATGTAAATATGATTTTTGAGAATCCTCATCCCCATAAAAAAGCTTATACCTACCCCTATGCTGTTGAAAATATGTGGTATATGGTGACAGGTACCAATGCAAGTGCTTCTTCTTATAGGTGGCTTAGAGATTCTCTATATTTAAAGGAATATGAAGATTGCAAAAAGCTTGGAAAAGATATTTATGAACTTATGAATGAAGATGCTCTAAAGGTTTCTGTAGGCTCAAATGGATTGATCTTTCATCCATATATTTTAGGAGAGCGCTGCCCTTACTTTAATGCTAATGCAAGAGCAAATTTTTTTGGAATAAGTGTAATTCATGATAAAAAATATTTTGCAAGAGCTGTACTTGAAGGTGTTGCATATAGCTTGTATGATTGCCTTCAGGTTGTTAAGGAATTTGGTGGCGAGGGAAAAGAGATCAGAATTATTGGAGGGGGAGCAAAGAGTCCACTTTGGAGTAAAATTGTTTGCGATGTATTTGGAATACCTGTTATAGAACCTGAAAAGAATGATTCATCTTTTGGTGTAGCGCTCTTAGCAGGGGTTGGGGTTGGTGCTTTTGAAAATGAAATTGAAGCTGTAAAAAAGTGCAATAGCATTAAATCCATAATTGAACCTGATATGGAAAACCATAAAAAGTATATGGAATATTTTCATATTTACAAAGAAATTGTTAAAGTATCAGAACCCATTTGGGAAAGTTTAAAAAAAGTTACTAATTAGGAGGTTAGAATGTCGAAAGTAGAAAGCGTTTCCAGGGCATTTGGTGCGCCAATGCGCTATATTCAAGGTCCAGGAGAATTTGATAATCTTGAAAATTATACTCATGTTTATGGGTCAAAAGTATGCATAGTTATTGATGGTTTCTTATTTGAAGATTTTAAAAAAAGGCTTGATAAGATTTTTCAAAATTCTAAATCAACTTTTGAAGCTGTTAAATTCTGCGGTGAGTGTTCAAGAGCTGAAATAGAGAGAGTTTTAGAAATTGCTAAGAAAGCTTGCGCTGATGTAATCGTTGGTGTGGGTGGAGGTAAAACTCTAGATACTATAAAAGCTGCTTCTGATTCATTAAATCTTCCTAGGATAATTGTTCCAACATCAGCATCCTCTGATGCTCCTACAAGCAGTATATCCATCATATACTCCCCAGAAGGAGTTCATGAAGGCGCTATAAAACATAAGAGAGGAACAGATCTAGTCCTCATGGATTCAAGTATAATTTCAAAAGCACCTGTAAGGCTTTTTGTAGCTGGAATGGGTGATGCTATTGCAACCATGTTTGAAGCAAATGCAAATAAACAATCTGATTCTCCTAATTTTATTGGTAAGGGGTATAGAAGCTGTAAAATGAGCATTGCTATAGCAAACTTATGCTTTGATATGATATTAAAAGATGGTGTAAAAGCTAAGAGGGATATAGAAAATGGACTTTGTACAGAGGCTGTTGAAAATATAATTGAAGCAAATACCCTCTTAAGCGGCCTTGGCTTTGAGAATACAGGGTGCTGCACAGCTCATGGTATTCATGCAGGCTTATCAGAAATACCTGAAAGCCACAATATATTGCATGGAGAAAAAGTTGCTTTTGGTGTAATTTGCCAAATGATACTAGAAAATGCGTCTGATGACTTAATTGACAAAGTTATGAATTTTTTTATAAGTGTAGGGCTTCCAGTTACACTTCACGATGTCAATGTTGAACCGACATCAGAAAATATAAGGATCATAACTGAAAAAGTGTATAATAAAAACCCTTATGTTCATAATGAGCCGTTTAAAGTTACATTTGAACAAGTGCAGGATGCTATTCTAGCTGCTGATGCTCTAGGGTTTTTATATAAAAATAAATAATACACTTTTAATCGATTTTAGAAAAGAGGTTTTTAAAATAATGAAACTAAAGCTTGAGACTATTAAGATAAGCGATTTAAGATTTGGAGAAAAAACATATCTTGAAGATGGAATTATGTATGTGAGTAAGGATGAAATAATTGCCTTTGCAAAGGAAGAAAAATGCGTATTAGAATTGAAGGTTGATATTGTAAAACCTGGTGAAAGCGCAAGAATTATGAATGTTACTGATGTTGTTCAGCCAAGATGTAAGGTTTCAGGAGGAATTGACTGGCCTGGAGTTTTATCAGAAGATTATGAGATTGCAGGATCAGGAGTTACTAGATGCGTCTCTGGGATGGGAATTGTATTATGTCAAAACAATACCTATTGGTCTAGAAAATGGGGCTCCTTTGATATGTCAGGTCCTTTTGCAGAGTATACTCCCTATGCAAACATGCCTGAGCTTATAATCGAGCCTATTACAGAAAATGCTGATTTTAGAGAGTTGCGTGAAGCTTTAAGAAGGATAGGATATAAAGCTTCTGTATTGATTGCAAAAGCTACTCTTAATTTAGAACCAGATAAAGTTGAAGAATTTAATAACGAAGCTATGACAGAAGGACTTCCAAATATTGCATATGCTTACCAAATATATTCAAAGCAGTATGATACTGAAAATTACAGAGAACCCATGTTTTATGGAAATGCTGTACCTGATACACTTCCTCTTATAATACAGCCTACTGAAGTTTTAGATGGAGCAATATCTTCTTGTGGCGGTTATAGGCTGATGCCTACATATGAAATACAAAACCATCCAGTTATATTAGAGCTTATGAGAGCTCATGGAAAGGAATTAAACTTTGTGGGGGTTATAGTAACAGTTACTGCAGTGGAAGCTAGGCTTAGACATTTAGCTTCTAAAATGGCAGCAACTATGTTAAAAGAGGTCTTCCATGCAGATGGTGTTGTAATAACAAAGGGTGTAGGAGGAGCGTCTACAATCTGTGTAGGAGCAATTGCAAGTGAAGCTGAAAAACTGGGTATTAAAGCAGTACCCATCATTCAAGTTTTAAATGCACAAAGCAATCTATCTACTGAATGCTTAATTGATGATCTATTGGTTGATTCAATTGTACAAACAGGTTCGTATTATCATTCTTTGACACTCCCACCTGTTGAAAAAGTATATGGAAGCAAACCTGATGCTGTTTATCTAAGTGGAAATGTAGGGGTAATTGGGGGACATATACCTGCTGGAGGGTCACCAGCAAATGGTGAGGTTGTTTCTTTAAGCATGAAGCATGTAGGAGTTATAAGCCAGATTGGCAATTCTTTTGGAAAAGCTGTGGATTATTAGAAGAAAGGAGGTGGTTGTATGATTAATAGAAAATTACGAGTTGTTTGTTATGTAAATCAATTTTTTGGACAAATTGGCGGAGAAGATATGGCAAATGTGGGGTTTAGCATAGCTGAAAAACCAATCGGTCCAGCAGTCCTCATAAATTCTTTGTTAAAGGATAAAGGTGAAGTCGTTGGTACTATAATATGCGGTGATAATTATTTTGCTGAAAACGTCGATAGTGCAACAAAAAAAGGTATTGAATTGGTTAAAGAATTAAAGCCAGATATATTCTTTGCAGGACCAGCATTTAATGCTGGAAGATATGGAATAGCCTGTGGGAATATGGCTTCACAAGTTGCAAAAGAATTAAATATACCAACAGTAACTGGAATGTATCCTGAAAACCCTGCTGTTGATATATTTAGAAAAGATACATATATTATCAAAACTGGAATTCTATCTGCTGAGATGAGAAAAGTTGTTCCTAAGATGGTAGACATAGGATTAAGGCTTGTATCCAATGAACATGTTGGCAGTGCTAAAGAAGAAGGATATGTCATAAGAGACGAGATTAAAAATGAAATACAAAGTAAAAATGCAGCCAGAAGAGCTATTGAAATGGTTTTACATAAGATCAAAGGAGAACCATTTGAAAGCGAAATCCTGCCACCAGTATTTGAAAAATCAAATGTTGCTCCTGGAGTTTTAGATTTAACTAAGGCAAAAGTAGCAATTGTGTCAGATGGCGGCTTAATCCCTGTTTTAAATCCAGATAAACTTAAACCAAATTCTTGCCTAACTTGGGGAAAATACAATATTGATAAGCTCCTTAAAGAGGATCATTTTGTCATTCATAGTGGATATGATGGAACTTGGACAATGGAGAATCCTTATAGATTAATCCCTTATGATGCGCTTTTGGAACTTCAAAAAGAAGGTGTGATTGGTGAAGTTGATGAAAATGCTTATATCACTTGTGGAAATTGTGCAGCAGTTTCAGCTTCAAAAGATATGGGAAAGCAAATAGCAGAGAGTTTAAAAAATCAAGGTGTAACTTGTGTTATACTCACTTCCACCTGAGGTACTAGTACTCGTTGCGGAGCAACTATAGTTAAAGAAATTGAAAATGCTGGAATTCCAGCGGTGCATATTGCTGCAGTTGTTGACATTGCAAAATCCGTAGGTTCCCCAAGGATATTAAGAGGTAATGCTATAACATGTCCTGTAGGGAACCCAAGCTTAAATAATGCTGATGAGAAAGCGCTGAGGAAAAGATATATGCAAAAAGCGCTAGAGATGCTTTCTTCTGATGAAAAACCAGGGTCTGTTCAAGTGATTGGAAATATTTAAAGATAAAGATATAGAAAGAATAAAAATATTTATGGAGGTAAATTTTATGAAAAGAATTTGTACAATTGCACTTACAATGATATTTTTAACTACCTTTACAGGATGCGCAGCTTCACAAAATGCATCAAAGGGTTCTGATACTTCCTCGTCATCAGGAAATACTAATGCTACAAATGCGCCTTCTAATAATACAAATGAAATTTTAGTCGGAGTACTTATGCCAAACTCTGGAGATGCTGTTAATGCTGGTAGCCGTCAACGTTCTGGAATGGAATTATATATAGAAAATTATAATAAAGCTGGTGGAATTAAATCCTTAAATGGTGCAAAAATAACAATGGTTTTAGCAGATACTACTAGTAAACCTGATGTTGCTGTTACAGAAATGGAGAGATTGATACAACAGAAAAAAGTTAGCTGTGTTATAGGACCTTATCAAAGCGCTGTTGGTGCAGCAACTGCTCCTATTGCAGAAAAATATAAAATACCTTATGTATTATCAAATTCTGTTGCTGATGAGATTCTGCAAAAAGGATATGAATATGTTTTTAGAGCAAATCACTCTGCTAGCAATAATGCAGTAGTAATTGTAGAAACTTGTAAAAGCTTAGGAGAAAAGACTGGTAAAATGCCAAAAACTTTTGCATTAATAGCAGAAAATACTGACTGGGGAAAAGGTACTCAAGTAGCTGTTGAAAAAATGTTAAAGGAAAAATATCCAGAAGCAGAAGTGGTTTTAAGCGAAACATATCCAGCAAATACTGCTGATATGAGCTCCATCATAAATAAAATTAAAGCTGTAAATCCTGATGTTGTAGTACCAATGTCTTACTTAAATGATGCACTTTTATTGACTCAGCAAATGGCGGATTATAAGCTTTCAAATACAATAGTATCTTCTGGTTCAGGTTTTGTTGCTGGTGATTATATTGAAAAGGCAGGTAAAAACTCTGAATACATAATGGGAAGTGCAGCTTGGACAACAGGACTTCTGCCATTTTTAGGGAAAGAAGCACAAGATGTCAATGAGCAATATAAAGCAAAGATGGGCTATGATCTAGATGAATTCAGCGCTAATGGATATTTAACAGCTGCTGTGATGGTAAATGCTATTGAGCGTGCAGCAAGCACTGATCCTGAAGCTATTAAAAAAGCTCTTTTAGAGACAGATATTAAACCAGGCAGCCCAGAGCTTGCTCTTCATCCATATAAAGGAGTTAAGTTTGGTGATATAAGGGATATGCACAATCAAAATATCCATTCTGAGGTTGTAATGGTTCAAATACTAAATGGAAAATTTGAAATCATATATCCTTTAGAATTAATAGGTGATAATAATCCTGCTGTATTTCCTGCACCAATTTGGGATGAAAGAAAGTAATAGAAATTATATATAAACATATTCATGAGGGGGGTAATTAAAGGTTGACACTATTTTTACAAGCTCTCTTTGATGGAACCATGTTAGGGGGAGTTTATGCGATAATTGCTGTTGGTCTTAGCCTAGAATTTGGAGTTATGAGAATAGTGAATTGGGCCCATGGAGAAGAACTTATGATAGCAATGTACATATCATATTTTCTCACACAGTTTTTAGGAATGGATCCCTATCTTACAATTTTTATAACTGGATCAGTGATGTTTGTATTAGGTTATTTATTGCAAAAAGGTATTCTCAATAGAATTATTGAAAAAGACAATACCCGTGAACCTAGAAGAGTTCTGCTTTTTACAGCAGGACTTGGAATGGTTCTTGCAAGTGGTGCTACTATGGCATTTTCATCAAACACACTGGTGACTAAGACTAATTATGGAAATATGTCTTTTAATATTGGACCGTTTTTTTTCACAACAACTCGTTTTATTGCCTTTGCTATTGCTATCTTATGTACAGGAGTTTTATATTTGTTTCTTCAAAAATCCAAGACAGGAAGGGCCTTAAGGGCTGCATCACAAAATCGTGCAGCTTCAACTCTTATGGGGATTAATGAAAAAGTTATATATGGATTAGCTTTAGGTATTGGTTTTGCACTTGTAGGTATCAGTGCGTCATTATTAATTCCTTTCTTCCCATTTTCACCAGCTTTAGGAGTGGTTTTTGGATTTAAATCATTTGTTATTGTTGTACTTGGAGGTAAAGGAAGCGTTCCTGGTGCACTTATTGGCGGTTTGCTGGTGGGTATTATTGAAAAAGTTGGAGGAATTTATATGACAGAGGCCTATGCACAAGCGCTCCTCTTTTTAATCTTCGTTTTAATTTTATTAATAAAACCTACTGGACTTCTTGGAAAAGAAACTGATGGTTAGGAGGGAGTGTAATGAATAAAAACAGATCAAAAATAATTACAATAATAGTTGGAATTATACTTTTAATTGCACTTCCTATGTTTATAACAAGCGGCTATATCTTACAATCCTTTATTATGGTTTTGCTCTATGCTTATTGGGCAAGTTGCTGGAATGTGGTAAGTGGTTTTGCAGGTTCCATTTCTATGGGTCATGCAACTTATATTGGGATTGGTGCCTATGTTACAACAATTTTGCTTAGGCAATATAATGTTTCTCCATGGATAGGCATGATAATTGCAGCTTTAATTGCAGGAGTGGTTTCATTAATAATAGGTTATCCTTGTTTTAAATTAAAAGGATCCTATTTCACTCTATCAACTGTAGCATTGCTCCATGTTTTAAGGCTTATTGTGACTTCAAATGATACGATCTTTGGATTTCAAATAAATGGAGCTCAAGGCTTAGAGGTTCCTTGGAGCGATGGTGGGTTCTTGAAGATGCAATTTTTAGATAAACATTGGTATCTATATATTATAATATCACTCCTTGTTTTAATAATATTTATATCTTATAGAATCACAAAGTCTAGGATGGGGTATTATCTTGCTGCAATAAATACAAATCAAGAGGCAGCAAGTTCCCTTGGTGTTGATGTGACTTCATATAAATTAAGAGCGATGTTTATAAGTGCTTTTTTTACGGCAATAGGTGGTGCTTTTTATTCACAATTGATACTTTTTGTAGACCCTCAAAGGCTTTTAGGATATGATCTCTCTGCAGAAGTCATGTTCTTTTCAGTAATAGGAGGTATGGGAACTGTTTGGGGTCCAGTTATAGGAACTATATTGATGGTTCCTATCAATGAGATTGTGCGAGCAAACTTTGGATCTAGCATGTCAGGTCTTGCTATGTTCATATATGGAGTGATCTTTATGCTCGTTGTGTATTTCATGCCTGGAGGAGTTTATAACTACTTTAAAAGTTTGTATGAAAAAATGTTTAAATATAAAACTAGCCCATTGGTAGGAGGTGAGCGGCATGAAGACAGAAAGGATAATGCTTGAAACTAATAAAATTGAAAAGAAATTTGGCGGCCTTACAGCAGTTAATAGTGTAGATATGCGAGTTTATGAAGGAGAAACCATTGGACTAATTGGTGCAAATGGTGCAGGAAAGACTACATTATTTAATATGATTGCAGGTTTCTTTAAACCATCTTCAGGTAAAATCACCTTTATGGATAAAGATATTACTGGACTTGCTGCTCATAAGATTTGCCATATGGGAATAGGCAGAACTTATCAAATTGTAAGACCCTTTGCTTCTTTGACTGTAGTAGAAAACACTATGGTTGGTGCTATGATTCGTGAAAAAGATGTGGAGCGTGCACGCAAAAGGTCTGAGAAAATACTCAAATTTTTAGGTATGGAAAAAAGGATGAATGTTGTAGGAAAGGATCTAAATCTTCCTGAGCTAAAGCGCATGGAGGTTGCAAGAGCCCTAGCTACAGAACCAAAGCTATTGCTTCTTGATGAAGTTATGGCAGGCTTAACGCCTACTGACAGCGCTGTTTTTATTGAACTTGTGCGGAAGATTAAAGATTCAGGAGTTACCATAATTATAATCGAACATGTTATGAAAGCAGTTATGTCATTATCAGATAGGATTTATGTGCTTAATCAAGGAAAACTTATCGCTCAAGGATCCCCCCAAGAGGTTGCAAAGTCTCCTGAAGTAATTAAATCATATCTTGGTGAAAAAAGCCGTGTTGAGAAGCTTTGATCATAATTTTATTGGAGGACTAGTATGTTAAAAGTAAATAAAATAAAAGTTAATTATGGTCACTTTCAAGCTATAAGTGAGATTTCTTTAAATATAAAGCAAGGAGAGATTGTTGCACTTTTAGGAAGCAATGGTGCTGGGAAAACTACTACGATTAATACAATTTCAGGTCTTACAAAGATGGTTTCTGGAGACATTTTATTTGAAAATAAAAATATAAATCACATACCCACTTATGAGAGGGTTAAGCTTGGCATTGTTCAAGTTCCTGAGGGAAGAAAGCTCTTTCCTTTTATGACAGTGCTCGATAATCTTTTGGTTGGTGCGTATATAAAAGAAGCGCAAAAAAAACAAAAAGAAACCCTTCAAATGTGCTATGAAATCTTTCCAAAGCTATTTGAAAGAAAAAACCAACAAGCAGGATC
>JAVBPQ010000078.1:0-5562 GCA_031549525.1 Clostridiaceae bacterium | reverse complement strand
AGCTTTAGAAACTGTCTTGTCAACAGATTCTTGATATATATCTGCATATGTTTTTGAATCTTTGATAAGATCATCACAAAAAGCTGCGACATCAGTACCTGTCACTTCAAGTACTCCCTTTTTCATAGCTGCACCATCTTCAAAAAGATCAACAATACCTGAAAGTAAACCTATTCCTTCGGTTAACTCAACAGGACCAACCTTAAACAAATATTTTTGAAGTTCTTTATAAACTATTTGATAATCTCGTGGCAATGCTTTGATACGAGCAATATGTGTACGCCATTCTTTTTTTCCTTCAATAATATCCCCAATACTCATTTCGATTCCTCCAATTTAGCCAATTTTTTAACGATATTTTTATTAAGCTCTGTTCTCCATTTATCGTGATACGATTTTACTCCTTCTTCACCTACAATTGCTGAGCAAAAACCTTTGATATCATTGCCTAAAACCTCATGGATATTTTGACCATCCAAAGCGCTTTCCTCAAACAAACCAAGTATACCATCAAGAATTGGTATCAGATTGCGTCCAGTGAAATCTGAATGTATCCACATATTTTTTTTAATCTGTTCCCATGCTATTTGATAATCATCTGGTAATTTCTTTACACGAGTTTCAAAAGATTTATATTCTTTATCCATATCACTGCCAGTTACTCTTTCAAAAAAATTCATTATTTTCTCTCCTTTAATTCATTTATTTTTGATGATAGAAAATTCCATTTATCCCAAAATAAACTCAGTTCTTTTTTGCCTGCATCATTGAGCGTAAAGAACTTGCGGGGCGGTCCTATATCCGATGGCTTTTTTTCGATATCCACTAATTTGTTTTTTTCAAGACGCACCAAAATAGTGTAAACCGTTCCGTCAACCACATCAGTAAATCCGAGCGCATTGAGCTTTCTTGTAATTTCATACCCATAGGTATTACCACGACTGATAATTTCAAGAACGCAACCTTCCAATGAGCCTTTAAGCATTTCAGTAAGGTTTTCCACAACATCATTCCTTTCTATTCTGTATGACTTGTATTCAGTATAACTTAATACAAGTATATAGTATTACATATTAGTAGGCGTGTCAAGAGGAACACACTTATTTCATATTTCATAGAAAAAAACCACCTCATCATAAAACGAGATGGTTTAATTAATGAATTTTAAGTTGTCTTAGGATCTCTTAATGATATTGAAAGATCCTCAACTTTTACTATATGAGTTCCTTCCCAATACACATCAGCATCATAGAAAAATACAAATTTCTCTTTTGTATCTATAAACTGTTTAAAGCTTATCTTGTAAGTTATAGTAGACTTAATAGGTCTAACCTGACCTCTAAATAATCCTTTTGTATACCTACCTATATCAGGTGAAACAGGGTGGTCGGTTGTTTTTCCAAATACATTTGAATCAAGAAGAAAATATGCCATTTGGTTTACACCTTCAAGTATAAGGCTTACAGGTAAAACAGGGTCATTTACAAAGTGAACTTTAAATGCCCAATGTGTATCATCTATATCTTTCTCTGCGATCATCTCTCCTAATCCATATCTTCCTCCTACATCGCTTAAATAAGTTATCCTATCAAGCATACGAGCTATTTCTGGAATAGGTTTACGAGACTCCATAGAGCCATGGACATTACCCTCAAGCAATCCATTATAGAACATTGTAAGTTCATCAATACCATAACTATCCTTATGCGGTCTAAAAGCAATTGGTACTCTTACTTCTTCCACTTGGTTTTTATTTTTTGCAATTTTAGGAGTTTCAATTATTCCCTTTGAATTCTCAAGATCTTGGTCTGTAAAGAATCCTCCGATTCCATCTAAGGAAAGAACTAATCTATCTCCTACATAACATTTATACGTGTTTACAACTAAAGTTGTAGCTCCTTGTTTAAAGAAGGATTTTATCTCATAAACTCCTCTGAAAGTTTCTCCAATCTTTGGCAGATCGCTATGAATTATAGCTTTAGTATCTGCAATTCTAAAGTGAAGAGTTCCATTTGAAATCTCATCAATACCCATATATGCTACAAGGAATATACCAATTTGAGCAGATTCAGTCACCACTATATGAGAGATTTGATCTCCTACAACAAGCATACAATCATCAGTAACATCGTATTCTATCTCAATCATTGCAGGTTTAAACACACCATATTCAGCCTCTATTTTTGTTATCCTAGATACAAATAGAAATGGTGGAAGAGGAAGCCTTGCTCTTATAGCATGTTTATCCACTTGTTCATATCTTGGTCCTAATACTTTTGCCATAGAGTGGGCAGACATCTCAACTATTTCATCTAAATCCCAAAGACAATTTTTCTTATCTTTAGGAATTTCCTTCTTTTCTTCATCGATAACTAAAATATCATTTTGTTTAATATCTTCTGTTTCTTTCTTATCAGCATCTTCAGTTAATTTAGTTACTATCTTAGGGCTATTTGCCATAGTTTTAACCAAACTCTTTAAAATAACTTGCTCATTTTGAAGATATAAGCTATATGCATTCATGTTTCCCACTATAGCTTTGTTTATATATTTTCCCATATAATCCTTTGTTGAGAAAGGCTTTCTTAAGATATCTTCTCGTTTTATAGCTATAGGTGCTTTAATTTCAATCTTTTCTGCTATAGGCTTTTTATCTAAAGGAGCAGGTTTCTCAACTATGGTTTCCTCAATTATAGTCTCTTTAACTAAAGGTTCTTCAATTATTGGATCCTTTACTATCTTAGCTTCTTCTATATTATTTTTATCCGCTTCTTCTTGCGTTGAACCATATTTTTCTAATAACTGATCTTTAAAACCTTTATATTTATCGCTTTGAAGAGAGTGTGTAAAGGACATAAGTCCTAAATTTAATTTCTTTTCAAGCCTTTGTTTATTTGATATATCAAAATCAAACATATCAAGATATCTATCTAAATCAAAATTAACATCATTGGATATGAGTTTTGCGAGTACGCGAATATAATTTTCTTCTGGGCTGCATTTTTGTGAATATAATGATAATACCAAGGTATCTCTATCTTTATTTTTTAAGGTGTTTAAAGCCCAAGTTGAGCATATTTCGTTTGTGCTCATATCTATAAAGATATCGCCGCCATCATCATAAGCTTTTTCTACGGAACCATTAAAGTTTACAGTCTTTGTAATTATATATCTAAATAAATCCTGAAAGTGGTCTTTTCCAAATTCTACTGGTCGTAAAGTAAATGAACTATATATTTCATAAGGCAAGCTAGATTTAAATTCTATTTTCTTTGCAAATCTATCTGCTCCGCTCTCCTCATATACTGTGCCTGCTATAGGAGAATGTATTATGGTAGCTGTTTTAATGGATGTTCCAAAGCCGCTAAATTTATCTAAAACCCTTCTGCAGGCTTCTCCATCTCCTGTTATAACAACATCATCTTTAGAGCCTACTATTGTTAAAAATACAGTTTTTTCATCTTCAACTATCTTTTCAAGCTCATCCTTTTTACCCTTTACATACCAAGATTCAAATGAATCTATCTTTTTACCCTCATATAAAGACCCTACAGGATTTTCGTCAAACATAAATGCAAGTACGTCTACCATCTCACCTATAATAGAATTATAGGTGCTTCCTTCTTCAAAATTCACACTGTTTAGTGCAAATAGGGGAGCTATCTCTCCCATGCTAGCACCAATTACCATAGTGCTCTTTAATCCTAGTTTCTCATTTGCAATAGAAGAAATTATCTCTGCAGAAACAAGCTCCATTATATAGTCTTCTAAAGGTTTACCCTTTATTCCAGATTGTGTCATAAAGTGTGCATTTATAAAGCTTTCATACTTTTTCTTAAATTCAGGAAACCTTGAAAGATACTCAAAAAACTTAGCACTATTGAACATTCCTCCTGGAGGATACATATATACGATCTTAGCGTCTTTTCCCATTGGATTTGATGTGAAATAAGATCCGTTTATGCTCTCCCATTTAAAACCTTTTTTAAAGAAATTATGAATTTGTTCAAGGGCAGCTTTTGCTTCGCCTTTTAAAGCTTCTTTATCTCTAGCAACTAAACATAAAACCTTATCTTTATTAGAAGAAGTCGTATATTCATTCCATATTTCATCATAGAGGGTTTTCATACCCTGCTTTATGCCTATATTTGATAAATTATTTAACTTTTCTCTTAAGCTCTCTTCACCATTTACCACTATAGGATAAAGAATATTTCTAGAATTCATCTTTTTTAAAGCTTCTTTTTCACAATCAAAGCTCGACAAAATAAAATGAGCTGAAGCTCCATCGTCATTAAAACTATTTATTAAGCTTGCTCTTTTTTCACCTTCATTGCTCCAAGTTACATGCTTTCCATTCTTTTCGTCAAACTTTATTCCATGATATATTTGAAGAGCATTCTTTACCATAGCTATACCTGCTGTTAAGCTAAAGCTATAACCAGTCATATTTTCAACAGAGCCTTCGATAAAATCAGATGATGATAGGTAATCCTTGTATTCATTATAGATGAGATCTTTTACAGCTTCTTTTTCTTTTAACAAGGCAATGGTAGGTATTTCTACATAACCAATTTCCCTTTTAGAAACTACATCATCTCTCATAATAATATCTAAGCTATCTTTCATCTTTTGTTTTACATTCTGATGTGATGGATCTGCATTTACCATGGAAATTTCATCTACTACAGAATAGATGGTATTTTTATCTCTTATTGCAGCTTCAAGCTTTTTCAAAACTATAACTACTACGCCTTCGCTCATGCCATATTCGGTTAAAATATCGCCCTTTTTCAATAAATTCTGAGCATAGATATGCTCTACCTCTCCTGTAAGTTCAATGGTTCCAATAACTACATTCTCTATATTTTCCTTATCCATTAAATATTTTGCTACCTCTAGAGCTCGCCCAATACCGTTTTCTCTTTCCATGGTTACAAAACATGGACCTTCAAATCCCCATTTTGCACAAATACGGCTTGCCCTGACATTTGGCATCATGCCAGGAACAGCTGTAGCAGTTTGCCTTATAGATTCTGTCTCTTGAAGAGCACTGATCAATTCTTGTATCTGCCCTTCAGATAAATCAGGAAAACTATTTTTAAAGCTTTTTATTATGCCATCTCCAAGCTCTGTAGTGGACATGAAATTAATTTCGGAATAATCGAGGCTGCAGTTTATTATAACCGCCGTATTAGGATGAGATCCTGGTGCAATATTAGCATCTTTAAGAGCTTCTTTTGCAACATTTAAAAGCAAGAAATCCTTTCTTAAAAAGAAATCATCACCTGTAGCAGGAAATTTAAATTCTAAAAAGTCAAAGTCATAATTATATATATAAGCTCCCTTAGGAATCTCAAGATTTAACCCTTGAAGCCACTTTGGATTTTGCTGTATATCGTGCCATCTTTCCTTGCGTGCTTTTGTTATAATAGGCTTGCTTTGCAAAAGGTGTTTATAGTATTCATTTACAGAGTTCATTTCACCAATATGCATCCCTAAACCAACTATAGCCATATCAGCTTTTTTGTTTTCATATTGTACTTCTTTTATGGAATCAAG
>JAVBPQ010000157.1:0-7829 GCA_031549525.1 Clostridiaceae bacterium | reverse complement strand
TCTATTTAATTTAGGTGCTCTTATTTTAAATGTAATTTTAAAGGCACGAATTAATTTAACAGAATATGGATTTATATATTTGATAATTAAATTATTTAATAAATATATAGAAATTTAATATAAAAATGGCTTTAAGTAGTGATTTACATTGCCAAATTATTACTTTATACTTATTTAAGTAAACAATATTCATTATATATTTACTGCGATAATTTTACATAAAATATAAAAGACGAAATAATATGAAATTTTATTTTGGAGGCACTTGTGAGAAGTAACCACGATAAGAATACAACTACTAAAAGTAATAATTTCATCTTAGTCATTGTTTTGATATTGGTACTTGCCATTTTTATGATAATGGGAATGCAATATAGAAATGCTATTGATAAGGCTATCACTGCTATAGAGCTTACACATAGCGGGAATTTCTTAGAGGCAATAGATACAGTGAATCAAATACCAAATGACGCTCCATTATTGTATAATAAGAAGGATAAAAAATTATCTAAAATAAAACAGGATCTTCTAAAGCAATATATACAAAAAGCTCAAAATATGATAAGAAACGGAGAATATGTTGCTGCAAACGAAATAGGTAATAAATTACAAGAATATTATTCTAATAATTCTGATGTTTTAAATATCATTTTCTCTACAACTAATATTGTTGAGTTTAATGGCGCTGTACAGCATATTTTCTTTAAGCCTCTTATTGCATATCCTGATCGTGCATTTTCTGAAAATTCTACCTCACAAGATCAAGCTGATTATATGACCACTGTATTGGAGTTTAAAGAGGCCTTAAGGCAGCTTTATGAAAATGATTATATTTTAATAGATGCCCGCACTATGTTTAATCTCACATTAGATGAAAAAGGTGCGGTTATAAAACTTTCTAAAAGACCTATAATGATTCCAGAGGGTAAAAAACCTATCATAATTTCTGTGGATGATATATGCTATTATGACTATATGAAGGATGATGGTAGAGTATTTAAGCTTGTTTTAGATAAAGATGGTAATGTGGCTACATATTCGAAAGATATGGATGGAAAGGACGTTATTTCAAAGGATAATGAAGTGATACCAATACTTGATGAATTTGTTAAAGAGCATCCTAATTTTAGTATGAACAATGCTAAAGGATGCCTTGCAGTAACGAGTTTTAACGGAATATTAGGTTATGAGACAGGTCCTTCTGATAATTCTCTATTTGAAAAAGGGAATAAGGAAGTAATGCCTATTATTGAAAGGTTAAAAGAGACAGGCTGGTACTTTGCTTCTCATGGAGATGGTCCTAATCAGCCGATAGATATGAGCAATGAATTATTTAAAAAGGATATGGATCTTTTTCTTAAATCTACAAAGCATCTCATTGGATATACTCCTTTATATATGTACTCATATGGAGAAGAGATGGAATTTGATAGTGAAAAGGATAATGAAAAGTTTGAATATGCAAAATCAAAGGGATTTGCTATGTTTTGCGGGGTAGGAGATTCTATGTTTCAAGAATATGGACAGGACTATATTTTTCAAAAGCGCAGGAGTGTGGATGGAATTGCTATGAAAGATAAGAGACTATATGACCTATTTGATATATCTAAACTTGTAGATCCTGTACGTTCTTGGTATAAAGATCAACTAAATGTCTGGGTTAATGAAAAATATAAAAATTAAGAGGAAGGGCATATCATCCTTCCTCTTTTTTCATCCTGTTCATTTTGATAAAGACAAATAGATTGAATCGATTTTTCTTTTTGTCCTCACTGTCTCTACAATGCCAAAAATCAATATGACTGGAGCAATGGAAACAAGTACAAAGCCAGAATATACAAATAGTATATCACCAGTTAGCTTTATAAGTCCGACACCTGTGGCAAATGTGCCAATAAAAGTGCGAAAATAAGCTAAAAGGGTGCGAGTATTGGCAAGCTTTGTTCTGATAGTTGCCATTTCATCAGTTCCAGATATTTTTTGGTATATTATATTTTTGTTATTCATTAATCCTTCACTTTAATGTTGATATTAAATATTTTACCTTGAAATTTGCTAGTTTCAACGCTGTATTCTTCAGTTACTGGCGTTGCATGCTGGATACCTACATCAGCAGTTTCGTCAAAGGAAATTTGATTTCCCATGGTATGCTCAATGCGGCCTTCTGCTACTTTTTCGTTGTTGACATATAGAGTTCCTTCACCGCCTTTTCCACGTCCTCCACCATCATAACAGAATTCGAATCGAATCTGATTGCGCTGGTCGCTAAGTGGTTTTGCTGCACGGATGTAATAGCGCTCCATAGCAAGCCAATTATAGCAGAAGCAAGGTACACCATCTTTCACATAGAGTGAATATCCGCCAAAGCGCCCACCTTGTGCAAAAATGACGCCATCAGTTTTGGAAGGTCCAACTTCCACTTCAGCTGTAATCGTATAAGAGCAGTTTTTCAATGAGAGGAAGGCGTGTTCTGACAGACCACCCATGCCCTCAAATAAGGTAACTTCCTTGCGATCTCCCATAATAGTAGGCCTGCCAACACGGTTAGGATAACCTAGAACATAACCGCCGCGCACATCTAGAGGGAATACATTGTGCTTTAGGCCTTCTTCGAAGAATATCTTTCGCATTTCTTCAAGTTTATCTGGATGAACTTTAGCAAGATCGTTAGCCATACTGAAATCTTCATCAATATGGTAAAGCTCCCATGGAGCATCGGATGTGCGTTCGTGTATAGGCCCTGGAACCCAGGTAACCTTGTCTACCACGCCTGCAAACCAACCCTCATGATAGATACCAAAATTAGTGAAAACAGTGAAATACTGAGTTTTGCGCCTATCCTCAGCAGCCTTATCATCTAAAGCATATTTCATGCTGATACCTTCCATTGGACGTTGTTCTATACCATCAACTACTTTTGGAATGGGGATATCACAGAGTTCATATACTGTTGGTGCGATGTCGATAACATGATGGAATTGAGGGTGAACCTCGCCATTTCCATTATATTTTTTAGGATAGTGGAATACCATTGCATTTCTTTGACCACCGAAGTTAGATGCAACAGTTTTACAATACTTAAATGGAGAATCTAGAGCAATAGCCCAGCCAGCAGCATAATGGTTATAAGCCATATCAGTACCAAGTTTATCCATATTTTCATAAATGAAATCTAGAGGTTCATTTTCTGCATTGATTGTAGTATTTTCGTTGAACATACCTGTCATTTTGCCTTCTGTGCTTGCACCATTGTCACCTAAGATGTAGAAGATTGCTGTATCTTCTAATATTCCCATCTCTTCTAGTGTATCAATGACACGACCTATCTGATCATCTGTATGGCGAGCAAATCCAGCATAAATTTCCATTTGGCGAGCATATAGCTCTTTTTCTTTGTTGGATAGAGTATCCCAGTCTGCAATGGCATCTGGCTTATCAGCAAGCTTGGTGCCTTCTGGGATGATGCCCATCTTGAGCATATTTTCATAGGTACGTGCACGAATGACATCCCAACCTTCATCAAACATGCCTTTAAACATATCACGATATTTGGCAGGAGCATGGTGGGGTGCATGTGTTGCACCAGGTGCAAAATAGGTAAAGAAAGGTTTATCAGGTGTTAGAGCCTTTAGGGATTTTATCCATTGAATACACTGGTCAGCCATATCTTCAGTTAGGTGATAGTCTGCTCGATCTGGAACTTCGATGCGGTCTAGGTTACTTACTAGTGCTGGGCGATATTGGTTGGTTTCAGCAGCTAAAAAGCCATAGAACTTATCAAAACCAGAAAATGTTGGCCAATGGTCAAAGGGGCCTGACATGGTGGTTTCCCAGACGGGGGTTTCATGGCATTTGCCAAATTGTGCTGTAGCATAGCCATTCTCACGCAAAACGCGCGCCATAGGTGTTACATTTTTGGGACGAGTGGATGTGTTGCCTGGATAACCCGTTCCAAGCTCCGTGATATTGCCCATATTGACTGAATGGTGATTATAGCCAGTTAAGAGCGCAGCTCTTGTAGGTGCACAAACTGCTGTGGTGTGGAAGCGATTAAAGCGCAATCCATTAGCAGCCAGGCGCTCAGATGCTGGCATTGGGATAGGACCGCCAAAAACGCTAGATGCACCATAACCCATATCATCTAGCAAAAAAACCAAGACATTAGGAGCGTCCTTTGGAGGTTTGACGGTAAAACGAGGGGGCATAGGCGGTTCGCCATCGTCTAAAAACATGGTTGTACAGGGTTCGTATTGGGGTTCTTGGATAGGTAGAGTTGTTCTATCTGGTATAAATGGTATATCAGGGTTTTGATAAGTTGGCATTAAATAGACCTCCTTTCTTTTGTCAAGTTAGACTTATTTTGTTGCAATTGTACGGTAAACATCTCCGTTAAACTCTTTCATGGCAGTATCAATAAATATGGTGCTGCTTTCATTGCAGTTAGAGATAATAGCGATACGTCCATTATCGAGTTTTTCTTTCACTTTGTTAACAAAATCGTCCTCAAACTTGCCCTGAGAATAATCTACACCTGCTCCGATGGCCGTTCCTGCGAGCATACTTATGAGAAAACCAAGCGGTCCGAAAAACAAGCCTACCAGCATACCGATAAGCATACCGCTCCAGGTATCATCACCGTCTATGGAGCTCTTCTTTAAAGCTTCAATCTCACCATTTGGTCCTTTGCGGAGCATAACACTATATCCCATGGAAATATCACCTCTAACATGTAGGTCCTGAAGTTTATGAGAAGCTTCAATTGCTTTCTTCTCGTCATCAAAAGTAATAACTACAAAGTTTTCTGTTTTCATCTTAATATCCTCCTTATAGTTTATATTAAAACTTTTCACATAATATTTAGCCCAAACATCAGGAAAATATGTATATGAAGTTTGTACTACATACTTATATAGTATCATAATGATTTTTATAAAAAAAACTCCCCATTGGGGAGTTTTAGGAAATTTTATCAGAAAGCTGATGTCTTGAGTGGATATCAAGTTTTTGAAATATCTTTTTTAATGCCATTTTAACAGTTTCAGGGGCAATAAATAATACCTTTGCAATTTCTTTATTTGTCATACCTTTTTTAGCAAGTTGCGCAATCTCTATTTCTCGTACAGTAAGTGAGCTTTTGGTTTTATTAAAAGATCTTTTAATTTTATTAATGCCTGCTTTTTGCTTTGTGCACATGGTTAAAATGCGATCAAAGCCTTGGGTATCAGGTATAGAATATCTAATATCCTTTAGTAAACTTTCAAGCCATATTCCATGCTCAGCAAAGGGCAGATAAATTTCATCTGGCAATGCGATATGAAGTGCTTTTTTTAAATAATTTATGGCTTCTTCACGATGATTTGTCATTACTTTTGCACAGGCAATGTAAATTAAATAATACACTCTTGGAAGCTGCATAGGAATACTTTTTGCCATATTAAGGAGTACATCAGACAGCCCCAAGAGTTTATTGAAGTTTTGCAGGATAAGAAGAAGTCTAGCATAAAGCATCATGGCAAAACTGCTATATGAGCCGTAAACATAGCTTTGAATGCTATTTTCATTCATAATCCATTCGGAGATATTCTCTGTTTGACCAAAAGAAAGGGAAAGCCACATACGGCATTGATCATATACAAGATGACGAGTGTTTTCTTTACCTGTTAACATCCTATTTCGAAGGGCAGAAAGATAATCTACATAAGCTTTCGCATCCCCTCGTAAAATTGCAATTCGTGCCAGAGAAAACTCAGCACCAAAACAAATAATATCTTGTTGTTTTGTGCTTGCAAGATAGAGTGCTTTATGACAAAAAGATTCTGCACTTGATAGCTGTCCTGAATATAGGGCAGCCTCTGCTCGCATTAAGACAGCTCCTCCTGTCCCATGTCCGTTAGTCAAAACCATATAATTCAACATGTAATTTTCTAGAAGATATATCTCATTAGAAAGATTTCCAGTATTGCGCCAGTATTGGTATAAAACTGATGGGTTAGCAGTAGTCCAAGAATGATTAAAATCAAAAACATTAGAAGGGCCATTTAAATCCATCAGTGCTAATTGATGAAATTCATTCATTTTAATAACATCATTAAAAACTGTATAGGCTAATAAAAAATAGTACTCTCCTCTAACTTTTTTCATATTTGAATTGTTGCTTTCTTCATATATATCAATCGTTTCACGTATAATTGAGCAACACACATCAAAACTTGCCTCATTTTTACGCATACATTGCTCAAAGGCTAAAACAAGAAAAATGTTGGGATAGTGCAGTAATTTTTCTTTTGGGCATTCTCTCATTATTTTTTCAAGCACTGCATCGATGATGCTACTTTTTATTCCAATTAAATCATTATTTCGCAAAGGTACTGACAATGCAGCATCATAATCACAAGAAAGAGAAAAAAACTGCAGTGCTGAAAAAAATTCTTGAATCGAACATTGTGCTTTACCAGCTCTAAAATAGAACTTCTTTTTTTCTTCTTCACCATATTCATTGAATCTTTCTTGTAAAAACTCCCACAATATGTTGTGGATTATATAACTTTGAGTGTCGTTATCGAAGGAAATAAAAATCAATTCATTTAACAGTTTTATAGTATGGCTTAATAATAAAGGCGACCCAAGCATAATAGAAATTTGTCTGGTATTTACATTTGGAAATAGCGAAAGGGATGCGAGCAGTATTTGATCATGAGGATCAAGAGTATCCCACACCACTGTGTGCAATAGCCATTGAATACCGAGCTCTTTCCCTATTTGACCTGTAAGCTGATAATTCAGAAGTTGAAGCCTTATTGCTGAAATCCAACCATATGTATGTTCCATAACATGCTTTAATTCATCATCTGTTAGACTAAATCCATATAATTTGAAATAGCTTGCAATTTCCTTTTCATTAAAAAGAAAATTACTTGCATCTAATTTTGCTATATGAGGAGCACTTAATGGTATTGGAATATCATCATTTAAATGCTGTGTTATGATTACAATATGTAGATTGTCATTGCCATGCTGTGATAAAGCAGTTAAGAGCTCATAAGGGGCATCACTTTGAATCAGCTGATAATTATCAATAACCAAAATTGTTTTAGTAGTACAGCAAATTTCTTGTATTAACTCAGCAACTTCAGACAGCCTCTCTCGCATAGGAGAGTCTAACGCTCTTAGAGAATTTGCTGTTTTTTCATCAATTTTAGAAATGACAGCACAAAGTCTGTTCCAGATCATGTGTAATGACTCTCCATAAGTTATGTACCAATATTTATTTACAAATATTGAGGTATTTTTCAGGTATTCTTGGACAGCGATTGTTTTTCCTGATCCTGAGGGTGCAATAATAATAGTAAGAGGATATTGGAAAATAGTATCAAGCTTAACAAGTAACCTATTGGGGACATAAATTTTGTTATACGAAGGTGTGTCAAGCAAAGGCAAAGAATACACCTCCTCTCATAAACTTAAATTAATATAAGTAAAAGAAGCTTGTCTAAATCAAATATAACATAACTTAACAATATATTCAAATTAAAAAAGACTAACGATTGCAAGTGTAAATTTGAAATAAGGGGTAATTAAAACGACTTAATCACGTTAAAATAATATTAGCATATTCATATATATTTTGATATTATTTTTATTTTTTCTATCTTTTTTGCAGAAAAATGAACATGTTCTCCTAAACCCTTTTTATTTTCAAAAAAGGGATCTATATTGTTGGATTTTGCTTTGTTTAAAAATCCAATATTAAGTTGTCTTAATTATCTCACTATCTTTGCTATTACATCATCAAACTTCTTTGCTTTTAATTTATCTAAAACATTTTGGTC
>JAVBPQ010000097.1:0-5499 GCA_031549525.1 Clostridiaceae bacterium | reverse complement strand
ATATTTTAAGCCATTTTATGTGTAAATTAATTAGGCAAATAAATCAAAGTAAACATATAATGCAATTTATACTATTTATTTACCAGTTCTTAGTTATATGTTTAATTAAAAACTAATCACTAATAAGTTAAGTAATACCAAGGTTTAGCGAATACTTTGCACTTCGTTGCACAGATGCTCCCTCCGCCCCATTTATTAATATATTAGAGGTAGATACAATGAATATCTACCTCTTTTTACGATAAGATAAATCTCACTATGGTTCATTTTTTGGCTGCTCTTTAAATTCTTCTTTTTGAGCACCTGTCTCTAAAAAGTTATTTGCCACCTTCCCTAAAATGCTCACTAGATCAATACCAGTTGTAGCTTTAACCACTTCAGGCACCTGAGTTAAAAGATTTGATGCATATCCTGCCACTTTAGATGAACTGCTATTTCCTGTGCCAGAATCCACAATGGTTATATTTCCGATCTTACTCATAGGTTCAGCTATGGATTGAGCTATAGATCTTGTTATTTCAGGGAGCGCCTTAACTACCATCTCTGTCATAGCAGCCTCTCCATATTGCTTATAGGCTTCTGCCTTCTTTTGCATAGCTTCAGCTTCTGCAAATGCTTTTTCTCTTATAACTTTTGCTTCTGCAAGTCCTTCAGCTTCTGTAGCCTTTGCCTTTGCAAGACCTTCAGCTTCAACAGCTTTTGCAGTAGCAAATCCTTTTCTCTCAATAGCTAAAGCATCAGCTTCTGCTTGAACTTTTTTAGCATCTGCTTCTGCAGATGCTGCAAGCCTTTTCTGTTCAGCTTCAGCTTCAGCTTTTTTAACAGCTTCTACTTTCGACGCTTCAGAATCTTGCTTTTTCTTATAAAGAGCTGCATCAACTGCAATCTTTAATTTTATAGCTTCAGCTTCTGCAGTCTTTTGCATTGTAGCTGCAAGCTCCTCTTGATGCCTCATAGCTTCTTGCTGAGCTATAGTGGTTTCTTGTTGCTTCTTTGTAAGTTCGACTTTCATCTGTGCATTAGTTAAATCCACATTTTTTGCTTCTTGTGTAAGTTTTGCAGCCATTTGGGTTTCAATTATCTGCTGCTGAACTTTATTTTGCTCTATTTCATAGGCTGCATCTGCAACTGCCTTTTGAGTTTGAACATCTCTTACATTTGATAAAATTTTCAATTCTTTTTCTTTATTGGCATTAGCAATATTTATCTGAGCTGCGATATTAGCCTGCTCTTGTTCTTGCTTTGCTTGAGCAAGCTGCACCGCTGTTTCCTTGCTAAGGCGTGCCTTTTCAACTGCCGTAGTTCTTTCATTTTCAGCAATGGTTATAGCTTGTTCCTTTTCAGCATTGCTCTCTGCAATGGCGGCTGCCTTTTTAACCTCTGCAATTTGTTTTTTTCCTAAAGATTGGAGATAATTTTTATCATCTGTAAGCTCTTTAACAGTAAAAGATTTTATTTCAAGGCCCATATTCTCAAGTTCTGTTGCTGTAACCTCCTGTACTAAAGTTGCAAATTTTTCTCTATCTTGATAGATCTCTTCCACAGTCATTTTAGATAAGATTTCTCTGAGTTTACCGCCTAAAACTACCAATGATGTATTGGATATTTTTTGAAGAGTTGCATTTATATTTCCTACATTGAATTGCTCCATAGCAGCAAGGATATGCTCACTGTCATTTTTAATTTTCAAAATAGCAACAGCATTTACAGTAAGTTCCACACCTGTAGAAGTAAAACCAGAGATCTCAATGGGAATTTCCATGTTTTGAAGAGAAATCTCATCTGTTCTCTCTAATAAAGGAATGACAAGTCCGCCTCCTCCAGTAATAACTCTTTTATGCATACCAGTAACTACCACAGCTTTATCCTGTGGTACCTTTTTCCATAAACGAGAGAACCCTAAAACAACAAGAAGCAAAACCACAACCACAATAAAAGCTGTAATGATTACAGGATTATTGAATATATCAAGCATACACTCTCTCCTTTCATTTTTTATATTTATTTAGTTTTTAAGCTTACTCTTGAATATATAAGGGTAATCTGTAACATAATAAATATTCTCTTTTATATCATGAATAAAAACTTCAGTGCCTTTTGGAAACCCTCCAGTATGAGACTGTAATTCCTTTGCTGCACCTGAGAGAATATTTCCATCCACTTTATAAGAGATTCGACCTATTCCAGAAGGAGGAATCCTCTCTAGTACAATAGCCTTAGCACCTATTGCATCATTAACGCTCTTAGCAGTGGTTTGAGCTTTAACAAGGCTAAGATAAACAGTTTTATACAAAAGGTATGCTATCAAGTAGGCTAGTACAATTGCAATAGGAATAGTTATAGGCTCAAATAAAAATCGAGAAAGTATAATGCCAGAGCCGCCAAACACGGTGAGAAAAACCATGATTGTAAACGGTCTTATAGGCAACATGAAGTCAAAATTATCAAAATCAAAATGCAAATCACCACTATCTGCATCAAAGTGAATATCAGCAGTTAAATCAGCAATAGATACTACACCATGAATAAGTGTGGTAAATACTGTATAAATAACACCTATAGCTAAGCAAAATAAATAAATGTTAAATATCATCTCGCTCTCACCACCTTCGTTGGCAATATAAATATATTAGATACTATAATTATAACATATTCATAAAAATTTCTCATGACAATTTTTATATTTATACTAAAATAAAAGCTTTCGCAAAACTAACTTGAATAGTTTTGCAAAAGCTTATTTTTCTTTTTTTAATTTTAGTTGCGCACTTCTATTAAATTAAGGGCATTATCAAGATCGCAAATGAGATCTGAAACATTTTCACAGCCTACAGAGACTCTTATCATATCTAAAGTTACACCGCAATTTTTTAAATCTTCTTCTGATAACTGAGAATGCGTTGTCGAAGCAGGATGGATGACTAAAGATTTTTGATCTGCTACATTTGCAAGATGAGAAAATATCTTTAAGTTTTCAATAAAGGCTTTGCCTGCTTCAAATCCTCCCTTAACACCAAAAGTAAATATAGACCCACATCCCTTTGGAAAATATTTAAGAGAGAGAGCATGATATTTGCTATCCTTAATTTCTGGGTAATTTATCCAAGAAACTTTAGGATGTGATTCTAAAAATTCAATAATTTTTCTCGTATTATATACATGCCTTTCAACCCTTAAAGATAAAGTTTCAATGCCAAGGAGCAATAAAAATGAATTAAATGGACTTATGCAAGCACCTGTATCTCTTAACATCTGGGCTCTTGCCTTTGTTATAAATGCTTTTTGTCCTAAATTTGCATAAATAACTCCATGATAGTTTTCATCAGGTTCTGTAAAATCAGGAAATCTCTCATTTGAATAATCAAAGTTTCCACCATCTACGATGATTCCACCAATGCTAGTTCCATTTCCTGAAAGAAATTTAGTAGCAGAGTGTACTACGATATTTGCTCCAAATTCAAATGGTCTTATTAAATACGGAGTGCCAAAGGTGTTGTCTACTACTAGGGGAATTTTATATTTGTTTGCAATTTTTGCAACCCCTTCAAAATCTATTAAATTTATGGTTGGATTTCCTATAGTTTCAATGAATATTAACTTAGTCTTCTCTGTTATCGCTTTTTCAAAATTTGAAACATCATCTGGATCCACAAATTTAGTGTTTATTCCAAATCTTTTTAAGGTGTTTTTTAAAAGCGCGTAAGTTCCACCATAAAGCATGGATTCAGCAATTATTTCATCTCCAGAAGATGCTAGAGTAAGAATTGTATAGGTTATAGCAGCAGCACCAGAAGCAACTGCAAGTGCAAAAGAGCCCCCTTCTAAAAGCGCTACCCTCTTTTCTAGAACCTCTGTTGTAGGATTCATTATCCTTGTATAGATGTTACCCTCTTCAGCAAGGGAGAAAAGATTAGATGCATGATTTATGCTCTTAAATTCATAGGCTGCAGTCTGATAAATTGGTACACAAGATGCACCTGTTGTAGGATCTGGTTTTTGCCCTCCGTGAAGCTGAATAGTTTCAAAATTTAAATTTTCTTTCATAATTTTTTCCCTTTCAATAATTTAAAATCTTTAAAACAAAAACTCTTCTAAGATATAGAAGAGTTAAATTCAAATATCTTCTATCTTCCATAAGCACGAACTTATGTAGGAATTAGCACCTTGCATTTTGCAGGTTGCTGGGCTTCATAGGGCCAGTCCCTCCACCTCTCTTGATAGGCTTTTAATTTTTATTATTTTATCATTTTTAATTTATTTTTGTCAATATTTTAGCGATTATAGAAATATCTAAAATTAAAAATTTAAATTGATTTTTATATATTTTTGGTTTATCGTTATGTAAAAAGAAAAATGGAGTTTTTATAATATGGAAATTAATAACTATAAATTTGAAAAGATATCATCAGTAATGGGAAATGAATTTGGAAAAATTAGAAAAGGTGACGAAGAAGAACATACACATTTGCTTTTTGCTATGGAAAGTAATTTGTTAAAATTGTACAGATTCAATGATAAAAGAGATGATTATAGTGCTATAAAAGCTATTAAAATATGCCTTTTTACCATTGATGGCTATCTAAATGATATAAAATATAATTTGGATAAGTTTTTGGATGATAATAACAAAGATTTTGTAAATGGATTACTCTGGGTTTTTGATCCATTTGTTAATGAAGTTATAAAGGATTCAATCTGTGAAAATATTGATTTAAACAATAAAAGTGACCTTAGAAAATATTTTGAAAACCCAGTAAAGTGTTTGTTAAGAATCGAAAAGTCTATAGAGTTATGGACAAAAGAATTTGGACCTGTTGGGTATTTCAAATTTTTAGAAGATCAGGTTGGAAATGCAATAGCACATGATGATACAATGGATTATCTAGTAGAATTAGGTATGTAACTTAGGGCTTTATCATCAAAATAATAAAAAAGAGATGTTGCAAAAGATTTTAAGTTAATTTTGCAACTATTTTTATCTCTTCTCTCTAAGTGAACTTCTCCCACCTATAGAGCTAATCTTGACCCACAATTATAAAACCCTTGCAAATAAAGCATTCTTTTAAAATAGTGACTTTTTAGTAAACATGCCGTTTTCAAAAAATAATGTATAAACATAACTAATTAAATGTTTTATAAAATATTTATTCATTAAATATAAAAAAATACTAGCCATTGTAAGTGTAAATTCGAATTAAGAAGTAATCAAAATCATTTAATAAAGTTAAATTAATATTAGCATATTTATATCTATTTTGATATTATTTTTGTATTTTCTATCTTTTTTGCAGAAAAATGGGCATATTCTCCTAAACCCTTTTTATTTTCAAAAAAGGGATCTATATTGTTGGATTTTGCTTTGTTTAAAAATCCAATATTAAGTTGTGTTAATTATCTCACTATCTTTGCTATTACATCATCAAACTTCTTTGCTTTTAATTTATCTAAAACATTTTGGTCAGCAAGACCTCTATTTACATACTGCATCATATGGCGCTC
>JAVBPQ010000039.1:0-5435 GCA_031549525.1 Clostridiaceae bacterium | reverse complement strand
ATCTGAGTTAGCATTGAATCTATCATAAGTGCTCTTAAGAAATATTCATCACATCTATCCCCATCTAAAACAAAAGCAGGAATCTTAAGGTATTTTTCTGATTTAGTAGCTTTAAATAAATTCTTATAAGCAAGAACTCTACCTCTTCCGCAAATTATATGGTATTTATCATAGTCTTTAAATCCTGCAATGATAATTGGTTCAATTAATCCCACACTTTGAATGGATGCGATTAATTTTACAAGCTCATCTTTTTGAGATAGGGGACACGGATACCAGTTTTGAGGAGCATACTCAAGGCTAGAGATATCAACATATTGAAGATTTTCATGTATATTAACACCACGAGAGAAATTATCAGATCTCATAGCTTCAGTCTTCTTTAAAGATGCGATAACCTCTTTTCTCTCTTCTTCAGTTATATCACCCTTATTATCGCCTAAATTGATTATCCTTGCCCTTAAAGGATCATTTTTTGCTCTTTGTTTAGGAGAAAAATCCTCCCCAATGATTATTTCTATATCAAGTCCTAAATCGTTTAAAGTATTTGACATAAACATTACTCCTTATATTATTCTTAATTCTATATGTATATGAAAGTAAATATTAAAAAATGCTATTTAAAATTTGTAAAA
The DNA here is from genome assembly GCA_031549525.1 of Clostridiaceae bacterium. GTDB lineage: Bacteria > Bacillota > Clostridia > Clostridiales > Clostridiaceae > WQUF01. The sequence continues at coordinate 4,800 of JAVBPQ010000039.1, read as the reverse complement.
ATAGTTTAATCTAGGAAAATTTTATCTTAAATGATAATTAAAATCATAAAAGTCCCCTAAATTTTAGAGAGACCTTCATATATAACGTTTAAATTATTTGTCATTCTATTTATATAGCCTTTTAAGTCTTTATTTTCATATTCTAAAGTATCAATAATTAACACCTCAGCTCCTACTTCTTTTGCTAAGGTATCTGTTATTTCTTTACTCATCATCTCTTCATTAAAAATAACCTTAACATTATTTTCCCTGCAATAATCGACTAGATTAGACATGCTCTTAGCATTCGGTTCTCCTGATGAGAATATATCTTCTATGCTTTTTGCGTTTAGAGAAAAATCCCTTGCTAAGTAGTTAAAAGCTTCATGTGCTGTAATTAAATTTTTATTTTTAAGATTTAAAAATAGCTCTCTATATTTGTCTATAAGATCATTTGCATTCTTTTTAAATATTTTAAAATTTTCTTCATATAATGCTTTATTTGTAGGATCGTTTTCAGATAAAATATCCTTTATCTTCTCTCCATAATAAATTGCACCAGATATACTCATCCATATATGAGGGTCCTTTACTCCATCTTTTATAATAATATCATATCCATCTGAAAGGTTGTAAGAAATAAGATTTTTAGGAGAAGCTTCTAAAACCTTATCAATCCAAGGCTCCATATCAACACCATTATATATAAAAGCATCATATTCCTCTAAAACTTTCATATCATTTATCTTAGGTTCGTAATCATGAATCTCAACACCTTGGGGAACAAAACTTGAAAATTCAATTTTCCCTCCACCTATTTCATAAGCTATCTCTTTTATGGGATTTATAGATATCATAGCTTTTGAATATGTTAAATCTGGATTTTTATGATTAGAATTAGAAGAATAATCTGATGTACATCCAGCAAGTACAAATATTAAAGTTATAAAAAACAAAATTTTTTTCATAAAAATTCCTTTCTAGTCTAGTTGCAATTTTTTCGCATTTAAGTCTATAATTATAGTATTGTATGAGGACATTCATGTCAATAATATATTTATTAAGATAATTCTGGAGAAATTCATGATTCAAATAAAAAACTTAAATTATAAATACAAAGCTTCAAATGAATATATAATAAAAAACTTAAACCTCAATATAGATAAAGGAGATTTTTTAAGCATAACAGGTGCAAATGGCTCAGGAAAGAGTACATTATTAAAGATATTGCTTAATTTGCTAGCTAAAACATCAGGAGAGATAATTATAGATTCTAAAAAAATATCCTATGTTCCTCAAAACTTAGATAATATAAATATGTCATTTCCACTTTCTGTCTATGAATTTTTAAATTGCCACAGAAAAACACTTAAAATCAAAGATAAAAATTATATTGAAAAAGAAATGCATCTTTTAGACCTTTGTAGCTTAAGAGAGGAACTTATTGGAAATTTATCAGGAGGGGAGAGACAGAGGCTTTTTTTATGCAGGGCTTTAGTTGGAAATCCCGATATAATTTTTCTTGATGAACCTTCTACTGGTATGGATTCTGAAAGTTTAAAGAAGGTAAAAAAGATATTACATAAGAAAAATATGGAAGATAAACTTACTATGGTAGTTGTTGAACATAATTTTTCGTTTATAAATGAAATGTCAAATAAAATACTTTATTTTAGAGATAATTATTCTTATGAATTGATTTTAAACAATGGATCAAAGAAGGTGTTTTATGTTTAAATATGACTTTATGATAAATGCGTTTTTTATAGGTATTTTAATAAGTATTCTTTGTACAAGTATTGGTTTATTTGCAGTGCTAAAGGGATATTCCATGGTAGGAGATACCCTTGCTCATGGCTCTTTAGCAGGTGTTTCCGTGGGAATTTTGTTAGGATTTGATCCTCTTTTAGTTGCTCTTATTTTTTCTATAAGCTTTGGAATACTTGGAGAAACTCTTAGAAATTATTATAAAAAATATTTTGAATTAATAATGGTTATCATACTTTCATTAGGTACGGGAATCGCTCTTACAATTATGAGCTCAGGTAAATTAAAATCAAATATAAATTCATTTTTATTTGGAAGTATCTTAACGGTATCTAGAGGTGAAATTATAATGGTATGTATTTTAACCATTATGACATTAGCTTTAATAGGGATATTTTATAATAAATTGATCTACACTACTTTTGATGAAGAAGGAGCAAAAATTTCAGGAATAAATACAAAGCTCATAAATTATATCTATTCTATTTTAGTAGCAGCAGCTATTGCAGTTAATATTAAAATTGTCGGGGTTTTGGTTTTAAGCTCTATGATATCGCTGCCAACAGCTTGTGCTTTGCAGCTTAGATTATCATTTAGAAAAACTTTGATTGCAAGTTTTTGTTTTAGCTTTTTTAATATAATTTCATCTTTAGTGCTTTCCTATTATTTAAATTTATCTACAAGTGGTATTATAGCACTTATGTCAGTATTTACTCTTATTGTAGTTATTATAATTAAAAATATAATCAATAATATAGAGATTTTGAAAAGAGTATAGAAAATATAGAAAAAAGGACATATTACCTACCTAAGGGCAATATGTCCTTTTAAATTGGTTTAAGTATAATTAATATATTTTAAAAAATAATAATAAATGTTTAAATATTTAAGTACAATTTTTTTGCTTATAAAAACTGAAAAAAATGATATTATTTAGTTATAGGGAAAATACTTTAGAAACTGTTCTCTATGGAAAGGTGATTAGTTTTGCAGGATGTTAAAATAATGATTATAGATAACTTTAAACAATTGAAAGAAAAAGTTAACTTTGCAGTATTTATATCTTTATATACTCTTACACCTAAAGATATTTTGCTATATAGAAGTTACGCAAGAAAATATGAAATATTTGTTGTGCCTCCATTATTTATAGAAAATAATTTTTTAAACCTTTGTCTTATAAATCCTTATGGTGAAATCATCAGTATAAGCAAAGGAACTCACCTTAACATGACTCTTTTCAAAGATCTAAAAAGAGGAGAAGATATAAATGTAATAAGTACTCCTTTTGGAAAATTTTTTTTATGTGTTGATGTAGATATATATAAACCAGAAGTTTTGCGCATAGCTACTTCTATGGGGGCGGAAGTTGTTATTAGTTCTCAGGTGTTAAAGCGAGAACATTACTCAAAGGAAATGGTTCTTGCAGGTCCATGGCAAGAGGCTCAACAAAATTGTATATTTGTTGTAAATGTTACTAATATATATAGCAGTATAATTGGGCCTTGTAAGGCTACAGTAGATAACAGCGGTTTTTTGAGCTGTGGAAAAAAGGTTATATCTGCAGAATTGATAGCTAAAGATTTGCAATATGCATATACTGATTTTCCTATATATAAAAGCTTTAATTATGCTCTCTATAGAAATCATGGGAGGGAGCTTTTATCTTGAATTTTTTTATAAAACCTATTGGAAATTTATTAAATACTTATCTTATGAGAATAGTTACAGTTGATAAAATACAACAATGCATTAAAGAGCTTAATATAGAAAAATCTATAGAAAAATCTTTTTTTAATGTAGATAGAAAACATCTTACTGTAGCAGTTGCACAGGTTAAGATAGATGCCTATTCAACTATTAAAGATTACATAGAAGCTATGAATGAACATATTAAAATAGCTGCAGAAAAAAAGGCAAGTTTAATTTGCTTTCCTGAAGATAATGGACTTTTATTGCTTGGACTTATACCATTCATAAAGAGATTTTTAGAAAATCCTTTAGAGCATAAAGAGAGAGTGTATATTAAAGATACAGTATTTACAAGTTTAAAGTCCCTTACACCTTACTTGATAGATACATTTATAAATGTTTTTGGAAGTTTTTCAAGAGAATATGGAATGTACATAATGGCAGGAAGTCTTCCTGTTGTGGAAGAAGATAAGCTTTTTAATAAGAATTTTATGTTTGGGCCAAATGGTAAGCTTTTAGAAACTCAAAATAAAGCTCACCTTTTAGAAAGAGAAAAATCTTTAGGCTTTTTTTCAGGACAAAATCTTACAGTACTAGATACTTCAATAGGTAAAATAGGTTTCCCTATGTGCATGGATGCTGCATATTATGAAACCTTTAAGATACTTAAAAAAAAAGGAGCAGAAATTGTAATTGTACCTACTGCAAATATAGGACAATATGATAATTATTTAGCTTTAAGAGGGATATGGTCTAGAGTTCAGGAAAGCTTTGTTTATGGTTTGAAATCAAGTTTAGTTGGAAATATTGGATCTTTAGTGTTTACAGGAAAAGCAGGTATTTTTGCACCTATTGGCTTAACCTTAGATGGCAGTGGTGTTTTAGAAGAAGCAAAGACTTTTGACAGTAAAGAAACCATAGTAGCTACAATAAACTTAGATGCATTATCTGATTATAAAGATGATTATTTTAGTGATACAAATCCTGAGCTTTATATAAAATACCATAAACATTTGCTTGAGCCTTGCAACAATATAAACAGCTAAAAATATTAGCTTAGATACTTAAAAAAGTAACTAAGCTAATATTTTTATTTTAATAGTCCTTTATTTTTTAAAAGATTAGTAAGTGTTTTTTTATTTTTATATCCACTGAATCTGCCTACTTCTTGATTTTTATCATTTATTAATAATACGAATGGTATGGAGTGTATATTATATTTTTTGACATCTAGTTTTGCTTCAGGAGATTCTATATTTATATATTTGACTGCAATTTTATTACCATATTCTTTTTCCATTTGTTTTAGTACTTTGTCCATATTTTTGCAATGAGGACACCAATCAGTTCCATATCTTACAA
>JAVBPQ010000088.1:0-57263 GCA_031549525.1 Clostridiaceae bacterium | reverse complement strand
TTTCAATATTTTAGGTTTGTTGCCTTTTGCAGTGTGGGTTGTAAGCACTATTACTTTTTTAGAGCCTGATACGAGGTCCATAGCACCGCCCATTCCAGGCACCATTTTCCCAGGTATAATATGGCTTGCAAGAGATCCTTCCTGATCAACTTCAAGGGCTCCAAGCATGGTTTTATCTACATGACCGCCTCTTATTATAACAAAAGAAGTTGCGCTATCAAAGAAGCAAGCATCTTTTTTAACAGTGACATTGACTCCGCCAGCATTTACTATATTTTTATCTTTCTCTCCTTCCTCTGCTATACCTTTCATCCCTAAAATACCATTTTCAGATTGCAATATGATCTCAACATCGTCTGGAACATAGTTTGCGACTAAGGTTGGCAGTCCTATTCCAAGGTTAACAACATCTCCATCAGATAATTCTTGTGATGCTCTTTTTGCTATGATATCCTTAGCATCCATTATTTTTCACCCCCAACTATATAGTCAACAAAAATACCAGGAAGCATGATAGATTCGCTTTCAATCTCACCTTTTTCAACTATTTTTTCAGCAGCAGCTACTACTAGATCACATGCAGTTGCCATCAGAGGATTAAAGTTTCTAGTAGTTCCTGCAAAGAATACATTGCCGGATTTATCAACTATACTTCCTCTTATGATGGCTAAATCTGCTCTAAGAGGAAGCTCAAGCAAATAAGCTTTACCATCTACTGTTATTTTTTCTTTGCCAATTTCTACATCTGTCCCAAGACCAGTTGGAGTTAAAAACCCTCCAATACCGCTTCCGCCGCATCTTATTCTTTCAGCAAGTGTTCCTTGAGGAATAAGCTCAACTTCAAGCTCTTTAGCTGTCATAAGCTGTCCAGTTTGAGGATTTAAACCAATATGAGAAGCTATGATCTTTTTAACCCTCTTTGTAGCTATAAGCTTAGAAGTACCTACACCTGGCATAGCTGTGTCATTTACTATAATCGTATAATTTTTAATACCGCTTTCAATAATAGCATCAACTAATATTTCAGGAGTGCCATTTCCCATAAACCCACCTATCATAATTGACATATCATCTTTTAAAAATTCTTTAAAGGTTTTAATATCGATAATTTTATTCTTCAAAATCATACCTCCTTTTTTATTTTTCATATTTTAATAATAAATGACCTTGCATTTTATTGCTAGGTCATTATTAACTTTTAGTATATACCAAAGCTTGCTAATATAATTGCAGGTATTACTGATATAACTGGTATCAGTAAAGATGTAAAGAATATATCAATATATGAATCCTTATGGGTCAAGCCGGTTATAGCTAAAAGAGTTAAAACTGCTCCATTATGAGGAAGTGTATCAAGACCACCTGATGAAATAGAGGCAACTCTGTGGAAAGCTTCTGGGCTTATGCCAGTTGATTGAGAAATTTGATAAAATTTTTCTCCAAGAGCAGCAAGAGCGATACCCATTCCCCCTGAAGCTGAACCAGTTGCACCTGCTAGAACATTGACAGCTATAGATTCTGATATAAGTGGCGAACCAGGAACATTCATAACAGCATCTGTCAAGCTTTTAAATCCTGGAACTGTTCTAACTACAGCGCCAAAGCCAACTGCAGCACTAGTATTTATAATAGCGATAATAGAACCTGTAGCTCCTTTAGTAAGAGTACTTGTGAAACCTTTAAATAATTTAAAGTTAAGAACCATGGTTAATAGTATACCAATTATAAGGCATATTATTATATCTAATTTAAATAGGTTTAATGTTAATATTACTGCAAGTAGTGGTAATATAGAAAGAATGGGGTTTGGCAAATTAGCAGTATCAGCTGTTTCTGCTTTTGTACCTTCTTTTTCAACAAAAAATTCACCTTTTTTCTCATACATTTTTTGTCTATAAGTCATATAAAAATAACCTAATCCAAATATAACTAAAGTTGCAGTTATACCCATAATAGGAGCAGCCATAGGGGTTGTGTGGAAGTATTCCATTGGTATGAGATTTTGAATTTGTGGTGTACCTGGAACTGCAGTCATGGTAAATGTAAATGAGCCTAGAGCTATACTTCCAGGTATTAATTTTCTCGATATATTTGCTTCTCTAAATAAAGCAAGAGCAAATGGATACATTGCGAACACAACAACAAATAAGCTTATTCCACCATATGTCAATACAGCACATCCAAGTACAACGCTGAGTATAGCTCTTTTTTTACCAATAGCATTTGTAAGCCAAAGAGCTATAGAGTTTGCGCTCTTTGTATAATCCATGAGATTGCCAAAAATAGCTCCGAGCATGAATACAGGGAACCATGATTTTGTAAAGCCTACAAATCCATCCATATATGCTACTTTATAAGTTTCTAAAAGTGGTAAACCGCCTGTTAATGCTACAACTGCTGCACAAATAGGCGCTATCCAAATAATTGAGTATCCTCTATACGCAAGAAACATTAATAATATTAGTCCCAAAAATATACCTATCATTTATTTCCCCCCTTAACTTATAAAAATATAGCTTAAAAAAATGATTAACCTGCTGTCCAACCTCCATCGATTGTCATGGTTGAACCAGTTATATTTGCTGCTGCATCAGAGCATAAAAATTTAACAACTTCATAAATGGTATCTGGCTCGATTAGTTTTTTAACAACAGCTTTTTGAAGCATAATATCACTGATAACCTTTTCCTCGCTTATGCCATGATTTTTTGCTTGGTCCTTTATTTGATTGTCAACTAGAGGAGTTCTTACATAAGCAGGGCAGATTGAATTCACTGTTATTCCATATTTACCGCCTTCAAGAGCAGTGGTTTTTGTTAAGCCAGCTAAGCCATGTTTAGCAGAAACATAAGCAGATTTAAATTCAGAAGCAACAAGGCCATGGATAGAATTGAGGTTGATGATTCTGCCAAAACCGTTTTCCTTCATTGAAGGCCACACATATTTAGTCAAAAGGAAAGGGGCAGTCAGCATAAGAGAAATCATAAAATCCCATTTATCCTCAGGGAATTCATCAATAGGAGAAACTGTTTGAATACCTGCAACATTAACCAAGATGTCAACCTTCTTATACCTCTCTAGAGTAAAATCAACTAGAGCCTTGCAATCAGCTCTTTTACTAAGATCACAAGCAAAATATTCTGCATTAAGCTTTTCTGCTTCTTCCTTTAATTTTGCTTCGTTAATGTCACACATTACTACATTTGCAGACTCTTTAACAAAACCATTAGCAATAGCAAGTCCAATACCACTAGCAGCACCAGTTACAATACACACTTTTTCTTTAAACATCTTTTACCTCCTTTAATAATTATTAGAAACGAAAACCTTTACAAAGCCCTTAAAAAAACTAGTAAAATATAAATTAAGTATACATGAAAAAATCATATAAATAAAATATATAAAACTTATTAAACCATAACATTTAGTTATTAAAATATAAAAAAATCATTTAAGTAAATCATGAAATTTTAATTTATCATTATTATTATTATAGGTTATGTTTGGAAGACAAAAGTTGACTTTTGGTATATTCTATAAATAGCTTAGTAGATTTATTTAATTGTCTATTGTATTTAGAAATTATAGCTATTTTCCATTTAAGAACTTCACCCTTCATAGGAATTTTAACTATTGTATCTGATTTATATCTATTGGCAATAGGTCTTGGCATTATTGCTATACCTTTTTTTAAGGCTACCATTTCAAGTATAAAATCCCATTGACCGCTTTTTATAAATATTTTAGGCTCAAAGCCTGAATTTCTACAGCTTTGAATAGTATAGTCGTGCAGAGCAAATGTGTCATCAAATAAAATAAAGTTTTCTTCAGATAATTCATTAAGAGATAGGCTTTTGTGTTTAACAAAATGGTGATTTTTATGAACTATTACATCCATTTCGTCTTCATAAATTGGAAAAACATTAAAACCAACTAAACTAAGGGGAAGAGGTGTGAAGCCAATATTTAGCTTATCCTCAAGTATATTTTTCTGAACGAGTTTTGCACCTTGTTCAGATATAAGCACTTTAACTTCTGGATATTCATCTATAAAATTTCCAACTACGGATGAAACAAGGAAAGTACCAACGACGGGAGGAATTCCTACAAGGACTATATCTTTGGAGTTTAAAATATAAGTGTTAAGGTCATCTTTAAGTTCTTCAAATTCTTCAACTACTTTTTTTGCTTTATTATAAAGAAAAATTCCTTGCTCAGTTAGTTTAATTTTCTTTTTTTTTCGCTCAATTAGCTTACAGTTAAGCTGAGATTCAAGGCTGTTAAGCATACGGCTAAGTGCTGGCTGAGAAATGTGCAATTTTTTTGCTGCTATTGTAAAACTATTTTCATCCACAATTGTAACAAAATAACTCATTTGCCTAAATTCCATTTTCCACCCCTCTAAGTCATCAATAATCTATAAGGTTGATGAAATTTTGTGATTAATACTATTTCCTGTTAGTATACATCTAAGCTTTGATTACCACAAGGGACTAGCCTTAATAGAGGGTTTTTTTAATATATAAGACCCACAAATTAACCATAAATTTGCAGGTCTTATTTTGAATATGAGTGATTTAAGGATTTAGCTTTTTATATTTTTAAATGTTCCAAGGGATATAAATATCACACCAGCTAAGATAAGGGCAGCCCTTCCTATTCCATCTACATTATTCAAGATGCAATATATAAGGCTTGAAGTTCCTAATATAACAAAGATAACACTCAATATTTTTTTCATAATGTTGTTTTTCCTTTCTTTTTAAAAGATGTAAAAAGTGATTTCTGTAAAATATATAGGATTAAAACCAAAATGAATATAAAAATCGATGGCTCATTCATCTCTACTGGTTCTATGCTGTTGTAATCATTTGATTCTAATAATTTATTTTGTCTATTTTTTATCTCCTCTTCCTGTGCATCTGTTTCAACTACAATATAAGAAGTAAGAGGTGTTAATACATTTGTCTCTATGCTCTTTTTAACTATTTCAAATGGAATATTATTTATTTCATTGTTATTTTCTTGAGATGCTTTATACATTAAATTTAAATTAAATCCATTTTCCCAATCGCTTTTATTTAAACTTATATCATCTACGATAGGTGGTTTCTTTGCTATTACCTCTGAGATATTGTCGTCTTTTAAGTATAAGTTTTCGTATTTTAATACAGGATATAGCTTAATTTTATCCACATCTTTTAAAAGCTTATTATCTACAAATGAATATGACTTTAAAATATTATTTTTATCTATTTGAAAATAAGATCCTTTTGTATCAGGGCTTATTAAGTTTTTATGGATAAGATCGTTAACCATTGGAGCATCATATAGATTATCACTAAAAACAACTATGATGTTTGCACCATTTTCATCATCTAATAGCATAGATTTTATAGCTAGATTAAAATTAAATCCGCCTTTTTTATCCATATACTTTGAAGGATTTTCTAAATCGTCAAAGGGTACTATTTTCATTTCATAATTTGCAAAGCATATCTTTTCTTCTTTTACATCATTATTTTTTATAAAAGCTTTTAAATTTTCAACATGCTTATCTACATCGCTATTTAGTGACATATCCACTATGAAATTATATTTAGGCTCTCTTTCTATTTTTTGCAATTTGTTTTTTTCATAGGAAGGTATGAATAGTCCATTTTCATTCTCAACTATACCTTCACTGCTAAAGGTGCTATTTGAAAGGTTTATTTCATGTTCATCTATAGTTATTTTAATGGGCTCCTTGTGCACTATTTCAAACCCTGATTCTCTTATCTCGTCCATTCTAAAGGGAAATATCTTAAGCTCTAGGGTATTTTGTGAAATATAATTTATAATTCCTGGGTCTAGAGATTTTCTAACTATGCTATTATACATAGAATTTGATATTCGCTTATCCGTTAATGAACCATATTTTTTCTCATTTGCTACATATAGGTAATAATTGCTTATGTAACTGCCTTCTGGAATATGGAAATTCGTTATATATTCAGCTGGTCCATTGCTCTTTATTTTTAAATCGATTTTGCTTCTAAACTCCTTTGATTTTTTGTCATAAATAGTTTCAGAATTTATATCGTAAAAGCTAAATCCAACGCTTTTAAAGCTTACTTCTTCAACTTGAGTTTGAGCTATTGAATAATTGGTATCTTTGTTTAAATATAGTTTTTTAATATTTTCTATAGATTCATTGCTTATATTTAAATCCTTAGCCACTATAAAATTGTACCAAGATGTAATTATAGGGGTTCCTCTAAATATGTTGTTATCATCAAAAAAGCTCCTTGAAGTGCGCTTTGAGGTGATGTTTTTAGTACTCCTATTTAATCTTGCAAGGTTTAAATTCACATTTTCATAGGGCTTATACATAACATCGAGAGCTAATTTTAAATTTGGTTTATCAAATAAAAAGTTAATGGTTAAGACAATAGGTATGATTAAAAACCCTGATATGAAAATTCCTATAAGTTTTTTATCTTTCATGGCTAAATATTCATTTATTAAATGGAAGGTATGGAGTACCATCAAAAATAATGGTCCAAGGATCAATATGCCAATTCCATAAAATATAAGTGCAAATAATGAGAGGGGATATAATGGAATAAAGACTATGAAAAAATAAAGGGTGTAGGAATAAGTTATGCTCTTTATAAAAAATAAAAGCATCCTCTTTTTAGTATCCTTTACTTCAAACAACAATAGGATATTTATAATTGGAATCACAAAGAAAAATATGCTTGAAAAATCTGCAACAGCATTGCCAAAATAGCTGTTTAAAGCTAATCCTGTAAGGGGGATTATGAGCACTATTATGGTATTTAAAATAAGATAAGATTGTTTCTTTTTTATAAAAATCACATAGCAAAATCTTATTGCAAGTATTAAGATGGTATAGGCGATGATTATAGCAAAAAAGCTTAGATAGTTATCAAGAATATCGTATCTATCTCTTAAAACAGTATTAAAAACTATATATGATACTATAGGTATGATAACTAAGAGTATGCCTTCTTTTGTAATTGAATATTCCTTGTCAGAATTTATTTTACATATATACATTCCAGTTATTCCATAAAGGATGATGAGCAGTATTATTATTTGAAAAAGTAAGTTTGTGCTTATGTTTATATTGAGAAATTTATATAATTCAAAACCCTTTGAAATAAATTCAACTAAAATAAAAGTTTGAAGAGCACCTAAGCAAGTTATAATACAATAATCTACAAAGGAAACATCGCTTTTTTTGATCTGGTTTTTTAAAAAAATGTACATATAACCTAAAAATATCAGAGCATTTACTATACCTATTGCTATAGATATGTTTTTTGAAACTATTTCATTGGACATAGCTATATTAAATAAAATTTGAGGAAGTATCACAACAAAGAGTATAACTAAAGGTTTATGATACAATTTCATTTTCATTTTTTAATTCCCCTTCTTTTAATATTTTTGATATAAAGTAAAAGCTTATGATGAGGCTTGTTAAATAAGTTATAATCCCAATTGAGCTATGGATAAATAAAAATTTCTCCTTCTCAAAATTAAAGCCAAGAAAATATATGGAAGAAGATATTCTTATAAAGTTAGTTATGATCGTTATAAAATATGCAGCTATTATAAACAATAGGGATGATTTGAGCTTATTTTTTTGTGCAATTAACTTTGGTATAAAAATACCTATCAGCAATATAAAAAAATTAAGACCCAAGCAGCTTTTTCCAATTATAAAAGAATTGTTTATATCACCATACCCTAATCCATCTATAAAAAAGAGCTCTATGTTAAAATACATCTCTATGAATTTAGATACAGGATATAATAAGAATTTTAAATGTGAGATATCAATATTTTTAGAGATATAGCTCATTGCAACAATAAATACTATAGATATGCTATAAAAAAATATAGTCTTATCCTTTAAATTTAATATTTTGGACTTTTCCATTTAAAAGTACCTCCAAGATTTTTAAAAGATCTTTAATATGATTTTACAAACTTTATATCTAAAAGTCAATATATTTTTATTGAATAACAATAAAAATATATTATAAAAGGATAAAAATATTTTATTGTTTAAACTTTAATTTATTAAAAAGCCATGATTTAAAAGATATATCCTTTGAATTTTCGTAACTTGTCGTATTTGAAAAAAGTATCATGCTTATCCATCCTGCATTTAAATATACATCTTTTGTATCGAAAGTAAACCAGTCAAATAGCCCTATAAAATCTATGCTTCCTCCCCAGAATACCACATCAATAAATGAGCAGACTATTCCTGAAAACATAAAACAAAATGATAGGGTAAGCCATATATGTGGTACTTTAATTTTATATATTTCAAATTTATAAAAGAGTATGCATATAATCATGGCTATTGACTGAAAGAATACCATGAAGATTACAGGCATGGTAATTCCTATCATGCTTGCAACCCAATTTAAATTTGTATTCTGAACAGGCTGAAATCTTATCACATCAGGAATTAAAACTATGTAAGAATTCATAGCATAAAATTTTATAAATATCTTTATTATTTGGTCAAAGGCTATAAAAAGCCCAGCAATAAAAAATTCTCTTTTCATATAGTCCTCTTTTCATGCACATTATTTATAATTTTAAAAAATTTCTTATGTATATTGTTGCAGTATTTTATATTTTTTACAAGAGAAAAAAATTTGTTGACAAAATTGAATTTTCTTAATACATTAATATTAGGTAGAGGAGCAGATGGCAAGGTAATTTTTGTATGTTAAGGAAATGAATTTCTGATGATAAAAATGAATGTGTCATCTGCCGAAAGAGATTTTAGATTCATATGAAATCTCTTGAGAGTATGACTTAGTGTTATATTTTTGCCATTTTATTTAAGTGGAGCGCTATCTATGCAAATTGCATAGATAGCGCTTTATAATTTTTAGGAGGTTATTATGAAAGCATTAATCAGGATTAGGATGAGCGCTCATGATGCACACTATGGAGGAAGTTTGGTAGATGGAGCTAGGATGCTTCAATTGTTTGGAGATATAGCAACAGAGCTCCTTATACAAAATGACGGCGATGAAGGTCTATTTAGAGCGTATGATTCTGTAGAATTTCTTGCACCTGTATATGCAGGAGATTTTATTGAAGCTACAGGAGAGATAACAGAAAAAGGGAACACATCTAGGAAGATGAGGTTTGAAGCTAAGAAGGTGATAATTCCAAGACCAGATGTAAACGATTCAGCATGCGATGTGTTAGGTGAGCCAATAGTGGTGTGTAGAGCTACTGGGACTTGTGTAGTTACTAAGGATAAACAAAGAAAAAGATAAGGGGTATAGTGTGGAGAAAATGATTATAACAGCTGCAATATGCGGAGCTGAAGTTACAAAGGAAAAGAATCCAAATGTTCCCTATACTGTAGAAGAGATTGCAAAGGAAGCTTATATGAGCTATATAGCAGGTGCATCTATAATACATCTTCATGTTAGAGAAGATGATGGAACTCCTACACAGGATAAAGCAAGGTTTAAACTTTGTATGGATGCCATAAGAAAGATATGCCCTGATGTTATAATTCAGCCTTCTACTGGAGGCGCTGTAGGTATGAAAAATGAGGAGAGACTTAAGCCTATAGAGTTAAACCCTGAAATGGCCACATTAGATTGCGGAACTTGCAATTTTGGAGGAGATGATATCTTTGTAAATACTGAAAATACCATAAAAGAATTTGGAAAAAAGATGATAGATTATGGAATAAAGCCTGAGATTGAGGTTTTTGACAAAGGCATGATAGACATGGCTATCAGGTTAAATAAAAAGGGCTTTATAAAAGATCCAATGCATTTTAATTTTGTAATGGGAGTAAATGGAGGCATCTCGGCTGAGGTTAGGGATTTAGTTTTTATGAAGGAGAGCATACCTTATGGCTCTACATTTACGGTATCTGGCATTGGAAGATATGAATTTCAGATGGCAGCAGTTTCTATAATTATGGGAGGACATGTTAGAGTGGGTTTTGAAGATAATATTTACTTAAGAAAAGGGGTAATTGCAAAATCAAATGGAGAGCTTGTGGAGAAGGTATCTAGAATTGCAAAAGAGCTTGAAAGAGATATTGCAACTCCAAAAGAAGCAAGGAGAATACTTGGATTAAAAGAAGTTTAGGAGGAATTGTATGCAAAGAAAGGGAAACAAATATGGAACTCACAGGGTGATAGAGCCAAAAGGAGTTTTAACTCAGGCAGCTTTAAAAATTGATAATAATATGGATGATATCTATTCAAATGAAATTTTAGTGGATGTGACATCTCTTAATATAGATTCTGCTTCATTTAAACAGATTGAGGATGAAGCTTTAGGTGATGAAGAGAAGATAAAGGATATGATATTAAAAATCGTTTTAGAAAGAGGAAAGATGCAAAACCCTGTGACAGGTTCAGGAGGAATGTTTATAGGAGAGGTTTTGCAAATTGGAGATGATTTATTAAATAGGGATTTAAAAGTAGGGGATAGGATTGCATCTTTAGTATCCCTGTCTTTAACTCCTTTAAAGATTGAGAAGATAAAGAAGATTCATAAAAAAATAGATAGGGTAGATGTAGAGGCAAAGGCTATATTGTTTGAAAGCGGAATATATGCAAAACTTCCTTCTGATATTTCAGAGGAAATTGCCCTTTCTGCCCTTGATGTTGCAGGTGCACCTGCTCAAACAGCAAAGCTTGTAAAGCCAGGAGATAGCGTATTGATCCTTGGAGCAAATGGAAAATCTGGTATGCTCTGCGGTTTTGAAGCTATGAAAAGAGTAGGGCCTGTAGGTAAGGTAGTAGGAGTTGTTAGAAAGGAAGAGCAGATAAGTAGGCTTATTGAAAATAAGTTATTTCATGAAGTCATAGTAGCAGATGCAACACGGCCTATGGATGTTTTAGAAAAATCGTTAGCAATAAATAATGGAGTTGAATATGATATTTCAATATGCTGTGTAAATACTGAAAATACAGAGATGTCATGCATACTGCCTGTTCATGATAATGGAATTGTATACTTTTTTTCCATGGCAACAAGTTTTACAAAAGCAGCACTAGGGGCAGAAGGATGTGGCAAAGATGTGACTATGATTATAGGAAATGGCTATACAAAACACCATGCAGAGATAACTCTTTCAGAATTAAGAGAAAGTAAAGCCCTTAGGAAGATTTTTGAAGAAACGTATATTTAATTTCTTTTGAGGAGGAAAATATGAATAGAAGGAATGAATTATTCCCATTTGTACCTGATGATGATTGGAATGACTGGAAATGGCAGATGAGAAACCGCATACAAACACTAGATGAATTAAAAAAATATGTTGTGCTTACAAAAGACGAAGAGGAAGGAATCGTTAAATGCTTAGAGAGCCTTAGGATGGCTATTACTCCTTATTATCTTTCTTTAATAAATAAAGATGATCCTGATGATCCAATACGAAAACAGGCTATACCTACAGCTTTTGAATTAAACAAATCAAAATCTGATTTAGAAGATCCCCTCCATGAGGATGGAGATTCTCCAGTTAAAGGGTTAACTCATAGATATCCTGATAGGGTGCTTTTTTTAGTGACAGATCAATGTTCTATGTATTGCAGGCATTGCACAAGAAGAAGATTTGCAGGGCAAAATGATGATATTCTACCAAAAAAGCAGATCGATGATGCTATAGATTATATTGCTAAAACCTATGCAATACGAGATGTTTTAATTTCAGGAGGAGATTGCCTTCTAATATCTGATGATCGGCTTGAATATATCTTAAAGAGGTTAAGAGCCATAGAACATGTTGAAATCATAAGATTAGGCTCAAGGATCCCTGTAGTTTTGCCTCAAAGGATAACAGAGGATTTTGTAAATATGCTAAAAAAATATCATCCTATTTGGTTAAATACTCATTTTAATCACCCTAATGAAATCACAGAAGAATCAAAATTAGCATGTGCAAGGCTTGCAGATGCAGGAATCCCTCTAGGAAATCAGTCAGTTCTCCTTGCAGGTATAAACGACTGTGTTCATGTTATGAAAAAATTGGTTCATGACCTTGTAAAAATAAGAGTCCGTCCTTATTATATTTATCAATGTGATCTATCGCAAGGTCTAGAGCATTTTAGAACGCCAGTTTCAAAAGGTATAGAGATCATAGAAGCTCTTCGTGGTCACACCTCTGGTTTTGCTGTTCCTACCTTTGTAGTTGATGCTCCAGGAGGCGGCGGTAAAATTCCAGTGATGCCAAATTATATAATCTCTCAAGCACCTAATAAGACCATTTTAAGAAATTTTGAAGGGGTTATTACAACCTATATAGAGCCTAAAAATTATAAAGAAAACTGCAGCTGCCCTGTGTGCAAGGGAGAAAAGGATCCTCTGCCTCTTACAGGTATTGCAGGTCTTATAAGCGGGCAAAAATTATCTATGGAACCTGAGATGTTAGAGAGGAAAAAAAGGTCTAATGGCAGATGAGCTTTTAAATTTAATAAAAAGCTATCATTCTATTTCAATTATAGGCATGTCAAAGAATGCAGGAAAAACCACTGTTTTAAATAAAATAATGGAGGACTTAGAGGGGGTTAATCATTCCCTCTCTTTAACGTCTATAGGCTTAGATGGTGAAACTTTGGATTTAGTTACAAACACATCAAAACCTGCTGTTTATGTGAGGTATAATACAATAATTGCAACCTCGAAAAATTTAATAAAATATTGCGATATAACAAAAGAAATACTAGAAAATACATATATAAACACGCCTCTAGGTGAGGTTATAATAATGCGCTCTCTAAGCGACGGTTATGTATATCTGTGCGGCCCTTCCATCACAAGTCAGGTTAAACATATATGCGATATCTTTAAAGGTTATGGTGTAGATAAGATAATAATAGATGGAGCTTTAAGCAGAAAGACTATGGCAGATCCATCAATAACAGATGGCACAATATTATGTGCTGGAGCTTCTTTAAATAAAAATATGGATATTGTAATCGAAGAAACCGTTAATACATGCAATCTTTTATGCCTTAACTCAATTTATGATGATAGGATAAGGAGCATTTTACTAAAAAGATCCCCATTAGAAAATATCGTATTTATAAATCATGATCATTCTTTTAAAGCCTTTAATAAAAATATATTAGACGATTACAATACAATACTAGACAATGTAGATCATAACACTGAGTATATCTTTATAGGAGGAGCTATTTTAGATAGCTTATTTAATAAAATTCTAATCTCAAATAAAATAAATAAGGATATAAAGCTTATCTTTGAAGATGGAAGCAAAGTTTTTATATCTAAAAAAATTTATGATAGGCTCCTATTTAAGGGAATAAATATATATGTGTTAAATAAAATAAACTTAATAGCTGTTTTTATAAATCCATTTTCAAGTTTAGGTTATGATTTTCATAAGGATGAATTTAAAGAGAAGCTTAAATCTAAACTCTCCCTGCCTATTATGAATGCTGTGGAGTAAGAGGTATTATATGATTTTTTTAAGTGATTTTCAAAAAAAAATTATCGGATTTGATTTTATACTAGATAAATTATCTTTATCCTCTTGCTATGGAAAAGATAAAATTAAAAAAATAAGGCCTTATGAGATTGAAGATAAGGATTTATTGATATTAGAATTAAGCAATATAAAGATAATAATTGATAACTATGATGAATTTAAAGGTGAATTTCAAGCTTTACAATCTTATTTTAAAAAACTAAGGAATATTAGGGGGTCTCTTAAAAAAATAGAGCATTACCCTTTAGATGAAGTGGAGCTCTTTGAAATAAAGTCGTTTTTATTTATAAATGAAGATATATTTGATATCTTTAAAAAGATAAAGCACCTTAATCTTTTTAATATTAATTTTTTAAGCTTAAAAGAAGCTTTAGATATTTTAGATATAGATAAAAGAAGGGTAGCAAGCTTTTATATAAGCGAATTATATTCTGATAGATTAAAGAAAATACGCGCGCTAAAGAGAGATATTGAAGATGCGATAATATTAAATAGACATTCAAGTAAGGTAGATGAATTAAGAAATAGAAGGCATAAGATTGTAAACCTTGAAGAAGAAGAGGAACTAAAGGTAAAAGAAGAGATCGCAAAAAAGCTTAGACCTTATTTAGAAGTTTTTAAAAAGAATATAGAGAGCATGGCAAATTTTGATTTAATATTTGCAAAAGCTAATCTTGCTAAGGAATATGATTGTACATATCCAAACATCAATGATTCTAATATGGTCTATTTTAAAGATGTATATAATCCAGAAGTCTATGAGATCTTAAAATCAAGGAATAGAAAATTTACTCCCTTAACAATAGAGTTAAAAAGGGGAACAACATTTTTAACAGGGGCCAACATGGGGGGTAAGAGCGTAGCTATTAAGACCTTTGTTCTCAATATATTTTTGCTTCACATGGGATTTTTTGTTTTTGCAAAGGAAGCATCCATATGCATGTTTCAGCATATACACTTAATTTCAGAAGATATGCAGTCTATCTCTACCGGACTATCCACATTTGGAGCAGAGATAATCAAATTTAATGAGATTATTAATGATGTAAACCATGGCTTTGCCTTTGTTTGTTTAGATGAATTTGCTCGTGGCACAAATCCTCATGAAGGGGCTATAATAGTAAAATCAATTGGAGAGTATTTAAACTCAAAATTATCCATCACATTAATGTCAACTCACTATGATAATGTAGCAGATGAAAAATTTAATCATTATCAGGTAGCTGGTCTTAAAAATTCAGAATTTAAGAAAAATAAGAAATTAAACCCTGAAGACTATTTAAATTTAATTTCACAATATATGGATTATAAAATCATAAAAATAGAAAATAATGAATCAGTTCCAAAGGATGCCCTTAATATTTGCAGATTGCTAGGATTAAGCTCTGATATATTATGTGCAATAGAAGAGAATTATATAAAAGGAGATATAAATGAATTTAAATAAAGAATTAGTAAAAAAATCGAGAGAACATGCTAAAAATATAGCATTAAAAACTCAAGAGTTTATAGATAAGCATACCACTGTATCTGTGGAAAGGACCATATGCAGGCTTCTTGGAATAGATGGAGTTAATGATATGGGAGTTCCTCTTCCTAATATTTTGGTAGACCATCTAGTGGATAAAGGAGTCTTAGAAAATGGAGCCTCATATTTTATAGGAAATGCTATGATAAATTTAAATCTCACACCTTTAGAGATTGCAAATAAAATAGATAAAGAATCTTTAGATATAACAAAGCTTGAAAATAAAGATATATTCGACATTAAGCTTGCTCTATTAGATATAGCAGAAAATTCTGTAGAAAAAATAAGGATGAATAGAAAAAGGCGAGATGAGTTTTTAAATGAGTTTAAAGATAAAAAGGGACCATACATATATGTAATCGTTGCAACAGGAAATATTTATGAAGATATAATCCAAGCAACTGCAGCAGCAAAGCAAGGTGCGGATGTCATTGCAGTCATAAGAACAACAGGCCAAAGTCTCCTCGATTATGTGCCTTATGGGGCAACTAAAGAGGGGTTTGGGGGAACCTTTGCAACTCAGGAGAATTTTAAATTGATGCGGAAAGCATTAGATGAGGTTTCCATTGAAGAAAAGAGATATATAAGGCTGTGTAATTATTGTTCAGGTCTTTGTATGCCTGAAATAGCAGCTATGGGAGCTTTAGAGAGATTAGATGTTATGTTAAATGATGCATTGTATGGGGTACTCTTTAGAGATATAAATATGAAGAGGACCCTAATAGATCAGTTTTTTTCCAGAGCTATAAATGGATTTGCAGGGATAATAATAAACACTGGGGAAGACAACTATTTAACCACAGCAGATGCAGTTGAGGAGGCCTATACTGTTTTAGCTTCTCAATTTATAAATGAACAATTTGCTTATCTTGCAAGGATTCCTGAAAATCAAATGGGACTTGGTCATGCTTTTGAAATAGATCCAAGTGTTAAAAATGGATTTTTATTTGAAATAGCTCAAGCAAAAATGGCAAGGGAAATATTTCCTAATGCACCCTTAAAGTATATGCCTCCTACTAAATTTAAAACAGGGAATATATTTAAAAGCCATGTTCAAGATACTTTATTTAATGTAGCAACAATACTTACAAATCAAAAGATACACCTTTTAGGAATGCTCACAGAAGCTATACATACTCCTTTTATGTCAGATAGAGCTTTATCTATAGAAAATGCAAAATATGTATTTAATACCATGGAAGATTTAGGAGATGAGATAACATTTAAAGAGGGGGGAATAATAGAGAAAAGAGCTGAGGAGGTTCTTCTTAAGACTTCTGATCTTTTAGAGAGGATAGAGAAGATAGGCTTATTTAAAACCTTAGAAGAAGGTATATTTGCTGGAGTAAAGAGGGCTGAAAACTCAGGTAAGGGGTTGTCTGGAGTATATGAAAAGGCTAATCAATATTTCAATCCATTTATGGATTTGATGTTAGGGAGGAAAAATGATGATAAGTAAAGAATTAGATCTTTCAAGGTTAAAGCCCTATGGAGATACTATGAACGATGGAAAGGTTCAATTAAGCTTTACTCTTCCAGTCAAAGATGATGATAAGGGGATTGAAGCTGCAAAGATTCTCGCAAGAAAGATGAACTTTGAAAATCCCACAGTTGTACATCATGCACCTCTTTTAGAAGATTTTACATTCTATATAGTCTATGGCTCAACCTCTGAGCATGTTGATTATAATGAGATAGAAGTTCAAGCAAGTAAAATAAACACCATGAATATGGAAGAAGTGAACAAATACATTAAGGAGAATATAAAGAGGAAGGTTATTGTAATAGGCGCGTCCACAGGAACTGATGCCCATACTGTGGGAATAGATGCCATTATGAATATGAAAGGGTTTGCAGGGCACTATGGTCTTGAAAGATATGAGATGATAGAAGCCCACAACTTAGGAAGTCAGGTTTTAAATGAGGATTTTGTAAAGAAAGCAATAGAGTTAAATGCAGATATCCTTTTGGTTTCTCAGACCGTAACTCAGAAAGATATACATATTCAAAACCTCACAGAGCTTGTTGAACTTTTAGAAGCAGAGGGGATAAGGGATAAGGTAATACTCATATGCGGCGGTGCTAGAATAACCTATGAGCTTGCAAAGGAACTTGGCTATGATGCAGGATTTGGATCTCAAAAATATGCAGAGGATGTTGCAACCTTTGCAGTTGTTGAAATGGTAAATAGAGGATTGAATAAAGAAAAAAATTAAAAATAAGAGGAGTCTCATAGAGAGGCTTCTTTTTAAATTTTTTGTGATTCAGGTTAATTTAAATATATCAACCATCTCGAAATTTTCATGAATGTTAACTTTATTTGTAAAGTTATCTTCTCGAACTAAAATATCCTTCTTCATAGCCTCTCTAATCTCACTTCGGCTTTCTTCAGATAAAGAAGCATGATTATTATAAAGGCTTATGGTTTCAGGCTTTAGAGGGTCACAAGAGGCTCTCTTTTTAGGTTCAAAATTTGTTCCAACAATAGTTTTAACATTAAAGCCATAAGATTCAAATAAATTCATCATTTCCATAATATACATTTCCCCTTTTTTTATATATATTTATTCTTATATTTATATTCTGAAAGTTTAGAAAATATGATATTAAATGTTAAAGAAATATTGACACACAAGTAGCAAAGGTAAAGATATTAAGCGTAAATGATCTTAAAGCTAAATGAAAGCGAAATAAGTAATTTTAATGACTTAAAACGCTATTGATAAAAATTTAAAAAGATATATAATATTATATAAAGAGTATATTGTAATTATTATTTTTATTTGGAGGGGTTATAATGAAAAATTACTTTAACATTTCAAAATTTTCAAAAATTGTAGTTGTCTTTGTTATATTAATAGCTGGTTTAATTGTTTTTTTACTTAACTCTGTAACAATTGTAGATGTTTCAAATAAAGGGGTGGTGGTGGTGCTTGGAAAAGTGGTTAACGTATATGATGAAGGAGTTCACTTGATAACACCTTTTGTAACTTCTGTTATACAAATACCAACAAGAGAGCAGAGAGAAGATTCTACTATGGAAGTAAGTTCTAAAGATATTCAAACAATAAAAATCGATGCAGCAGTTATTTACTCGGTAAATCCTGACAAAGTAAGAGATCTTTATACTAAAACTGGTAGAGAATATAAAGATGTTATTATAAAGCCTACAATAAATGAGGTTATAAATGCTGTAATAGCACAATATAATATTGAAGAATTTATAGAGAAAAGACCAGAAATTTCATTGAAAATAAAAAATGAATTATCAGAAAGATTATCAGGTTATGGTATATATGTTAGAGATACAATGATAGTAAATCATGATTTTTCAGATGCATTTAATGACGCTATTGAAAGGAAAAAAGTTGCAGAGCAGCAAGCACTGGAGGAAAAAAATAAACTTGAAGCAGTAAAATATCAAGCAGAACAGCAGATTGAAAAAGCAAAAGGTGAAGCTGAAGCTATGAAGATTAAAAAAGCTGAATTGACACCAGAGCTTTTACAACAACAATATATAGACAAGTGGGATGGAAAGATGCCTCAGGTTATGACTGAAGGAATAAGTCCAATTATCAATTTAAATCCAAATGCTTCTAATACTTCCACTGCTCCTAATACTCCTACTTCAAATGAAGCAAGATAGTATTATTGATTAAGTTTCTGCAGCAGAAATAGTTTTAAACAAAATAATATATTTGCTATTTGAGGCCAAGCTCCCATATTTAAGAACCTACACTTACAATTTTTAGTGTAGGTTTTTATTTTGCACTTGGTTATACGGATGTTATCTTTAGGCCAATATACAAAGAATATTGAATATATATCTTTTATGATATAATATATAATATAAGATATAGCACATATAATATAAAAGAGGTTAAAATGTTTGAAGTAAAGTTTTATGAGAAAGAAAATGGAGAGTGTCCAATACAAAATTTTATTAATAAATTGCCTTTAAACCTGCAAGCTAAAGTATTAATAGATTTAAAAAAATTACAACTAAATGGAAATTTATTAAGAGAACCAACATCAAAATTTTTAGAAGATGGGATATTTGAATTAAGAACAAAACTTGCAACAGATATAGTGAGGACTTTATATTTTTTTCAAATAGATAAAAAAATAATAATAACTAATGGTTTTAAAAAGAAAACTCAAAAAACTCCCAAAGCGCAAATTGAAATAGCTAAAGAATATAGAAAAGATTATTTTAGACAAGAAAAAGAAAAGGAAGAAAATAAAAATAAGTAAAAAGGAGGTTTTAATAAATGAAATTAGATGATTTTATAAAAGACAAATTGAAAAATCCAGAATTCAAAAAATATTATGATGAATATATTGCTGAATATGAAATAATCGAAGCTATAAAAAAAGCAAGAGAAGAACAACATATAACTCAAAAAGAACTAGCAGAAAAGACAGGATTAAAGCAAAGCAATATAAGTAGGCTTGAAAGTGGTGAATATAACCCAAGTGTTGCTTTTTTAAGAAGGATTGCAAAAGCATTAAATAAAGAATTATATATAACATTAAAATAGCTAATAGGATGTTTTTGCATATCCCCCTGAAGTGGGCCAATATAATTCGAGAGAATATGCAAATTTTGTTGTTTCGCTGCTGGGGCCCCTAATTTGAACCAGCAATATCTGAGAATTTAACATCTGGATTGCGATATCGTTTTCTTTTTGCTGTCTTATCTGCATAGTTAATAGCACTGTTTGGACACCATTGTATACACGCCATGCATTGCTCACAAGATTTTCCCCATTTCACTTTATTGTTTTCTATTTCTATATTGTTAAGGGGGCAAACTTTAACGCATTTCCCACAAAGGGTACATTGATCGTTGCAGTTAAAATTAGCAGCATTTTCTCCAAACTTGCTAATGGAATTAAGTGTACTCTCTTTAAACCTTTTAATTATCGTGTTTGGAGCTTTCATTCTTACAGTTTGATTTTGTATTACTGATTTTGCAACATTTTTAACCTTTTTATTGCTTGATTTTAAAAGCATATTTTGAAGAATTTGGGGAAAAGCTCCATAGCCTGTAATAGCATTTCCTGGCATACGGACAGCAAATTGTCCGCAAACTTTTCCACCATGGCCATCAATAAGGTTTTCCATTTGTTCCTGTGCAAAACCCAGTACGCCAGCAAAAGCCGCAACACAAAAGATATATTGTGATTTATTAAAAGTTAGTGTCTTTACAAACCTCTCAAATATTGGGGGTACATGATAGTAATATACAGGAAATACAAAGCCTATTTTGTCATAGTTAGATAAATTATCTGTAAATTTAGAATTTTTCTTTATTGAGTATATAGCAGTATCTCCAATATTTTCTGCAAGCTTCTTTGCTAATGATAAGCTATTCCCTGTTCCTGTAAAATAAAAAATTAAATTTTTCAAAATAACCACCTTATTATTTAAAATCAAATTTCCTTTATTTTTAGTATAGCATATTTGGGCAAATAATGGGTACATTATATGGAATACGAAAATTTGAGGAAAGTTTTTATTCTTTTTTCTTTAAATCTTGTAAAGTAGTATTTAAAATTATAAATAAAATATTAAAATAAAATTTGAGAGAGGTGGTTATTTAATGAATAAATTTGGAATGCAATATTTTGGTGAGGATTTTCAAACTCTTTTAAAACATGATTCATTTAATGAAACAAAATATCAATATAGTGAGATTAAAGATATACTTAGAAAGTTTCAACAAGGATATAGCGAAAGGAAGCTTGAGAATATTTCTTCTTTTACAAAAGAACTTTTTGTTAATGACAATGATATATTTGTTTTAGGAACCGCAACAGGAGAAATATTTTTAGGATTTGATGAAGTAAATGAGTTAATTAAAGACGACTGGACATATTGGGGAAATTTAAATATAGATTGTGAAAATGCATTTATATCAATGTATGATAATGTGGCTTATTTTTCTACTAATGGGACTGTAAAATACACTTTTGAGTATACATCAGAAGGTTATAATAGACGTGTCAACTATATAAAAACAATTGCAGAAGATAATCAATTTACACCAAAACAGAAAATAACATTTATAAACTGGTTATTAAGCTTAATTCATCATCATCATTATGAACAAGTTAGAGAATATTTATGGCCAATGGCTTTAAGCGGGGTGTTGACGAAAGAAGAGGATTGTTGGAAAATTGCTCATCTCCAATTTTCAATGGCAAAATCTAACTTCCCTGATGAACGATTTGAAAGCTCAAAAGAGTTTAGAGAAAGTTATTATAAGCAAAGCAATAAGATTAAAAAATATGAAAATAATAAAATTACAGAAGATATTTTAGAGTTATTAAAAAACTTTGAAAATGAATTTAGATGTAAAGAAAATATTTCAGATGATTTAATTAGAAGCTATTTTAATGAGAATCATAAGCCATATGTAATTGGACCAGAAAATAGATGGTATGAGGGTGTTGAACATATTAAAGAATTTTTTATAAATGGTGACATGAACAATTTTTTTTTAGATATAGAAAGTGCCATAGCATCTAAATCAGGAAAAGTTGTTTGGGTTACAATTATGGGCACTTTAAAAAAAGATTTTACAGAAGATGATCTTATTGGTCGATCTTTGCAAGAATTAGATAATTTATTTAAATCAAGTCTCTCATCAGAAGAAAAATTATTTGCGATACAAAGAAGTGTAACCTATGTAATAAAAGAATGTTCTTCAGGTGTGAATTATACATGCCCTATAAGAATGACAGCAGTAATTTTAAATGATAAAGATAAACCTAAATTCAATTATGTACACTTTTCATTTCCATTCTATTGGATATTTGAAGGCAAAATAGATGCCAGATAATCTAAACTCTATAATTTTAGTATTAGGGTCTTAAGGGAATCTTAGAAGAGTGTCTCTAAAAAACGGTTTTCTCTTAAATTAATTATAATTTATTAGTTGCCTAAAGACAATTAAATTTGTCTATGACGTAAAAAAAGATAAAAGCTTTGGAAATGCTGCCACTCCAAGGCTTTTAAGGACTTTTTCATGATTATAATTATGCATTTTTCATTATAATCTGTTCTATTATATCACCTGCATGTTCACATAGATCACAACAGTTTTCAAGGCTATCATAGATGGATTTAGCACCTATAATTTCCTTCATACTGTAATCTGAGGTGAAAAGTTTACGTATTGCCTCAATATACACTTCATCTGCTTTAGCCTCAATATCATTTACTTCAATTAGTATTTTTTGAAGCTTTTCTGGTTTTTTGAAATGTTTAAGTTCACTAATGGCACTTTGCAACATCTGAACACAATCATTCATGATAAATGTTAATTGTGGCGCATCCTGCGGTATTTGACTAATGTTGAACATATATAAGTCGATCACAACTTCATCAATTGCATCAGTAACATCATCTATGATTTGAATCAAATATACAATATCTTCTTGGTCGATTGGAGTAATGAATTCTCTAGAAAGCTTTCTAAGTGTGTCATGTTGCAACCCATCAGCCGCATGTTCAATTTTGTGCATACTTTCGCGATAATGAGCAATATGATGCTCTGAATAGTTTTTCATTATTTCCATAAGTAAGTTGGCTGCTTGAACACTACATGCAATCAGCCGTTCCATCAATTCATAATAATCATTTTGTCGTTTTGGCATTTTATCATCTCCTAGACAACTAGACAAACAGATATAGAGGGAATGTTGAAAAAGTCCAATTTTTTTGTATCAAAGTATAAAAAAGCAAGTACTATGATTTTTAAAAATCATAAAATTGGCAAAAATCCTAAGGTGTAGTGGACTTTTTCACCATACCCATAAAAATAGTTTGGCCATTAAAAAACCAATAAGCCCGCACCCTGGAAAGGTAAGTACCCATGCAAGTACTAGATCCTTTACAATGTTCCAGTTCATAGTCTTTAAGCTTCGCGATGCACCAACACCCATAATTGCTGTTGTTTTAGTGTGTGTTGTACTAACAGGGATACC
Organism: Clostridiaceae bacterium; assembly: GCA_031549525.1. Lineage (GTDB taxonomy): Bacteria > Bacillota > Clostridia > Clostridiales > Clostridiaceae > WQUF01. The sequence goes on along the minus strand of JAVBPQ010000088.1, from coordinate 34,213 downwards.
AGTCAAGGAGGAAAATAAAAGGCATAATGAAGCTGCAAAATCCGCAGCAAAACCCTGATATGGACGTAATTTAACCATATCCATACCAACAGATTTAATAATTCGATATCCTCCCACAGAAGTTCCAAGTGCCATCACAACAGAACATAGAATCATAAGCCATATCGGTACAGCAAAAGTTGTGGCATCTGATTGTCCACTAGCAAGGGCTGCACCTATCAAGAAGACAGCTATAAATTTTTGCCCATCCTGAGCTCCATGCATAAAGGCCATAGTTGCTCCGCCTACAACTTGTGCACGAGAAAAAAAACGGCTGCTTTTCATGCGATCTTTATTCTTGAATAATAGTACTGTCAATTTAGCGCTAAAGAAACCAAGTACAAATCCAAGCATGGTTGAGAGAATAAGTCCCCACAGCACCTTTATCCATTCTTCGTCATTGATTCCTGAAAAATTGTTATGTATGGCAATTGCTGCTCCAGATAGACCAGCAATTAAGGCATGACTTTCACTGCTTGGTATACCAAAGTACCATGCAGCAGTTGCCCAAAGAACAATGGCTATCATTGCTGCACACAAAGCGATTATTGCTGAGTGTACATCGCCGCCAAAGTCTACCATATTGTAAATAGTCATAGCAACAGAAGAATTTATGATTGTCATGACCAGAACGCCTAGAAAATTGAAGACAGCAGCCATAGCAATGGCTTTACGCACTTCAATTGCCCTTGTTGATACACAAGTAGCAATAGCATTAGGTGCATCTGTCCAACCATTTACTAAAATGACACCCAACGTAAGAAGCGATGAAATAAGCAGCATAGGATTGTTTATCATTTGTTGAATAAAATGAGTAAGTTGCATATTTTTACCTCGCTTAACAAGAAATAATTTAATAACTTGATCTATTTCTTTAAGTGTGGGTGTGGTAAAAAATTAAAAAAATAATACATTTTTATTATAACACACCACTTTACAAGATTTAACGAAAAAGTGAATAAATAATGAAATAAAAAGAAACGAATATATCCGATTTTTTGATATCTATCTTATTGTAATCTCATGTTTCGTTTTTTAAAACTTTCTGGCAAGTGGTATAATTATCCTCTATTAATTGCGTTATCTCAACCGCACTTCATTGAGATAATAATCTTTACCTTTTTCGGTCAGTAGCTCATAAAGTACGCTCCAAATGCAGTCCATAGGGCTATCCAAAGCGCTTGACAGCGCTTCCTGTGATGGTGTCCAATAAATCTTTATGATATTGATTACATCAATTAATGCATCTCTTTGTCCTGGAATCTCTTCTGGTTTTATCAGCCCTTTTTGTTGCAGGATGTCAAGCGCATCGTGCAACTTTTTCTTTCTAGCTTTTATGGAGGCTACTTGTATTGCATAAATCTTGGGACTTATCGTGGCAAGCTCGTCATAGTACCTTAAAAAATAATCGTCTCCCTTTTGATCCTCAACACCACTTGCAAAGAACTCATCTAACTCCTTGATTGTCGTTGGCGTCGGAGGTGGCTCAAAACTCTCAAGCTGCGCATAGATTACTGATTCGATTAATTCCTCTTTTTTCTTAAAATGATAGGTAAGATTTCCCACGCTCATCCCAAGTGCATCTGCGATATTGCGCATGGAAACATTAGCATAACCCTGCTTGCGGAAAAGACGCATCCCAGTTTCCAATATTTCATTTTTAATGTCTTTCTTCACTCAAATCAACCTCGGAAAAAATTTTTATTTTATCTATTGACATTTTAGCACACTTGTACTATACTGTCAATAAAAAATATAGTACAGTCGTACTAATTTATAACGAAGGAGTGGAAAGACATGATGGATTACATAGAAATAATAAAAGCAAATCCAAGCGGAGTGCTTGCAACACAAAACGGAGATAAGCTGGATACAAGGGTACTCCACAGCCTTTTTGAGGAAGTAAAAGCCTATATTCCTGGCAAAGGAACAACAAGGGAGGATGCCGCATGTTAAGCAAACCAACGTGTAACGCTGCACAGCAAATGGCAGATAAATTTAGTGTGAAAGAATTTGTTGAGTTTGAACGCTTTTGCCATAATAACACATTATGGAATGAGATGAAAAAGATTATTGCTTTTGTAATGTCAGCTATAGTAGCCCTGACATTGACAGCTTGTAGCGCTTCAGAAAATACGAATACACCAGATACTACCATAACCAGCAGTACGTTAGCTGAGCCATCCTCATCAGAGCAGTCATCTACCGAGTCAGCAACATCGGTATCCGACAAAGAAACGCTCCCAGCCACCTCCAAGGTGACAGTTTGGAGTTTTGACAGCACCAGCCCACAAGGATGGTCAGCTACGTTTCAGGTTATTAGCTCTGATAAAGGGAATATTCTCATCGATCCAGGTAAATACGATAATGAAGTGGCGGATTATATTAAGTCCATCGGCGGAATAGAGACGATTTTAATAACACATGGGCATTGGGATAAACTGAGGGGCTTGGATGAAGCACTGGTAGCTAACCCTTGCAGATCTGATGAAAATGAATAAGGATTTACAGTAAAGGAGATTAATGATGAGAAGAATATTACTAACATTTATGGCTATTGCTGCGGTCTTATCGCTTGTTGCTTGCAGTTTTGGTAACAATGCCAATGCATCCAGTTCTACTCAAGAAAGCTCTGTCACAAGTGAAGCAGCATCAAACAGTGTGGTGTCATCAAACCAGCCCTCTTTTGCACCTGATGAGACCAGCGAGCTGGACGACACGGAACGGTCTACTGCAATACCGAATAAACCTAAGACGCTTATCGTTTATTATTCCCTGACTGGCACCACAAAAGCTGCGGCGGATATTGTACATCAAAATGTCGAAAGCGACATCTTTGAAATCACAATCGTCGATGAATATCCCACTGCCCACGATGATACAATCACACGGGTGGATAAAGACCGCAACGAGGGCAAGCTGCCTGAGCTGAGATCGAAGATTGAGAATATCAATGATTATGATACAATATTTATTGGCTATCCCATCTGGAGAGGCACTTACGCTGATCCCATCGCAGCCTTCTTGAAGGAATACGATCTATCAGGAAAGACAATTGTTCCATTTTCCACAAGCGGCTCAACTACACTTGGTACAAGCGTGTTGGATTTGCAAGCACTTCAGTCTGACACTAATGTTCTGGATGGTCTTGCTGTTCCTGGGTCTGACTCACAAAGAGAAATAACTACATGGCTTGGTGATTTAGGAATATAATAAATATCGCCTCAGCGTCTGATTGCAGAAAAAGAGATGAAGTTTAGAACATCATCTCTTTTAAATGTTATCTCCTTATGGGTAATTTTGTTTTTACTTACTTAAAACTTTAACATTTCCACTTTGTGTAGTTATATTTATATTATTTTTCTTTGATCCTTTAGAAAATTCATAATTATTTTTATCATGTGATTGATTTTTCCAGTCGTTTGGCATATTCAATTGATCTAAATTTCCTGTTATTGATAAGGAGAAATCATTTGGATTGTTTAAATTTAAGAGCAAATTCCCCATGCTATTATTTATATTGCAATTATCTGGAACATTTTCAAAGGAAATAGCTGAATTTCCCATAGAATTAATTAAAATAAAATCATTTGTTTCTTTAATAGTGTTAGATAAATCAGTAAAGCTAGAATTTACCTCAAATTTCTTTAAAACATCATCTTCAGTGGATATTTTGCTAAAGCTTGTATTAATATTTAAGTTTTCTAATTTATTGTTATATTCATATAAGTTGCAATATGCGGAGTTAATATTTAAATTCTTTGATGAAATTTCAAAAATGCTTCCTGAAGAAAAAGATAAATTTAATTCTAAATTATTAATATCTTTTTCAGGAATTTGAACTATTAAAAGTTTATTATTGTCTTTATACTTATAAGATTTTTTAATAGAATCTTTTGGCTCAGCTTTTAATGTAACTTTATTCGCATTTTCATTAATAGAAAAAGCATATTTTAAAAACTCAGCTTGATTTTCAGTAGATAAAATAAAGTGAATAAATTTATCATCTGATTTTTCAAATGATAAAAATATAGAAGCAGCATTTATAAAAATATCATTAATATTGGCATTAGTAGTATTAAGTACAGCACTGTATTCTAAGGGCTTTTTAAATGAATTGTAATCAAAACTTTTATCAAATATGTCTTTAGTAAGTTTAAAAGCATTTGAATTTTCTGAAGCCTCTGAATAATCAAAATTATTTGAATTAAAATAATTTGAATCAAAATAATTATCTAATTGAGTTAATGAGTTAAAATTATCTACATTAATTTTTGCACCATCTTCTCCTGCACTTATTGTAACTCCTGGAATATTTATATTAACCCTATCTTTATCAGCTTGTATATTCAAAGAATTTGAAGTATTATTTTCTGTAGTATTTTCGTTATTAGATGAAACTTTAAGGCTATTTTCTTGCAGTGCTGAAGTTAAAAAGCTTAAGGATAAAATAGATATAATGCAAATTGAAACAAATATAGCTGATTTTGAAAAACGTTTATTTTTTAATATTGATAAAACCCTTGTCTTTAAATTCTTTTCTCCAAAGGATAAAGCAGCTAAATTGTTGTTCTCATAAGCTGCCATGGAAAGAAGAGCACTTGTATAGCTAGATTTATCTTCTTTGCCATATTTTTTTGTAACCTCAAAATCACAATAAAATTCAGCTTCTTTTTGAGTAAGTTTTGCAAAAATCCAAATTAAAGGATTAAACCAATATACAATATTAATTATTGTAATGATGTGTTTAATGATATTGTGCTTTAACTTAATATGAGTAGCTTCATGCATTATAACTTGCTTTAATTCATCTTTTGTCATAATCTCAGGTAAGTTGTAAGGAAGTACTATAATTGGGTCACCAAATCCAAATACAAAAGGAGATTTGATTGCAGAGGAAAAAACAAGCTCAGTCTTTTTAGAAATAGAAAGCATATCAAAGCAGCTTTCTGCAATTTCATAAATTTCATGATCATTTAAATCAAGTTGGCATTTATAGACTTTTATCTTTAAATTGTAATAGAACATCAAAATATATGCAGCAAATATAATTATACCTAAGATCCAAATAAAAGATAAAATTGAAAATAAATTAATTGTATTTTGAGTTGTATTAGCTAAGTTTTGGCTTGCATTTGAAATTTTTAAACCGCTAAAAAATATAGCTTCTCCAAAATTTCTGCCATTTGATATGATTTTACTTGTATTAAAAAAATTAAATATGCTAAAAATACTTTTAAAATTAAATGGCAACACAAGCTTAACAAACACTAAAATAAACATAAAATACTTAATTTTCGAAGGAATTGTTTTTCCAATTAATTTTAGAATTAAAAATATGATTAATCCTAAAGCACTTCCTTCAATAGATAAAACTAAAACTTTTTGAAAAACATCATTTACCATGATCTGAACCCCCTTTATATTTACTTATAATATTTTCGATTTCTAAAATTTCTTCACTATTGAGATTTTCTTTTTCAAAAAAGTTAGATACTAACATACTTATTGAACCATTGTACATTTTATTTAAGAATGATTTAGTTTCATTAACACCTATTTGCTTTCTATCGTAAAGTGCCTTGCAATAAAAACCAGGGTCTTTTCTTTCCACAATTTGTTTATCAACAAGTCTATTAATAAATGTATATGTTGTATTTCTATTCCAGCCCTTTTCTTCTTTTAAAATTTTAACAATATCTGTAGCTTTTATTTCACCTTTTGTCCATAGAATGTTTAAGATATTTATTTCACCATCAGTAACCTTTGAAATTTCCATGAAGAACCCTCCTTTTGACTATTGCTTTAGTCAACTTAAGACTAACACTTTAGTCTTAAGTTGTCAATAGTTTTGAATTTATTTTTTAGTTTATAGGAATCACAATTTAAAACTGAACTTATTCATAAAAGACATCCCTGGAATAGATTCCATGGTTTCCATTATCAAAGTGTTTTTGACACCTCATTTGACACCTTGCTAAAAGGGAAAACAGAGGAAATAAAGTGATATTTCTACCTTAAATTTACATATGGGATAAAATAATAAAAGCCTTGAAATACTGTGATTTCAAGGCTTTTAAGGACTCTTATTTTACAGGGGCAGGAGGACTCGAACCCGCAACCAACGGTTTTGGAGACCGCTACTCTACCAATTGAGCTATACCCCTAGAACGATTTTAATTTTAACACGATATAGGGATTAAGTCAATATGTTAACATGTACAAATTTAATAGCTAAAATTATTATATTTTCTCTGCAAATTTTAAGTGCAATTTATTTTCATTTAGTACATTTCTTCGTCTAAAAACTTCATCCAGTGCATAGAGTGTAGAAAATACTTTTTCCTTTCTGCAGTTTTCTCCCATATGACCTATTCGTATAAGTTTATCTTTATATATTCCAAAAGAGCCTGCAATCATTATATTGTGGTGATTTAACATCTCATCATATATTTCCTGAAATATTATTCCATCTGGAACTTTTATTGCTGTAAGGGTATTTGAAAAGCCATTTTCAGGATATAAAGAAAGTCCTGAAGATTCTATAGCATATCTCACTGCTTCTGCTATGGTTTTATGTCTTTTTATATAATCCCCTTCTTCTTTTAATCTATCACAGGCTTTATCAAGGGCATAGATTAAATTAATGGGCATAGTATATGGAAACCATTTTTTATCATACCAATCTTTAAAAATTCCAAGGTTGCAATAAAAACCTACAATAGGAGTTTTTCTTTTTAAAATTATATTCCATGCATCATCACTTATACTTAAAAAAGTCAATCCGATAGGGGCAGAGAGGCATTTTTGAGATGCACATAATGCAATATCTATTTTCCAATTATCAACTTCGATTTCTTCTCCTGAAGTAGCTGAAACTGTATCCACTATAGTTAAAATTCCATAGCTTTTTAATAAAGGGCATATAGTTTTAATATCATTTGTGATACCTGATGGAGTTTCACAATGAACTAATGTTGCAAACTTAAAGGATGAATCATTTTTTAAAAAATTCTTTAATTCCTCTATATCTACAGCTTTATTATAATCACAAGTGAATAAAACAGCTTCTCCGCCATATATTTCTACAAAATCTTTAAAACCATTACCAAATATTCCATTATCTATACAAAGGACTCTATCTCCTTTTTCTATTAGAGAAGCGCAAGCTGCTTCTAAGCCTAAAATACCTTCACCACATAGTATAAGCACTTCATTCACTGTGTTTAATATTTTTGAAAGCTTTCTCGTGGTTTTGAAATAAAACTCATAAAAATTCTCATCAATATCTGGATTAAGTAAATCATATGATAAAACATTTCTTACATCCTCATGGATATAAGTTGGTCCTGGTGTCATTGTAAGTATAGACATAGGGAAATCCTGCTACTTTTTCACAATTTTAAATTAAGTAGCTTTACTCCTTTCTAATTTTTAAAATTAATTTTACTAAAGAAATGATATAATAATTTAAAGATTAAATCAAATATTTTTAAAAATAACAATTTTTTATAATTGTACTCTATATTGGTCACATAAGATTTAAATTCACTCATTTTAATAAATAATGTCCTCTTTTTTAAACCAATAATATATAAATTCATTCTTCACATGCTATAATTATAATTATTGGGATATAAACTTTAAAAATAGTCATCCTAAGTTTATAAAAATTATATGGAGGTAACATTGATGAAAAAATTTTTATCATTAAGCGTTGTTCTTTTCATTTTATTTAGTCTTTTTTCCTGTGCAGCTCCTCAATCTGGTTCAAATGCAACGGAACAAAATACAACGACTGAAAACACCACCGCTTCAAACACTACAACTGAGAACACCACTGTTTCAAACACTGAAGTTAACACCACAACTCAAGCTTCAAGCAATGAATTGAGAACTATTACTCTGGCAACTACTACAAGTACCCAAGATTCTGGACTTTTGGATTATTTATTGCCTGAATTTAAAAAAGATAAAAATATAGAGGTGAAGGTTCTTGCAAAAGGAACTGGAGAAGCTATAAAACTTGCACAAAATGGAGATGCGGATTGTTTACTTGTTCATGCAAAGTCTCAGGAAGAAGAATTTGTGAATAATGGATATGGAACAAAGAGAATTCAGCTTATGTATAATGATTTTATTTTGCTTGGACCAAAAGATGATCCATTAAAGATAAAAGAACAAGCACCTGATAATATAAAGGTAGCTTTTGGTTTATTGGCTGAAGGAGGGAGCAAATTTGTTTCAAGGGGAGACGGTTCAGGAACTGAAACAAAAGAAAAATCCATATGGACTGCAGTAGGAGTTGAGCCTTCAGGAGATTTTTATGTTTCAGCAGGAAAAGGCATGGGAGATGTTCTTCAGATGGCAAGCGAAATGAAAGCTTACACTTTTTCAGATAGAGCTACTTATCTATCTATGAAAGATAAATTAGATTTAGATGTGGTTTGTGAAAAGGATCCTTCTTTAAATAATCAATATTCCATAATAAGATTAAATTATGATAAACTTGAATTAAAAAATAAAGATGCATCAGAAGAATTTATACAATGGATGTTTAGCGAAAAGGCTATAAACATGATTTCAGAATTTGGAAAAGATAAATATGGGGAAAGCTTATTTACACCTAATCCTGACCCAATAGATTAAACTCGGAGATTTTTAATGGGAGAATTGGTTTACATTGTTCTTTTAACATTATTTGTATCAGGTGTTTCAACATTAATAGCAAGTGTATGTGGAATTATATTAGCTTATTACTTGGCTAATACATCATCCACAATTAAACTAGTCATCGTTAGATTTATCAATATATTTGTGAATACCCCTCCAGTTTTAATGGGACTTATGGTATATTTAGTGCTCTCAAGAAAAGGACCTCTTGGAAGTTTAGGGATACTTTTTACGCCAGCTGCAATGGTAATTGCTCAAACTCTACTCGTGATGCCAATAGTCGTGTCCTTAACTTATACATATTTATCAAAAAATGGGTATGAGATAAAATTAAACTGCTATTCTTTAGGTGCAAGTGAGTTTCAAGCATTTAAAATATTAATAAAAGAGAGCAGAAGGCAGATAGTGTCTATAATATCTGTGGGATTTGGAAGAGCTATATCTGAGGTTGGAGCAGTTATGATGGTTGGCGGAAATATTAAAGGTCATACGAGGGTCATTACTACATATATTGCCTTAGAAACTGGAAAGGGTAATTTTGGAAATGCTCTTTTATTAGGTTTTGTGCTTCTTTTAATATCCTTTTTTATAAATTTAGGATTAAATTTTAATAGCAAAAAATAGTGAGGTAATATATTGAATATTGACATTGAAAATGCACAAAAATATTATGATGGTAGATTAATTGTGGATGTTGAAAAACTTAGCATAACTCATAATAAGATATATGCCGTTTTAGGTATGAATGGAAGCGGAAAAAGTACATTTATCAATTGTTTAGCAGGAATTTTAGATTTTGATAAAAGTAAAATAAACTATGATGGAAAAGATACAAAACTTGCAAAAAAGGATATTGCTTTAATGCTTCAAAACTTTTATATATTTAATGATACTGTGTTTAATAATATTGCACTTTCTCTTAAATTTTTAAATCTAAAGCAGGATAAAATTGAAGAGAGAATAGAAAGCTATATGGAATACTTTGATATAAAACGATACTTAAATAAAAATGCCACTAAATTATCAGGAGGGGAAAAGGCTAAAGTTGCCCTTCTTAGAACTATGGTATCAGAAAAAGATACCATATTTTTAGATGAGCCTACATCAAATATGGACATGGAAAGTGTGATAAGCGCAGAAAGATTGATAGTGTATTCTAAATCAATAGGAAAAACGATAATTTTAGTTACGCATAATTTTTTAGAAGCAGAAAGGATTGCAGATTTTATTATATTTATGGAAAAAGGAAAAATAATAGAAATGGGTAAAAAAGAAGAGGTATTTAATTTTCCTAAAAATGAACTTGTTAAGAAGATTTTAAGAAAAGAAGGTGATGATAATGCTTAAGGTTATTGATGTGGAATACGCTGTGGAAAGCCTTAGAAACCATAGATTCCAGCTTGAGACTTGTGAGGTTAGTATTGAAGAGGCTGAAGGAAGAAAGCTTGCAGAAGATGTGGTATCTCCTTGTAATGTACCCCATTTTAAAAGATCTTGTGTAGATGGATATGCGGTTAAATCAAGTGATGTAAAGGGAGCGTCAGAAAGCATGCCTGTAATTTTAAATAAAGTTGAAGAAGTGCATATGGGTTTTGCACCAAAAAAGAGAATATGGGAAAACCAATGCAGTTATGTTCCTACAGGAGGCATGATTTCAGAAGGTGCAGATTCTGTTGTCATGATTGAAAATACTGATGCTGTTCAAGATAATGAGATTATAATTTATGAGTCAATTTCTCCTCTTACCAATGTGATTTCAGTTGGGGAAGACATTGAAGAAGAAGAAACATTGTTTTATAAGGATAGGGTCTTAACTCCATATGACATTGCTGTACTTGCTTCTGTTGGAATAACCTCGATTAAAGTTTATGAGAAGATAAAAGTGGGTATTATTTCAACAGGTGATGAAATAGTTGAACATAGTCAAACGCCTTCTTTAGGTGAAATAAGAGATATAAACTCTCATCTTCTTCGTGCTTTATTAAAAAAGGCAAGATGTGATGTTTCATTTTATGGTATAGTAAAGGATAGCTTTATGAACTTAAGAAAGACCTTGGAAACTGCTGTGTATGAGTGCGATATCGTGCTTATATCTGGTGGGAGTTCTTTAGGAGAGAAAGATTTTACAATAAGAGCTATTGCATCTATGAAAGGAGTAAATATCTTATGCCATGGAATAGCTGTGAAGCCAGGAAAACCAACTATCATAGCTACTGTACAAGATAAAGCTATATTTGGGCTTCCTGGAAATCCACTTGCTGTTACGTTCATTTATAAATCTATTGTAGAAAAGTTTATCCATTTTAATAATGGAAGTACAGAGGATATATATTACATTCCTGCAGAATTTACAATTAATTATCATAAAGCTAAAGGAAGAGAAGAGTTTATTCCTGTGAAACTTTTTTATCAAGATGGTAAAACCTATGCTGAACCTATAATGGCAAAATCAAATGTAATCTCATGTATGTCAAAGGCTCATGGTTATATATCTATAAGCAAAAATCTAGAGGGCATTCATAAGGGTGAAAGTGTAAAAGTAATGAAGATATAACATTTTAGTTTTAGCAGTTTTTCTTAATAAGAAAAACTGCTAAACTTTATTAAATTCAGGAGGAAAATATGCGCAAAAATATTTATTTATCTAATTTTAGTTTAGAAGATGCTCTTAACCTTTACAGGGAAAATTTAAAAATAACTCCTTGCTATGAAGAGATAGATGTGAAAGATTCTTTAGATAAAATAAGCTTTGAAGGGGTATTTGCTAAGATCTCAAATCCATTTTATAATTCCTCTGCCATGGATGGAATAGCTACTGTTGCAGAGAAAACCTATGGAGCATCAGAAAAAAATCATATAAAGCTTAAAAGATTGATAGATTACATAGAAGTTGATACTGGGGATCCCATACCGCAAAATTTTGATTGCGTCATCATGGTAGAAGATTTAATAAGAGAAACTGAAGATGAGGTTAAAATATATAATGGTGCAACTGTGTGGCAAAATATAAGGTCAATAGGAGAAGATATCGTAGAAGGATCGTTGATAATTCCTAAAAGACATAGGATAACCCCTCAAGATATAGGGGGTATAATTGCAGGAGGAATAAAAAAAATAAAGGTGTATAAATCGCCTGTAGTAGGCATAATACCCACAGGAAGCGAGATTGTAGAGTTAAATGATAACTTAAAAAAGGGGGATATAGTAGAATTTAATTCTAAGATGATGTCAGCTCAGGTGAAATCTTGGGGAGGTATTCCTATATGCTATGATATAGTAATAGATGATTTTGATAAAATAAAAGAAGTTCTCACAAAGGCTACTAAAGAATGCGATATAGTAATAATAAATGCAGGCTCTTCTGCAGGAAGGGAAGACTATACAGCAGATGCAATTTCAGAGTTGGGGAAGGTATATGTTCATGGAATTGCTATTAAACCAGGGAAACCCGTTATTTTAGGAGAAATAGATGGCAAAATAACAGTTGGAGTACCTGGATATCCAGTGTCCTCATTTTTTGTAACAGAATATATTTTAAAACCTTTGATATTTGAAATCCAAGGCATTATAAAAGAAGAAGAGGAAAAAATAGAAGCTAAACTATCTAAAAGGGTGGTATCCTCACTTAAATATCTTGAATTTGTGAGGGTAAAACTTGGCATAGTGGAAAACAATATAATAGCAACTCCAATTCAAAGAGGGGCAGGTTCCATAATGTCTTTAATAGATTGCCATGGTGTTCTTGAAGTTCCGCAAAACTTAGAGGGATATGAAAAAGGTGAAAATGTTTCGATTAAAATGTTAAAACCACTAAATGAAATAAAAAATACCTTAATTTTAATCGGAAGTCACGATCCTATATTAGATATTGCAGGAGATTTAATGCGAGATAAAGATTCAAGATTTAGCTTATCCTCTGCTCATGTAGGAAGCATGGGAGGGATTTTAGCTCTAAGGAATAATGAATGCCATATGGCAACATCTCATCTTTTAGATGAAAATACAGGAGAGTATAATACAAGCTATATAAAAAGATACTTAAACTATGAAGATATGGTAATAGTGAAATTTGTAAAAAGAGTTCAAGGAATACTTACAAAAAAAGATTGTGATTTTAAAATAAATTCAATAGAAGATATTAAAAACTTAAAATTAAGATTTGTAAATAGACAAAAAGGCTCTGGCACGAGGATTTTATTTGATTATTTATTAAAAAAATATTCTATAAATAAAGAAGATATAAACGGATATGATAGAGAAGAATTTACACATCTTTTAGTAGCAGAAGCCATAAAAAATGGAGATGCTGATTGTGGAATTGCTGTGTATTCTGCAGCAAAGATGATGGATTTAAATTTCATAAAGATTGATGATGAAGAATATGATATAATATTACCAAAAAAATATTTAGAATTTAACTTATTTAAGCAGTTTTATGAAGTTATAACAGGGGAAGAATTTAAAAGTAAACTAAAAGACTTAGGTGGATACGATTTCTCAGAGCTTGGAAAGATAATTTCTATAGACTAAAATGTAGACTTTTTTATTGATTTTAGAATTTTAAGATGATATAATTAAAACAATAATTTAATTGTAAATGGCTGAGTTTTGAGTCGCCAATGATAGAACTTTGTAGTTTTATTTTTGGCGATTTTTTATTTTTATTGCGTGATAACGAATAATTCACAAGAATATAACCAAAAATATGTAAAAAGTTTTTAAGAAAATTTGAAAATAAATGACTAAAGAAAGAAGGAGGTAGACATGTTTGATGTTGTAATTATAGGTTCTGGAATTATAGGAGCTTCAATTGCACAATATTTGAGTAAGTTTTGCTTAAATGCTTTAGTTCTTGAGGCAGAAGAGGAAGCATCCCAAGGAACTTCAAAAGCAAATAGCGGAATAGTTCATGCAGGATATGATGCAGAGCCAGGTACTTTAAAAGCACGCTTTAATGTGATGGGAAATGAAATGTATAGTAAGCTTTCAAAAGAGTTAAATATACCATTTAAACGAAATGGTGCCTTAGTTTTATGTTTTTCAAAAGAAGATGTTAAAAAACTTGAAAAATTGTATGATCAGGGTATAAAAAACAAAGTGCCTTCTATATCTATACTAGATAAATCTGAGGTTAAAAATATAGAACCTAATGTAAGTGATAACGTTTATAAAGCGCTTTATGCTCCAACTTCTGGAATTATTTCCCCTTATGAAGCAACTTTAGCTTTCGCTGAAAATGCTTATATAAATGGAGTAAAATTTTGGTTTAATTGTAAGGTACATAACATTTTTAAAAAAGAAGATCACTATATATTGAATACTGAAAAAGGAGAAGTGAGTGCTAAAGTAGTTGTGAATGCTGCTGGGCTTTTTAGTGATGAAATAAGTAGCTTCATATCAAAAAAGAAATACACCATTGTGCCAAGAAGAGGCGAGTATCTTTTAACAGATAAGTTTGAAATACCATATGTATCTAAAACCTTATTTCAGTTGCCTTCAAGTATGGGTAAAGGGGTGCTTGTAACTCCTACAGTTCATGATGGTCTATTGATAGGTCCAAGTTCTGAAGATATAATTGATAAAATTGATTTTGATACAAATAGAGAGATATTAGAAAAAGTAATGAATACTGCATCAAGAAGTGTTCAAGACTTGCCACTATCAAATATTATAACTTCATTTTCAGGTCTAAGGGCAAATATTAAAAATGAAGAGGATTTTGTAGTCGAAAAGGTAGAAGGTGAAAATTTTATAAATGCAGTAGGAATAAATTCTCCTGGTCTTAGCAGTGCACCTAGCATAGCAAAATATATTTCAGATATAATATTGGATATTTTATCTCCAAAGGAAAATGCTAATTTTAATCCTTATAGAAATCCTATTAAAATCTTCAAAGAGCTTAATCTTGAAGATAAAAATGAGCTAATTAAGGCAAATAAAGCTTATGGTCATATAGTATGCAGATGCGAAACCATAACAGAAGGAGAAATAGTAGATGCTATAAGGAGACCTTTAGGTGCGAAAACTTTAGATGGGATAAAGCGAAGAACTAGAGCAGGTATGGGAAGATGTCAAGGAGGATTTTGTACATCAAGGGTCATGGAGATAATGTGCAGGGAATTAAATTTATCTCCTCTTGAAATAACAAAATTCGGAAGAGAATCAAAGCTTATAATGGGTTTTCCGAAGGATAACCTATAAGGGGGTGGATTTGTGAGATATGTAGATTTACTTATTATAGGTGGAGGACCTGCAGGACTTGCTGCAGCTATTTATGCAAAAGAAGCAGGCATTGATAATATCCTTATAGTAGAAAGAAATAAGGAATTAGGAGGAATACTAAATCAATGTATACATAATGGTTTTGGGCTCCATATTTTTAAAGAAGAATTGACAGGACCTGAATATGCTCATCGTTTTACTAGCAAGGTTAAAGATTTAAATATAGAAATTTTATTAAATTCTATGGTAATCGATATTACAAAGGATAAAATAGCATCAGCTTTGACTGAAGAAGGGATAATTGAGATATGTGCTAAGTCTATAATTTTAGCAATGGGATGCCGTGAGAGACCGAGAGGATCTATAAATATACCAGGCTCTAGACCATCTGGGATATTTACAGCAGGAGCAGCACAAGAATATATAAATATGAAAGGTCTTATGCCAGGTAAAAAAGTAGTGATTTTAGGTTCTGGAGACATAGGGCTTATAATGGCACGGAGGATGGTTTTAGAAGGTGCAGAAGTCCTATGTGTTTTGGAATTATTGCCATATTCAAGCGGTTTAAAGCGAAATATTGCTCAATGTTTACATGATTATGATATTCCGTTAAAATATAACCATACAGTCACTAGGATAATTGGAAAGGAAAGACTTTGTGCTGTTGAGATAAGTGAAGTCGATGAAAATAGAATTCCTAAAAAAGATACAGCTAAAGTAATAGAATGTGATACCCTTCTTTTATCGGTAGGTCTTATTCCAGAAAATGAATTATCTAAAAAATTAGGTATAGAATTATCAAGAATAACAGGAGGAGCAATTGTAGATAATAATCTTAGCACTAATGTTGAAGGAGTATTTTCTTGTGGAAATGTTCTTCATGTACATGACCTTGTGGATAATGTAACAAAAGAAGCCTATAGAGCTTCTGAGAGTGCCGTTAGATATATAAAGGGAAATTTAGATAAAGGACAGATTATAAAGGTATTTCCAGGATCTGGAGTAAGATATACGATTCCTAATTTTATAGATATAAGCACTATAAAAGATGATACAATTGATATTTATTTTAGATCAAATGAAGTATGTGAAAATTCTTATATATGTGCCTATATAGGTGAAGAAGAGGTATATAAAAAGAAAAAAAGGATAATTACGCCAGGTGAGATGGAGAGTATAACTTTTAAACATAAGATGGAGAATTTAAAAGATATATGCATAAAGATAGAAGAAAAATAATCTAAGAGGAGGGGTATATTTTGAAAAGTTTTATATGCATTGGATGTCCTGTTGGGTGCCAGTTAAGTGTAGAAGTCTTAAATGATGAGATAAAAGTCGCTGGGAATGACTGCAATATTGGAAAAAAATATGCTATTAAAGAAATAACTGCTCCTGAGAGGATGTTTACATCTATTGTTAAAACTAGAAGTGGAAAAGTTGTTTCAGTTAAATCTAAGACTTATATACCAAAGGATAAGCTTATGTCATGTGCAAGGGAGTTAAAATCGATTATTATAGATATTCCAGTTAAAATTGGTGATGTTGTCGTAAAAAATATTGCTCAAACAGGAATAGATATTGTAGCAACAAAAGAAGTGGTGTAAACTTATTATAAAAGACATTGCTCATTAAAAATGAGGTGTTAAAAGTGCAAAGCTTTAATGAATTTTATGACTGCCTTCTGGATAATCCCATTATAGGAGCTATAAGATGTGATGAAGATTTAAAATATATTTTAGAAAAGGATATTAAGATTGTCTTTATCTTATATGGTAATTTGCTTACCATTGAGGATATTTCAAATAAGTTAAGGCAACATAATATAGTTTTTTTTATTCATATCGATATGATTGAAGGATTAAAGAGTGATCAGTTTGGGATTATTTATTTAAAAAAGGTAGCAAATCCTAATGGAATAATAACTATTAAACACTCAAATATAAAATATATTGCAAATAATGGAATGTTATCGATTTTAAGAATATTTGCCATAGATTCAAAATCACTAGAAACTGGTATAAAAAGCATATTGGAGTGTTCACCAAATGCTGTAGAAGTGATGCCTGGTCCTGCTAGTAAGATAATAAAATATATGCAAAATTCAGTTAAATGCCCTATTATTGCAGGTGGACTTATAAGTACCAAAGAAGATGTGATTGAATCATTGTCTTCAGGTGCAATGTCTATCTCTACCACTTGTCATGATGTGTGGGATCTCATTCTCTAATTTTCGAAAAATTTATGGTATATCCATAATTTTTTTACACAGCAGCAATCTGCAGTGTTATAGATGTCTAAGGATTTTTACAAAAAATAGCATATTTAAAAAATAAGAGGAGGTTTTTTTATGTCAAAGTATTTAATGGCTCTTGATCAAGGTACTACAAGTTCAAGGTGTATTCTTTTCAATGAAAAGAGTGAGATCATAAGTGTAGCTCAAAAAGAATTCACTCAGATTTTTCCTAAAGCAAGCTGGGTTGAACACAACCCAATGGAAATTTGGTCAAGTCAAGTAAGTGTTGCTGCTGAAGCTATGGCGAGAGTTGGAGCAAAATCATCTGATATTAATGCAATTGGAATTACTAATCAAAGGGAGACTACTGTTGTATGGGATAAAAATACTGGCAAACCTGTTTACAATGCTATTGTTTGGCAATGTAGGAGGACATCTGAATACTGTGATACTCTTAAAGCATCTGGTTTTGATAAAAAGATCAAGGAAAAAACTGGCTTGGTTGTAGATGCTTATTTTTCAGGGACTAAAGTTAGATGGATTCTAGAAAATGTAGAAGGAGCTAGAGAAAAAGCTGAAAATGGAGAGCTTTTATTTGGAACAATAGATACATGGTTAATTTGGAATTTAACAAAAGGAAAGATTCATGTTACAGATTATTCCAATGCATCAAGGACTCTATTATTCAATATTCATACATTAGAGTGGGACGAAGAGATATTAAAGGAATTAAATATTCCAAAATGCATGTTACCTGAAGTTAAACCTTCAAGCTTTATATATGGAAATTCTGATGCAGAAGTTTTAGGAGGAGAAATTCCTATTGCTGGTATTGCAGGTGACCAACAGGCTGCATTATTTGGCCAATGCTGCTTTGATGAAGGAATGGTTAAAAATACTTATGGTACTGGATGCTTCATCTTGATGAATACAGGTACAAAAGCTGTTGAATCAAAGAACGGTCTTTTAACTACAATAGCTTGGGGAATTGATGGAAAAATTGAATATGCATTAGAAGGAAGTGTGTTTATTGCAGGTGCTGCTATACAGTGGCTTCGTGATGGACTTAGAATAATAGATAATGCAGCATTTACTGAAGTCTATGCAAATAAAGTTTCAGATTCAAATGGAGTATATGTAGTTCCTGCTTTTGTAGGTCTTGGAGCACCTTATTGGGATCAATATGCAAGAGGAGCTATTTTAGGTCTTACAAGAGGAGTTGAAAAAGAACACTTCATAAGAGCTACAGTTGAATCCTTAGCTTATCAAAGCAATGATGTTATAAAGGCTATGGAACAAGATGCAGGGCTTGAATTAAAACTCATAAGAGTTGATGGAGGAGCTTGTGCAAATAATTTCTTAATGCAATTCCAAGCAGATATATTAAATGTTGATGTATTAAGACCATCTATTATAGAGAGTACAGCTCTTGGAGCAGTTTATTTAGCTGGACTTGCAACAGGATATTTTAAAGATAAAGAAGAAATAACTAAAAATGCAAGTGTTGACAGAATATTTAAGCCTAATATGGATGATGAAAAACGCAAAGAGCTTATAAAAGGATGGAACGAAGCAGTTAAAAGAGCTCTTGGTTGGGCTAAATAATTAGAAATCTGAATATTAATATATGATCAAAAGGAGGTTTTTTATGGATTATAGCGCTTTATCAAAGCTCATAAATGGAATGAGCATAATAACTTCAGCATTTGAAAAAAACAGAACAGCACTTATTGCAAATACTTTGACACAAGTAGCTTCTGAACCAAGTGTTTTCTGTCTTAGTATTTATAATCAAAATTTTACTAAGGAATTGATTCAAAAGAGCAGAAAGTTTAATGCATCTATTTTAACTACAGATGCTACTTTGGATTTTATAAGACCTTTTGGTTATAAAAGTGGAAGAAATGAAAATAAATTCTCAAAAGTTAAATTTGAAATGGGAATGAACGGCGTACCTATTATAACTCAAAACGCTTGTGCATATTTTGAGTGTGAATGTGTTGGTGAAGTTGAGCTAAATAATTGTACAATATATTTTGCAAAAATAACTAACTCAGTTTTACTAAATTCAAAAGCTCCTATGTCTAGTGAATATTTCCAGAAGGTTATAGAAGGAAAGATTCCTCCATCTTCACCAGCATGGGCAGCAAGATATGTAAAGTAAAAGGAAAGTATCTATCTATTAAATATGATATATAAAAGAAAAAGGAGCATAAAGATTTTATTTACTTTATTGCTCCTTTTTACTCCTTTAGAGTGGTTGTATTACATATAATCTGAAATATATGGCTTTCCTTTAGGAATAATATTATCTAAAAGAGCTACTATTTCTTTTTTTGTATCAAGTTGCTCAATTGTATAAAGATAAGAGGGCAATTTATAACCAAGCAACATAGCTGTTAATGTTCCTATAGAGAGCTTTACTATCTTTTCACAGATGCATGAGCTAAGCTTTGGCTTTTCATTTGGCAAAAACTCAATAGTAAAGCAGTTATTATTCCATTCTAAAAGGTTATCTTCAACAACAAAACTTATACTGTCTTGCCGCTTAATATCTACCCAGTTATATTGACAAAGAAAACTTTCACAATCGATTATCCGACCCATGACATAAGGGCACAACATTTCTATTATTTCGCTATCTTCTAACCAAAAAGCTAGAGATTCATTTGTATAATTATCACCTTTTACCTCATTGATCATGGATATATGGGCACCAATGTATTTCCAAAGTCCCATACGTCCTTCCATGTTGAGATAAATCATTTCTTTTATATTCATTATTTCATCTATTAAAATATATACCATATAGCCAAGTGGTTCGCCTGCTTCATTATAGTATATAGCTACGATTGTATCATCAGGGTCCCAACGCCTATACTCTTCCCATGCAAGCTCACTTCTAAAAATACAGCCATGGGTCAATTCTGCAAATCGTTGATGCAGTGTTTTTAAATCTTTGCTATCATACTCTACACGGCGCACATAACCTTTAGCATGAATGTTTTGTGGGATTTGGGAGTCCTTTACTCTAAAGCTCATTTTGTCAGAGACGATTTCAAAACCACGGTGACGATAAAGAGGTATAGAGTATGGACATAAAAGGGAAAAATTTTGCCCTGCTATTTTCATATCGCTAAGACCTTTTTTCATCAATTTTGACATAAGTCCCTTGCCACTGTACTCAGGGTAAGTTGCTACACTAGTTATAAAACCTATATCATATATTGAACCATGTATATTCATCTTAAGTGGATAAGCTGCAAAAAGTGATACAAGCATTTCCTCATCAAACCATCCTAATACATTTGCACGTTCTAAAACAGGGAACTTCGAGTGACGGATGTTTTCATCATTCCAGCCATATTCAAAAAGTGTCCTATCTGTAACCATAAATGCATAGCGCAATAATTGATTATATTGCTCTATGTCTAAAGGAGTAAGCTTTCTTATTTTTTCTTCCATAAATATTCTCCTGTGAGTTTAATTTTATAAACACTGTTTTATGCTGGAATTTATACCTCTATATATTATACATCTTAACTTTACTAAGATGAAGCATCAGGTTTGAATATTATATGAAAATTTTTCGAATTTTTCAACCACAGTATTATTTTAAATTAAATAAATATTCAAATAATGAGTATGTACATTTTTCTCCTGTTCTTGGAAGTGATGGAATTGTTGGTATTACTGGTGTTGTTGGAATAGTAGGTATTGTCGGGATAGTAGGTATTGTCGGGATAGTTGGTGTCGTTGGAATAGTAGGTATTGTTGGGGTTGTACAAATAGTATATGTTACATTATCACTTGCACTTGGCCCATTTGGAACATACACATTTACTATGTTAGTAAATGAACCACTTGTTTCAACTACTGTTCTTTGAATATTTATTTGGCTTGATTGACCTAATTCTAATCTATTAATTACAGTATTAAAACCCTGATTATCTGTAACTGAGATATTATTTAGAGCAACTGCACCAATATTACTTACTGTAACATTGTATATTACAATATCACCAGTATTTGGATTTTCGTTGTTTACTGTGCTTATTACTCTTATATTTGAGTTTTGATTATTGTTTACTGGATTATTATTGGGTGTTTGTATTCCAGATTGTCCATTATTTTCTACTACAAAAGTCAATGAACATGGTAGTGTTCTTATAGTAAGATTATTGCCATAAGTTCCAGTTGCTACAGCAGAGTTTGATAGTACGCCTGCTGGTGTAGTAGATGGAATGGTTAAAGTTGCTGTAAAAGTTGTACATTGTCCAGGTGTCAAAATATCAACAGAATTTGGAGTTAATGAGTTTTCATCTATTAAACTTTCTAAAACAGTTACATTTCTAATATCGGTCATTCCCATGTTTGTAACCACATAAGTAAATCTCATAGTAGCTCCTGGATAAGTAGTTTTATTATCCACAGTCTTTACAATTTTTAAAATAGCAGTTGCAGATACTTTTACAGTCATTTGTGATAAAAAGCAAAAGATGAGCATTAAAATTATTAATACATTACCCCATAGTTTTTTTAACATAATGTTTCCTCCTTAGTAAAAATGAAAATTCGACATATTAATTGTATTAACGTCTATGTAGATGATACTAAATTTATACAGATAATAACAACATATATACATAAAAACATATTTAAAAATCTTATGAAGTTTTAGATATAAAATACATTTTTTGTATTTATTTATAATAGAGAATAAAAAAACTTTTACCATAGGTTTATTTTGGTAAAAGTTTGCTTTTTAAAACTTTTTAATGCTCCAAAATTCAATGCCTTCTTTCTTCTTTAAAGATATAAACACTAAAATTAATAATATTAGTATTAAAGTTGTTATCAATCCACCTTCAGCTCCAAATGCTCCTCCTGTTAAAAATTCATTTCCGTCTATCTTATTATTTATGATGCTATAAGCATTAACACCACTTACATTTAATCCAAAAATATTTCCCTGAAAAAAATTCCATGTTATATGAAATCCAATTGCCATCCATATGGAGCCTCTTTTATAGAAAATAAGTGCAAATAAAATCCCAACCATAAATATGTTTAAAAAACCTAGGGGTTTTGGATTTGGATTAAATATATGTAACAATGAAAATAAACTTGCAGGAATGAAAATTATAGCGTAGATATTTCTTGTTCTTTTTAAGATTGACATATAATATCCTCTTGAGAGCATCTCTTCCCAAAAGCCAACTCCAATAAATAAAATGATAAACAATATATATTTAGGAGTAAAAATTATGGATATATCTATATTTTCTATGGTAAGCTGTTTAAAGATTAATAAAATACTATATACTAATCCTATGGCAACTATGCCTAAGATGAGACCATATATAAGATCACTTAATCCATTTTTCCTTGTAAGGCCTAAGTTTATAAATACATCTTTATGATATAATTTCCAAATTAACAACAAAAAGAATATAGAAAGATATGTGCAAATTATTTGAACTATCATCTGAATATTTGGAGATGATAATGATATGTTAGGATTTACAATTGAAATTGCTAAAAGCACAAAACTTACAAGCAATTGAATTCCAAAAATTATAGTAAGAGATACCCAAAGCATATCCCACCCAGATCTTATTTCTCCATATTTATTTTTGAAAATTTTCATAATTCACCTCTATAAAAAATAATTAATACATAAATATTGTAATGTATATACTTTTATATAAACAATATATACATAAATCTTTCACAAAAATTTTTTCAAATCATTAATAGATTATAGACAAACTAAAAAAACACCTTACTATTATAATTTTAAGATAGTAAAGTGTTATTATTGAATTTAAATATTTTAATTTTCGTTATTTTTTAATTCACCAACATATTGTTTGTGCAAAAATCCAAAACACCATGAAAAATAATTTGAATGAATTGTATATATAACTTTAAATAGGATAAAAATTATAATTATAGATATAAAACCGATGATGAATGAGTAGTTTGTAAATACCTCATGTATTTCAGGATAGATCTTGTGTATTAAGGTTCTTATACCATCATTATATCTTTCAAGATATACAAATGCTGAAGAAGCTATTAAAAGAGATGAGACAATAAACAATAAACTAAGCCCTATATATGCTATTACAAATGGAGCTGTAAAAAGTGCTAAAGTTATTATTATAAATAAGATAGTAAATAAAGTTCCCCTTAAAAAACCATATGGAAATATTTCTGATGTTCTATATCCTTCATCAATTTCTTTTTCTTTGATTATTTTAATATTATCATTAATATCTAAGGAATCTATATTTATATTTTTATGCATGGTATCTTTAAAGATAGGAACATTGACGTTGCTAGTATTATAAATTTCATTAATTACTTGGATATTTTCAGAATCAGGTTTATTAAGTTCAGAATTTTTATCTGTGCTTAATTCTTCAGATACATAGTTTACTTCATCTTTTTTTAAAAATGTTGTTTTAAAATCTTGAGAATCTAATTTTTTATCTAAATTATCTTTTTTAAATTCTTGTATATAATCTTGAAATTTTTCATTTTTGTTATTATTCTTAACATTAGCTATTGGCTCAATGGGTTCTATTATTGATTCAATAGGTTCTGTTATTGTTTCAATGGACTCTATTATAGGTTTAATAGGTATCATCCTATCTTTACTTTCAGAATAAAGACTCAAATTAGGTTTATTTTCATCTTCATAGCTTTTTTTATATTTATTAGCAAAATACGTTTCATGATTTTCCTTATCTTCAAAATCAGAAAAATATTCTTTATTGCTTGTAGGTGAGAATATATCATCAGGCTCTTCTATATCAAGCATACTTATATTATTTTCTTCATTATTTGAAAACATATTATAATATGAATCTTCTTCATCATATGAAATAGGAAGATCTACTTCCATAGTCTTTGAAAACATGTTGTTTATGTAATATTTATCCTTTTCAGATTCTGCATCATGAGATTCGTATTCGTTATTTAAAGGTATATTATCATCAAGGGTTTTGTTAGATTCCTCATAATTTTCTTCAAATAGACCAACGAAATTGTTTTTAGGTTTTTGAGCAGTCAAAGCTTTAGCTTTGATGATTTTATTAGGAATATTATTCAAAAAAGGAGAATCTGCAGCTTTAAGGTTGTTATTGTTCATAATTTCAACATTTGTGGTTACATTATCTGTTATGTTATAAGTTGAATCTTTTAAAGCATGCTTAGAAACAAATTGTTTTTTAGCTATTGACTTGCTAACTTTTTGTTTCTTGTTTTGAAAATTTTTACTTTTTTTCGTATTTGGTTTTGTAGATAGTTTTTTATTTTTCATTATTTCACCTTATTCTGGAAGTTATAATGATATTATATAATTTAAACAAAATTTTGTCCAACCTTTAAAAGGTTTAATTCTTAAAACGTATAGTTTTGATACTTAGTTTTATATAAAAGCATTATTTAAATACATGTAAAATTATGTATTTAAATTTATATGAAAAATATTTATAATTATGTTATAATTAGAATCTATAGTTTATAAAAAGTATAGATATTTAGATAATTAATATGTTTTTTTAAAACAAATGATTGATGTGAATGTTATTTTACTTTAAACTTATTTGTTTTGCATCATTAGAATTATAGATATTATAATATTTTAAGTGTATAATATAAACATTAAATCATATTATTTAGTTTATTTAAGTGAGGAAATTTTATGAGTGAAGAAAATATAATTAGAAAAAGAGCTAAATCTTTTATATATGAATGGGTAATTCCCTTTATAATAGCTATTATAGCAGCATTTTTATTAAATAAATATGTCTTTTTTATTATGAAAGTGCCTTCATCTTCCATGTACCCTACTATACAAATAGGAGATTTTGGAATTGTTACAAGGGTTTACAATACTGCTAATTTAAAAAGGGGAGATGTAGTTATATTTAAGTCTGTGGAATTAAATGAAACATTGGTTAAAAGACTAATAGGTCTTCCAGGAGATAATGTAAAAGTCTCTGAAAATGGAGATGTTTATATAAATGATGAAAAGATTGAACAAGATTATATACAGAATAATGGAGGAAAATACGGTGAATATGATGTTCCAGAAGGAAGTTATTTTTTTCTAGGAGATAACAGATCAAATTCCCTAGACTCAAGATATTGGGAAACGAAATATATTGATGCAAAGTATATAGAAGGAAAGGGACAATTTATAATATTCCCATTTAATAGAATATCAAAGTTATAAAATTAAGGAGAGTTTAAGGTTTATGGATTTAGAATTTGAAAAATCTAAACTTGAGGAAACTTTAAAATTATTAGATTTAGAAATAAATAGATATATAGATGAGAGAAGAAACTTAACTGAATCAATAGTGGCAATTAGGAGACAAGATATAGAAGAATTTAAATTTGATGAAGATAAATTATATGAATTTTTTGATCATAACAGATATGCATATGAAGAGAGTTTTAAATTTATTGATAAAAAGCTAAAGGAAGCTAATATTCTAAAAGATTCGCCTTACTTTGGTAAGGTTTTTTTTGTTGAAGAAGGACTTAGCGAAGAAAATTTTTACATTGGTAGGTTCGGGCTTATGTCAAAGAACGAAGAAATGCCTGTAATTGTGGATTGGCGTGCTCCAATTTGTTCTTTGTTTTACTCTTCGAAACTAGGAAAAAATTTCTATAAGACTCCTTACAATAAGATTGTTGATGTTGAAGTTTTATCAAAATTTCAGTTTGTTATAAAAAAGGGCAAGATGATAGGGATGTTTGATTCAGAGATTGAGATAAAGGATGATATATTAAAGGTAGTCCTAAGCAAAAACACATCTGCAAAATTAAGAGATATAATATCTACAATTCAAGAAGAACAAGATAAGATAATAAGATTTAAAAGAGAGGAAAGCTGCATTATAAATGGAGTAGCAGGTAGTGGTAAAACTACAATAGCTCTTCATAGAGTTGCATATTTGCTTTATACATATAGAGAGCTTCTAAAAGATAAGGTTATAATTTTAGGACCAAATAAGATATTTATGGATTATATAAAGGATGTATTACCTTCTTTAGGAGAAGCAGGTATAATTCAGCAGACCTTTTTTGAGTTTGTAAAGGATATAATTTATATACCTAAGATGATGGAATTTACAGATTATATGGAAAAAATTATAAAAGATGAAGAATTTAAAAATACTGTTATTTATAAAAATTCAGAGGAATTTAAAGTTAAATTGGATGAATTTTTAAAAGATTATGAGAAAAATAATTTTAAATTTGAAGATGTAGATTTGAGAGGATATCTTATAATGTCAAAGGATGAACTTTCAAGCTTATATTTTCATCACTTTTCATACCTACCTGTTTCAAGAAGGATAAATAGGATTAAGAGGACACTTTTTCCAAAAATAAGAGAAACTCGAAATGAGCTTTGGAAGAAGATAAAGGAGAATTTAAATAAAAATAAGCATGAATATTTGGATGTTGAATTTGAATTTAAAATGAAGGAAGAATTTACAAAACTCCTTAATGATGATATAGAGCTTAAAAGATCTTTGCTCTATTTATCTACAGGAAACATTGTAGATATTTATAAAAAATTCAATCACTTTGATAGTTTTTCTGAGCTTACAAATGAAGACTTAACAGCTATATGTTATATATTTTTGTCTTTAAAAGGCAATACATATGTAAATGGATACCTTCATGTGGTTATAGATGAGGGTCAAGATTATTCTTTTTTGCAGTTTTATGTCATAAGAGAACTTACTAAATGTACATCAATGACTGTGGTGGGAGATTCAGCTCAAAAAATAGTCCCCCCTTATGATAATATAACTATGGAATATCTTAAAGGAGAACATTTTGTATTAAATAAAAGTTACAGGAGCACTAGCAAAATTACAGAATATGCATCTAATTTTATTTCGAAAAAAATGCACATACCTATAATTCGTGAAGGTGAAAATGTATACGAGACCCATGTAAAAGGTTTAAGAGAGGCTTCAGATGAAGCTTTAACATTAATAAGCAGATATAAAGAAAAAGGGCTTGAGTTTATAGCTGTAATTTGTAAGAATATAGATACCCTAAACCTTATAAAGAAATATATGAAGGAAAAGATATATATAAATGTCATAGAGGATGAAAAAAATATGTATTCTGGTGGTACTGTATTAATAACATCATATTTATCAAAAGGTATGGAATTTGATGGGGTCATATTTATTGATGATCCTGTGGATGAAAAAATGTATAATTTAAAGTACATAATATGTACAAGAGCGCTTCATAATCTTGCAGTAATAAACGTAAAGGTTTAATATAAATTAAAGTTGGGAGGTGTATCAATGAAGATTAGGGATATAATCAATATGCTTAATGGGGATGCAATAGTTTTGTGCCATGATTTAGATTATGAAATAGATACAGCATGTAGTGCTGATTTAATGAGTGATGTTATGGCATTTTGCAAGGGGAATTCAATTTTAATAACGGGGCTTGTAAATTTGCAAGTTATAAGGACTTCTGAACTTATGGATATGAAAGTTGTGATTTTTGCAAGGGGCAAAAAACCAAATGATGCAATGATAAATCTTGCAAAAGAGCTTAACATAACGGTTATATTGACAAAGGAATTGATGTATGAAGCTTGTGGCAAATTATATGAGAGTGGATTAAATGGATTATCAGGAGGAAACGAGTAGGTGAAATTTAGCTATGAAATACACAAGGAGGACTTTGTAAATGCTGGTCAAGCTTCTAGTAATGTGAAAAAGATATTGAAAGAATTAGGAATAAACTCTGTTATAATTAAAAATACTGTTATTGCTATGTATGAAGCTGAAATGAATGCTGTAATACATGCAGACGGCGGAATTGCTGAAGTGAATATAGAAGAAGGAAGGATTGAGATTGAGGTAATTGACCATGGTCCTGGAATTGAAGATATAGATCTAGCTATGACTGAAGGATATTCAACTGCACCAGATAGCATAAGGCAATTAGGGTTTGGTGCTGGAATGGGGCTTCCAAATATGAGAAGAAACACTGATAAGTTTGAAATTTTTAGTGAAGTTGGAAAAGGAACTAAGATAAAATTAACTACATATTTAAGCTAATGAGTAGGAGGTAAGCTTGGTGACAAATATATTTCATTCAGTTACTCTTGATAAAGATAAATGTAAAGGATGTACAAACTGTATTAAGCAATGCCCTACCGAAGCTATAAGAGTTACAAATGGTAAGGCTATTATTTCTCCTGAAAAATGCATTGATTGTGGTGTGTGTATAAAAGTATGTCCTCATAATGCTAAAAAAGCGAAAATCGACATATTTGATACGATACAATCATTTAAATATAAGATTGCTCTTCCTGCACCTTCACTTTATGGGCAATTTAAAAATAAATTAAGTATTAATTTCATATTAAATGCATTAATATCTATAGGCTTTGATGATGTATTTGAGGTTTCAAAGGGAGCTGAAGTAGTGTCTTTAGTTACTAAAAGTATGTTGTTTGATAATAATTTAAAAAGACCTATTATTTCATCTTCATGTCCTGTAATCTTAAAGTTAATAAGAACAAGTTTTCATGATTTAATAGATAATGTTCTTAAAATAGATGCTCCAATGGAAATAGCAGCAAAGATGGCAAGGGAAGAGGCCATGGATAAATTAGGATTAAAGTCTGAAGATATTGGCATCTTCTTTTTAACTCCATGTGCTGCAAAATATACCAGTATTAAGTCTCCTATGGGGCGGGAAAAATCGCAGGTAGATGGAGCTATTGCAATTAATGAAGTGGTTCCTCTTATTTTGAGAAATTTAGATAAGGTTAAAATAACTAAAGATTACGATTTATCAGGATTTTGGGGAATCAACTGGGCAAATTCTGGTGGAGAGGGTATGGCTTTAAAGACTGAAAATATTTTTGCAGTAGATGGGATACATAATGTAATAACTATATTAAATGAAATAGAAGATGATAAGCTTTTAGATATAGATTTTATTGAAACTATGGCTTGTTATGGAGGCTGCATTGGCGGACCTTTAAACTTTGAAAATGTTTTTGTTGCTAAGGCTAACTTAAAGAATCATTTGATGGAAGCAAAGAACAGAGAGCTTAAGCTTTCTAAAGAAGAATTAAATAAAATCTACGAGAATATAAAATGGACATGCAAATTAGAACCTATCGATATATATTCTTTAGATGGAGATATTAAGATTGCATCAGAAATGTTAAATAAAATTAATGTTATATATAATAGGCTTCCGCTTTTAGATTGTGGAGCTTGTGGAGCTCCAAGTTGCAGAGCTCTTGCAGAGGATATTGTAAAGGATATTGCAAAAGAGTCTGATTGTATATTTATTTTAAGGGAAAAATTAATAGAGCTTGCAACTGAAATGATTAAACTTGGTAAAAGATTGCCTTCTTCTAAAGATAGAGATGAAAGTACAATACTAGACGATTAAATAGTTAATATTTTAAAAGTCATGTCAAGTTTAGCTATAAATGGAGAGTATCTCATTTTTAAGTTCTTTTAAAATTAAAAAAAGAAAAAATAATATTGAATGATAGGAATATTTGTGGTAATATTTTTACGTTAGGGGAGTAGATGAGTGCTGGTGTGCTCGCCAGTCTTCAAAACTGGGCAGGGGTGCTAATACCATCCTAGGTGGGTTCGATTCCCACATATTCCCGCCAAGTGATTTAAGCATTGATATAGCTTGCTTTTACATATTAAAATAAGCAATTGGTCATATTTTGGTTATATTTAACCAAAGTTTAACTAATTGCTTATTTTATAAAGTTTAGGCAAGAAAACCACTATCCTTTAGGATAGTTGGCTGTTGACTATTTTATCACTTCAACATCAACGATTTCATAATAATTATCATGACTTATAGTAGCATTTATGTTGACATTATTTCCAACTTCTAAAAGAGGCAGTAGGCTTATGTTACTTACATTTCCACTAAATATATTTGGATTTGTGTTTAAAATTATATAATAAGTTGTATTGCCATCTTTTACAAAGCTCTTTATATTAGCTATTTTTCCACTATAAGAATCAGTTTGTGATTTACTTAGCAGTCCTGCACTTGCAAGAAGTCGTCTATATTCCTTTTCAGCATCTTCAATAGTATCTCCTATGCCAACTATTTGATAATTCTCAACTGATATAAATCCGAAAGATTTAACAAGACCTGCATTGTCTTTTAAAGATAGGCAATAAGTTGGTCTATTTTCAATATTTAAAAGTATAGGAAATGTGGCAGTATATCTCTTTTCTTGTATCTTTCCTTGAGCTGATTCCATAGCAGAAAATTCTTCTGCACCATTTATAGAGTAAAATTTAGTCTCTTTTGTTCTTAAGTTTACAAGTACAAAACCTATATTAGATTCATCATTTGTAACAGATGTTATTCCAGTATAAAGCCATACATCGTCATTGATTGGGATATAATTGTAACCTTCTGTACTTTGAGTGACATTTTTCTTTGATATAACTGCATTCCAAAATCCATGTACATATTTTCCCCAATTATTTATTTGGGTTATTATAAGATCTGCAGGATATACTCTATCTACCCATTTAGGAACATCAAATACATTATAGTAGGTAGTTTTGCCATTATGAGCATCTACCATGACAGCTCCTTTAACATCTTTTGCACCAAATAGAAAAATTTCATTATCAATTACTGGTGCTATCCAATAAGGTTTTCCACTATCATCAATTTCAAATGAAATATCTTCAAACATGAGGGTTGGATATTTAAATCTTAAATATCTTTTTATATTTCTAAGAAGATATTCGCTTTGTGAATATTTAATTTTTTCATCAAGTTTAACAAGTGAAGCGTCTTTTTTTGCCATATCAACCTTTATATAAGCAGGAATGCCTTCTGATTGATTGTTAAACCATCTAAAAAAGCCTGCATACTCTAAAGGAGATACTCTTACTGGAGAATTATTAAAATTGATTTGAGTATATATATCTGATACATTAAACTGTGAGACTAAATCTACAACTTCTCCCATTTTTCTATCTCCAAGCCTTACTGCAGAATCTCTATCAAGGAGCGGTATGTTGTTTATGGAGATTTCTTTGATATCATTCGTAAAGTCACCATCTGAAACCTTTAATTGAAGTTGATATGTTTTAGCATTAAAAAATGGCATGGATATAAGCCCACATACGGATAAAGCAAGGATAATTACGAGATTAAATCCTATAAATACTCCCCAAAAGCCTATTTTTTTATTTTGAGGTTTAACTTTTTTAATCGAATCTTTGATGCTTAATGTCAAAAATATAACAGAAAAAGCGAAATTTAAAAACATATAGTAAACCCAGAAACTTATGGATTTAACATTGATTGGAGGGAGCCATAAGTAAAATAAAAAAGCAGCTGTTAAAATTGTAACTAAAATAGATATAATAATTCTTTTCATAAAAGCCAATCACCTTATTCTTTTTACTCAATTGTAGTTTATTTTAAAAGTTATTACAATATTTATATCGTTATTTTATCTTAATACTGCTTAGTTTAAATCCTCCAATTAATATAACAATAAACGCTAGTAAAATTGGTAAAAAGGTCTTTATATAAAAGTTCAAATATTCTATGCTAGTTAGTGTACTTTTAAGTATAATATATGTTAATATGGCTATTAGTAAACTCATCATTACATCATAAAACTTAAAATCAGGAGTTGTGAATTTTTTTATCTCATGGAAGTTTAAAGCGATTAGTATGCCATTATTTATTATAGAAGCTATGCCTATTCCATAAACGTTTATGGAGCTTATGGAAGTAAGTATAAATATAAGTATAAGCTCAATGATAGAGCATATTACTGAATTTCTTAAAAGTATAGTACTCCTTCCAAGGCCATTTAATATGCTTAAGGAAGTCGTGGATACGAATATTAATGGTGCAACAATAGAAGCATATCGTATATAACTAGAGATGTCTGATCTTTGAAAAAATAAACTTCCAAGTTCGTTAGGGATTAAAAAACATATTACAGTAGTTGCAAGTCCAATGAGAAATGAAAGATGGAGCACTTCCCCAGTCCTTTCTTTTATGATTTTAAAGTTT
The DNA here is from genome assembly GCA_031549525.1 of Clostridiaceae bacterium. Classification (GTDB taxonomy): domain Bacteria; phylum Bacillota; class Clostridia; order Clostridiales; family Clostridiaceae; genus WQUF01. The sequence continues at coordinate 1,932 of JAVBPQ010000088.1, read as the reverse complement.
TTAGTTGCATATATCTGAGATAAATTTGGTATTAAAATTGTGCTTATAGATGTAATTACGATTGCAGGAAATAAGGCTATAGTGAGTGACATTCCATAAAATTTTCCAATAAGTGAGAGGCTTTCTTGATATGTAAAACCTGCAATCATAAGCCGCCTTGGAACTATTAAGGATGAAATTGTCCCTATACCTGTAGTTAAAAAGCTATAGGCACATAAAGGCAAGCTTATAATAAGGACGTCCATAAGCAATTTTGAGTATCTTTGTTCATTGAAGCTTTCATTTTTACCTTTTATATGTATTAAATAAAATATGTATAATAATAAAAGTGATATAAGTTCACCAATGCAGAGAGTAAAATAAGCTAAAGTTACGCATTCTTCTACAGTTTTTGCTTTTGTAACTTTTAATATAAATACAAAAAAGCTTATTCTAATGAACTTTTCTACAACATCGATGAGAGCTGGTACTATGGTTCTAGAAGTGCCATAAAAAAAACCTTTTAGTATATTTGAAATTGCAATAAAAATCATGGCTGGACATATGATTTTTAGTGCATATAGACTTCTTGGATCTTTCACTATGTATTCACCAACTAAAGGTGTTAAAAAGAAGAAGATCATTACAATGAGCAAACTCCAAGCTAAATCAAAGCCAGCGGAAACCTTTACTGTTTTTCTTATGTTTTTATAATCGTTGTTTACAAAATAATATGCAGAAGTTTTAGATAGTGCAGCTATGATTCCACCACAGATTAAGCATATTATTAAGTTGTAAATAGGCATTATGAGTCCATATAGGCCTACTCCTTCTGGACCTAATATTTTAGAAAGAATTATTGAGAAGAAAAAACCAAGCATACCTGTGCAAATATTAGAAAATGTTAAAATAGTTGATTCACGGTAAAAAGCATCCTTATGCATAATATCACTCCAAATAATTAATCATTATTATAATTATTCAGTGAAATTTACTTTATGATTACTATTTTGTTATAATCATATCCATGTTGTCAACTACTTACCACTTATAGAAGTGGGAGCTTGATATTAAGCTGGTTGAATAGCCTCAGTCTTAAAGACTACGTTATATAAATATAGATAGTTACCTATGGATGCTCCACAAGTCCATAGCCCTAAGGATAGTGATTAAACATCTCTGAAGAGTAGGAGAAGTGTTGCTATTTCAAAACTTTGTATAACATTGGCGATGTGGACTTACCTTCATAAGGATTTTCCTTATGAAGTGTTTTATAATTTTTAATTATTTGAAAGGAATTAACTAATGATATATGTTCTAAACAAAGATGGAAATCCACTTATGCCAACCAAAAGGTGTGCAAAAGTTAGAATTTTACTAAAAGAAAAGAAAGCTAAAGTATATGACGGAAAAATATATACGGTAAGAGGTACTCAAAATAAGGGTGCATATGTAGCTTTAAAGGAGATTAAAAAGGTTATTAGAGTTGAAAATTTATTGCCTTATAGATTTAGGCAAGGATTTGCTATTGTATAATTTTTATAGTTTATAGTTTGCTAGCGCAAAAGGCAATTCATCTCACTACCTATAGAGGTAGGAGTCTTCTTGCCACATAATGATAAATCTTGCAAATGCCAAAGTATACAAAGTAACGAAGTAAGTCAATCACCCCATAGCTAAAAGCTAGGGGCTTGAAGCAGAAATGCTATTAAGCCAAATTGACTACCCTAAGGACTTCGAGTTCTACGTTAAGGCAGAATATATAGTTACCCGTGGATGTATGCTCTAGTCTGCGGCTCTAAGGCAAACAATTAAACAATTCTGAGGGTAAGGAATAGTGTTGTTTGTAAAAACCTGTTATTAACATTGGGTAAGGGCATTTAACCCTAGCGTGCCAGGGGCGTTAAAGGCAATAGGCACGCATTAATTTTAGAAAGGAGAAGCTGCTTTCCT